>JAISRZ010000065.1 GCA_031273455.1 Deltaproteobacteria bacterium | reverse complement strand
GACAAACCGTTTAAGGCCGTCCAGATCGGCGGCCCCTCGGGCGGCTGTTTACCGGAGTCCATGATCGATCGGCCAGTGGATTACGACTCATTAATTGAGGCTGGGGCCATGATGGGCTCCGGGGGCTTAGTGGTGGTGGACGAAGATTCCTGCATGGTGGCCTTGGCCCACTTCTTTTTGTCTTTTGTGCGCGATGAAAGTTGCGGTAAATGCACCCCCTGCCGCGAGGGAACCACCCGCATGCTGGACATTTTAAGCGCTATCACTAAGGGTCACGGTAAAGCTGGGGACATTGAGTTACTAGAGGAGCTAGCCCGCAACATCAAGATCTCGGCCTTATGCGGTCTGGGCCAGACGGCCCCTAACCCTGTTTTGTCCACCCTAACCCACTTTCGGGAAGAGTATAAGGCCCACATCTATGAAAAAAGGTGCCCAGCCCATTACTGCCCGGATCTCATCTACTACTGGATTGACCCGGACCGCTGCGTGGGATGTGGGGCTTGCCGGAAAAAGTGCCCGGTCCAAGCCATTGATGGATCCCCCAAAAGACCCCACTCCATTGACGTTATTAAATGCGTCAAGTGCGGGGCTTGCCTTAGGGCCTGCCGCAAAAACACGGCCATTTTTAAGAAATGAGGTGACCCATGGGCTCTAATGTCACATTAACCATCGATGGTTTAACCGTTTCCGCGCCAGAAGGGGTCAATATTTGGGGAGCCGCTAAAATGGTCGGTGTCACCATCCCCACCCTCTGTCACCACTTTGACGTTAAACCCTACGGCGGCTGCCGGGTCTGTTTGGTGGAGGCCGTGGGGGCCAAGACGCTCTTAGCCGCTTGCTCCACCCCGGTCTCCGCGGGGCTGGTTATTAAGACCAACTCCCCCAAAGCTAGGGAAGCGAGGCGTCTAGTGGTGGAACTTCTGTTAGCCAACCACCCTAAAGACTGCTTTACCTGCGCCCGTAACCAATCCTGTGAGCTTCAAGCCTTAGCGTTGGACCTAGGGATTAGGGAAGTGCGGTTTGATAAGGCCAAACCCGAGTGGGATTTAGATGAGACTTCCCCGAGTCTTATCCGGGACCCCAATAAATGCGTCTTATGCGGTCGCTGCGTCCGGTTCTGCGCCGACATCCAGACTTGCTCGGTCTACACCTTCGCTAACCGGGGCTTTAGCTCCATTGTCTCCACGGCCTTTGGCCACGGCTTAGGGGAAATCCAGTGCGTTTTATGCGGTCAATGCTCGGTGGTCTGCCCAGTGGGGGCCATTACCGTTAAAGATGACACTGACACGGTTTTGGCGGCCATTAACGATCCCGAAAAAACCGTCATCGTCCAGACGGCCCCGGCCACTCGGGTGGCTTTAGGGGAGCCTTTTGGAATGGAGCCGGGGACCATAATCACTGGTAAGATGGTGGCCGCTTTACGGCGCTTAGGTTTTGACCGGGTTTTGGACACCAACTTCTCGGCCGATGTCACTATCATGGAAGAAGCCACCGAGTTTATCCGCCGCTTAGAAAAAGGCGAAAAACTTCCTATGATCACCAGTTGCTCACCAGGGTGGATCAATTTTTTAGAGATGTTCTACCCGGAGATGAAAGAGCTTCACTCCACCGCTAAAAGCCCCCAGCAGATCTTTGGGGCGCTGGTCAAGACCTATTACGCCGAAAAAGCTGGGCTCGACCCTAAAAACATCTTCTCCGTCGCCATCATGCCCTGCGTGGCCAAGAAGTTTGAGCGGTTACGGCCAGAAATGAGCTCCAGCGGTTACTCGGACGTGGATTGTGTCTTAACCACTAGAGAGTTAGCTTTAGCCTTAAAATCCAGTGGGATCAACCTTAGTTCCATCAAAGAAGAGCCCTACGATCCTATCATGGGGGCCTCCACCGGGGCCGCGACCATCTTCGGGTTGACCGGCGGGGTCATGGAAGCCGCTTTACGGACCGCTTACGAAACTTTAAGCCGCAAACCTTTAGCTGAGGTGGAGTTCAAAGAGATCCGGGGCCTGGGCGGCGTGAGAGAGGCGGAAGTGGATCTGGGCCCAGCCAAGATTAAAGTGGCCATCGCCCACGGTCTCGGCAACGCCCGAAAGGTCATGGAAACCATTAAAGCCGGTAACCCCAATGGCTGGTCTTTTATTGAGGTTATGGCTTGCCCTGGCGGCTGCGTGGCCGGTGGCGGTCAGCCCATCAGTCGGGAAATGGACTTTCGGTTAAAGCGGGTTAAGGGCCTTTACGCTGACGACCGGAACCAAGCCATCCGGAAAAGCCACGAGAACCCGGAGGTTATCGCCCTGTACCAAGAATACTTGAACGAGCCCGGCTCCAGTAAAGCCCACGATCTATTGCATGTGTCCCAAGAAAACCCCCACGAGCGCTTTCGCTCCCGGACGTCTTAAGTTAGCTATAGGCCAGGTTGTCCTCCAGAGACGTCATAGCCTCTGGAGGACGCTGGGCCTTTTTCTAGTTAGATAAATTTTCACGATTCTCCACAGGATATTAAGTCGTCCTTGATTCAGTCTTGTCAGAAATATCAAAAGAACGAACCGCTGGATCACAGCGTCAATAAAGACCGAATAAAAAAAACTAACTGATTTAGGCTATATAGAAACTGATAATCATGGAAAAATCAAGGAAATTAAATCATTAATGGCCGTAATCATAGAGGTTTAATATTTAAGCCATTTCAAAGTTAAGAGTCATTTCAATTCTGGTACAATCTTCGCATTATAAAGAATTTTATTTTCGGTAAATTTAACTTTAACTTGACGGCGCGACCCTCGATTAAAAAATAAAATATTAAAATTAGCGCATTAATAGCGATTACCATTTTTATCACCAAGTATATAATTTGAACTGTCAACTCCGTACAGGCATCGGCAGGCTTTTGCCCGGCCCCAGATATCAGCGAAACAGCAATTGATGATTTGATAATCAGTTGGAGGCTCATCAACGATTTGGAGCGAATCTCCTCGCCATTTCGCTGTAAGTTCTTCCGTAGTATCCCAAGAAATTCCCTCAAAAAAGGCCATAGTGGCTCCTCCACCCGTTTCAGTTAATACAGGAATTAAATCAATGGCCCCCAAAAAATCACGTCCGAACATTGACAACGATCGCTGTAGGTAGTCCGTAAGATTAATAGCCAGCTTTTTGGTATGGTTTAACAGAAAACCAGAATACAAAACGCTACGATTTTTATCATAGTTAAAATATTCCATTGCCTTATTATAAATATTGATTGAACGCCAACGCTTGTAGTTTTCCCGTATAAATTGTAGTTTCGCGCGACTATCCTCATCAGATACATCACTCTCAAGAAAATCATCATCGTTCGTAATGCAAGCGGATATACCAAGCAAATCTGACGTTCCTGAGAAATACTTCAAACCGTCTTCCGCAATGGCAAAATCACCGAACCACATGACCCGATGTGTCTTCTGACGTAAAAGATAGTGAGCGCAGACGACAGCGGCGCTGAATGAATAACAGTTAGCGTGGAACTTATCAGCGACCATCAAGAAGCGGGTCATTTCTTCAATATCATAGATAGTGGCGCAAAAAATTTGTCCCATTTTAGATTCCCTTTGACCCTTTATGTTATTACCACTATCTTTTTCCAGCGGTGGTAAATCAGAAAATTATTGGTGAAAGCCAATCGCCATTCAGACCTTCGCCCCATCCACCGCTCAAAAACCAATTCCAATAATATTTGGCCATGTTCTATCCCCAAGGGGATTCATCATCCTACACTTTGGGCTGTTGAAACAATAATCCCCGTCTACAAGACTTACCTCGATTGGATCACAGCGTCAATAAAGACCGAATAAATAAAAACTAGCTGATTTAGGCTATATAGAAACTGATAATCATGGAAAAATTAAGGAAATTAAATCATTAATGGCCGTAATCATAGAGGTTAAATATTTAAGCCATTTCAAAGTTAAGAGTCACTTCATTCGGGTACAATCTTCGCATTATAAAGAATATCATTTTCTTTAAATTCAACTTGAACTTGATGGCGCGGCCCTCGATGAAAAAATGAAATATAACTATTAGCGCATTCATAGCGATTACCATTTTTATCACCAAGTATATAATTAGAACTGTCAACCCCGTACAAACTTCGGCAGGCTTTTGCCCGGCCCCAGATATCAGCGAAACAGCAATTGATGATTGGATAATTAGTTGGAGGCTCATCAACGATTTGGAGCGAATCTCCTCGCCATTGTTGGGCAAGTTTTTCCGTAGTGTCCCAAGAAATTCCCTCAAAAAAGGCCATATCGGCTCCTCCACCCGATACAGTTAATACAGGAATTAAATCAACGGCCCCCAAAAAGTCACGTCCGAGCATTGACAACGATCGCTGTAGGTAGTCCGCAAGATTAATCGCCAGCTTTTGGGAATGGTTTAACAGAAAACCCGAATAAGAGACGCTACGATTATCATCATAGTTAAAATACGCCATTGCCTTATAATAAATATTGATTGAACGCCAACGCTTGTAGTTTTCCCGAATAAATTGTAATTTCGCGCGACTATCATCATCAGACGCATCACACTCAAGAAGATCTTCCTCGTCCTTTACGCAAGCGGATATACCAAGCAAATCTGACATTCCTGAGAAATACTTCAAACCTTTATCCGCAATGGCGTAATCACCGAACCACATGACCCGATGTGACTTCTGACGTAAAAGATAGTGAGCGCAGACGACAGCGGCGCTGAATGAATAACAGTTAGCGTCGAACTTATCAGCGTCTATCATGAAGCGAGTCATATCGTCAATATCATAGATAGTGGCGCGATACCTTTGTCCCATTTTAGTTACCCTTTGACCCTTTATGTTATTACCACTATCTTTTTCCAGCGGTGGTAAATCAGAAAATTAAAGGTAAAAGCCAATCGCCCTTCTGACATTCACCCCATCCAGCGCTCAAAAACCAATCCCAATAATATTTGGCCATGATCTATCTTAAAGGTGATTCATCTTCCCACACTTTTGGCTAGCCAATAATCTTCCAGGTCCACTCAACTGAATATTTATACTAGCGTAGCTTAAAGCGCCTGTCAAGTATTATTTTCTAAACTGAGTTTCGCGGGTAAATTAACCGAAATTCTTATTTTATTTCTGGCCATCAAGCCCCTAAAAACATCAAATGTCGCTGGCTCTCCAGGTCAAAGCCCTAAATCGAGGGAAAACGACTCCGACCTGAATGGGAGCCCCGATATGACTCTAGTTTTGTCCATAAAGAAAGTTCTGACCAAACCCAGGATACAGGTTAGACTTTACCAGACGACGCCTCCGTTAGCTAAAAGTCGGTTTAAAGTCTCTTTTGGCCAAAGAGACTTTAATAAAGTCGCCTCCGGCCCTGGAGGATCTAGCGGCCTCCGAACTGAACCTTACGGCTAATAATCCATTTGACGGTCAGATGTCAGTCGCGTGGGAATGTTCTCCGTTCATAGGGGAGTTGTCCGCGGAGAGCGTCCGCTTGTGAGGTCAACGCTATACCCACAATAAGTTATTAACTAGCGTTATGATTTAAATTATTTATATAATTGCATACAGTTTTAAAGAATATCTATATTTAAATAAAACCTAAATATCACTAATAAATGTTGAACAAACTAGTTTGGCCAGTCTCAACCCCTGGCCTCGCGGAGAACTGAAGGCCACCCAGAGCCAAAGCCAAAATTATTTTTAGGTTTGGCTAAAGTTAACCTGGCCTCTGTCCGATAAGGATCCTAAGGGAGATCGTCCCGAAAGGAGGCCCCCATGTTTATCTCCAGCGAGCTTATGGGTTACTTAAAACAGAAAAAAATTGAGCGGCCCGTGACCCGGTCTTCCATCGAGGCCCCGGTGGCCGCGTCCCCAGGCGGCGAACGGAAAAAATCCCCGCCAGTGGACGGTGGCGAACGGAAAGAGTTTAACCAAGCTGACGAGGAAGTTGATTACTTAAACGCCCGGAGTTCCACTTTGGACGTGGTCTTGTGAGCTTGGGCCAGTTTAGTTTAAGGGGCCTATCCAACCTAAATTCCGCAATATCGTATAACATACCGCGGCAAGATAGACCAATCCTTAAAATGGCTCCAAAAGTATACGGCGAGAAGTTCCGCCGGTTCGATGTTAAAATGGACGCTCACGGTCGAATTGTCGAGCTTGAAGTCCAGGTAGTGAACGAAGGATACTTCCCCTAGCGCTTGGTATTATTGGTCTAGGATATTTGGCGGTTCTCTATTTACTGGCCATGACTATATTGAGCTTTCTAAAGTGGCTTTTATTGGCATCCATGGATTTAAATCTTTTAAATAATAACGAATTTCAGTCGAATTTTACTTTACTCTAAACTAAGTGACATGAACTTATGACTGACAAGATTCGTTTTACTTTTTTTGAGTTGCCAAAAGCTTAATAACGCGATTTCTGTCAGTGGCGGCTAAATATGTCTAAAAGCTGATAAAAGATTTTGTCTATGATCTCCAGGACCTTTGTCCAGCAAGGCGCCGTCCTGGTCGGGTTAGCTTACTCGGCCCCGACCCTGGACCCTCCCAGCCTGGTCCTTTTTTTCCTACTAGTCATCTTCAGAAGTATATCTTTCCGCGCCTTGAACGCTACGCCTGGACAGCTTGATTATCAAATCGAGGACCAAACAAGCTATCTTTTTTTAGACAATACTCGCTATCCTCCACACGATTTCCAAAAATAGACCGCCTGAGTTTGTTGTTCCACCTGTTAAAGGCCAAGACGGTCGCCGACCTTAAACAGTTTAAAGCGACAGGCGTTCCGGAAATCATGGAGGTAATTGACGTGGATTACGCGGTAACGGCTTCTTAAGAATTTCAAGAGAGCCAATTGGCTCGCGGTATAGCCATTTTTCGGGAGCGAGTTACGCTTAAAAAGGCGAAGGAAGAGGGAATTAGCGAGGGGAGCTCAAGGAGAAACTTCGCCTGGCCTTAGAATTTCTGAACGCGACCCAACTGGAGCGCTCTGTGGTCATAAAGATCGCCAGGCTGACTGAAGAAGAGTTCCAGGAGGGCTTAATGGAGATGGACTGGCCAGAACGTTAAGTCGGCGCTTTTCAATCTTTGGGCGCGTAACTTTTTTGGCCACTATATTGCCGCCAATTCGCTCCCTTTCACCAGGCGCTTCCTTATCTGTTGGCCCCGCTCGTCCTTTGGGGATCCCCAGTCCGAGGACTTAAATTCCTTCGCCTCTTAGCCTAAATGTTGGCTTCTGGCCTAATGAAGGAGATTAAGGGGCCACCTATTGTCGGCTAACTGTTGTCGCCTAACGAACGGTTTTCGCTAAAAGAAATTGTTTTAGGGAACATACCGATTTCTGGGTGGAAGTGGAAAATCCTTTTGACTCTGAGTATAATAATAGACTACTTGTCAATTTGGTTACCGAACTGGAGAAATGAATCTAAAGATAGTTTAGTTGATCATATTATCGACAATTTAAGTAGGTAGACAAGATTTCATCGAAAACACCAATGAATCTAAATACTATTCTATAATCATTAATATAATTGATAAATTCTTTATCGAATCAACAGGAAATTTTTGAAAATGAGAATACTGCGTCAAACGCTCATTCAGAAAACGCTCATTCAGACATTACTATAACTCTTGACTCAAACCGCTGTAATCATAGTTTGATCCATTCCAGTAATCAAGTATATCTATTCATATATGCCACCTTTTAAGTTATTTCTGTAATAACGCTATATTTCAAACAGTTAAATAATTTTCATGACATTTTATGAGTATAAAAATAGCTATAATTTTATATAAAATTTTAACATATAAGTTATGATATATTCATTAGAACAAATTAAAGTTATTGTATTACCAATAGCAATCAAGTATAACTTGAAAGCATTATGGGTTTTTGGCTCTTACGCTCGAGGTGAAGCGACTGAAGAAAGTGATGTTGACATTTTAATGGACGATCCAGATTTTAATATATTCACTTTATTAGATTTATATCAATTAAATGATGAATTAGAAAACAAATTTAATAAACGTGTCGATTTAATTTCTACAGATGCGTTATTTTGTCTTCGCATGAAATATTTTGATCCTAAATTTGTAGATATAGTAAATAATGAAAAAGTAATAGTTTATAATAATTTATAATATATATTTACTATAATATATAGTTAAATAAGTTATTTATCATTAAATCAGCTAGACGATTAAAAACAGTATTCAGATATTATTATCTAAATATTAAAGTAGGTGTTACTTTTAGTTGAATTAGACAATCATTTCCAAGTAAGCGTTTCACAAGATCTATGTTATAGGTGGCGGCATACGGTAGAGTCGCGCAGCGAAATGTGCGTAGCGAAAGTTTCCTCTTTCAACCACTCGCCTCGCCAATATAGGCCTAGCTCAGCCACAAGTGGATAGCTAGTCCTCGGTCGCCTATGGACACGTCATAATCATCAATGAGAATGGCCAGCTTTTTCCCTAAAACTTTATTGTTTATTTTGGGTCAAAAGAACCACGGCTAAAAATCGTTTTACCACTAAACAATTAAGGTCGAGGTGGTTTAAAATAACTTTTCCACTATAGTTCGCCCCTTTTTTAAGCGTTTAATTTGTCAATAAATAAATTTAATAACAATGAACAATAGATATAAATTTATTTATTTAATTGCCTAAAGTTAAAAATTGCAATATATCACGCCAAAATATCTAATCCCCTTAAAGCCTAGAAGTCGGAGCCGCCCTTTAAACTCCCTTTTTCTGGGGTCGCTTGACTGAAACCACTTGAAATTTCTAATCTTTTAAGATATCTTGACCATTCTAATGATATGATATATCATTCGCTAAAAATTACGCCGGTTACCATCAAAAGGAGATTTTCATGCGTCAGTTCCTTCCAGCCCTGGGTCTGGGGTTTATATTAGCCCTCGCCCTCTATTCCCCAGTTATGGCTCAGTATCATCCACCCCATGAGCATGGGGCGGCTAAACTCAATGTTATTATTGAAGGCGACGAGGTGGAACTGCTCCTCGATAGTCCCTTAATCAACCTCATCCCCTTTGAAAGGGCCCCTGGAACCCCGGCGGAGACTGAGGATGTCAAGAAGATGAGCGGACTTTTAAACGCCCCTAAAGACCTCTTCATCTTTACGCCCGCCGCTGGTTGCGCGCCCAAAGGCCAAAGATTCTACTCACCGCCTTTAGAGGCGTCCCTTTTGCCCGCGAATTCTTGGCCGGAGGGTCGGGAGGACAGTAAAGCCAAAGCCGACGCCGCCGAAGGCGACCATGATCACGAGGATGAAGGCGACCACGATCACGACGCGGAAGGCGATCATGAGCACGCCGAGGAAGGCGATCATGAGCACGGCGAGGAAGGCGAGCACAACGATATCCTGGTGGAGTACATCTTTTCCTGCGCCAAACCGGCGGAGTTAAAAGACATCGATTCCCGGCTCCAGGAAAAATTCCCCTCCTTTACCCGGATCGACACTCAGATCATCGCCCCTAGCGGCCAAAAGTCCGTGACCTTGGAAAAAGGCCAGACTAAAATCACATGGTAGATAACCCCGCCGGGCCGATCCCCGCGGTTCTCTTGACCGGAGTCACCTTTAAGTGGCCCGGTCAAGAGCCTCTTCTAACGATTGAGCGGCTTAAGATCGACCAAGGAGAAACGGTCTTTGTGGCGGGCCCCAGCGGCAGCGGCAAAAGCACCCTTTTAAGCCTCATCGCTGGTTTGCTCTCGCCCACGGAAGGTCAAATCCTCGTCCACGGTCAACCCCTAAGCGCCCTGTCTGGGCCCAAACGCGATCGCTTTAGGGGCGATAAAATCGGGCTTATTTTTCAGAGCTTTAACTTATTGCCTTATCTTTCAGCCCAAGACAACGTCAGTCTCGCGGCCCGCTTGTCTCCCTTTAGGCGAGAGCGAGCCATTAAAGCCTTTGGCTCCGTGGCCGCGGCCACGGAGAGTTTATTGACTAGTTTAGACTTGGAAAAAGAAAGTTGGTTAAGGCCCGCCGACCGCTTGTCCGTGGGGCAGCGGCAAAGGGTGGCCGCGGCCCGGGCCCTTTTAGGCCAACC
The DNA here is from genome assembly GCA_031273455.1 of Deltaproteobacteria bacterium. Classification (GTDB taxonomy): domain Bacteria; phylum Desulfobacterota; class Desulfarculia; order Adiutricales; family Adiutricaceae; genus JAIROO01. The sequence continues at coordinate 142,308 of JAISRZ010000065.1, read as the reverse complement.
GCCTTTAATCATGGCCGATGAGCCAACCTCCTCCTTGGACGCGGACCGCAGGTTAGCTTTTATTGACTTACTCTTGTCCGAGTGCCAAAAAGCTGGCGCCAGCGTCCTTTTTGTGAGCCATGACTCTTCTTTGGCCCCGCGCTTTACGACCCAAGTGTCGGTTAGCGACTTAAAACCCTCTAAAAAGAATGGTCCAGCGTGAGCCGCCTTAAAACCTTAGCTTTCTTAGCCGGCCAAAGCGCCTGGAACCGTCGAGGGACCTTAGGCCTAATCCTTTTCTCCATCGTTCTGTCCACGGTTTTGCTGGTGGGCTTGGAGCGCTTAAGAACCCAAATTAGGGAAAGCTTCACCCAAAGCGTTTACGGGGTGGATCTACTGGTTGGGGCCCGAGGTAGCCACGCCGAGCTGGTTTTATACGCCATCTTCCACTTAGGCGGGGCCTCCAATAACCTTGGCTTTGACAATGTTCAAAAAGTGGCCAAGTTACCGGAAGTGGCTTGGGTCATCCCTTTATCCATGGGCGATTTTCACCGGGGCTTTCCGGTGGTGGCCACGGACGAGAACTATCTAGCCCACTACCGCTACCGCCGGAACCGGTCTTTAAGCGTGGCTAGCGGGCGACCGGAAAATGGGCTTTTTGAGACGGTTTTAGGGGCGGAAGTGGCCTTACGCCTGAACTACCAGTTGGGCCAAAAAATAGTTTTAAGCCATGGCGGCGGCGACCGACCCCGGACCCATGACGACAAACCCTTCACCGTGGTGGGGATCTTAGCCCCCACGGGCTCACCGGTGGACCGGAGCTTATACATTAGCTTAGAGTCCATGGAAGCCATCCACGTGGACTGGCGGGGCGGGGCTCCTTTGCCCGGCTTTAGAGTTAAAGCCGAAGACGTCAGGAAGTTTAACTTAACCCCCAAAAGCGTCACCGCCTTACTGGTGGGTTTAAAAAACCGACGTTACATCTTTCAAGCTCAGGAAAAGATCCACGCCTTTTCCGGGGAGGCCCTTTCGGCGGTTCTGCCCGGGGTGGCCATGGACCAGATCTTTCAGCTTCTAGGAAACGGCGAGCGGATCCTCTTTTTGGTGTCCATCTTAGTCACCATAACCGGCCTTTTGGGTCTTGCGGCCACCATGCTGGCCGGGTTAAGCGAAAGAAGGCGGGAGCTAGCCATCCTCCGGTCTTTAGGGGCTAGCCCCTTGGACATCTTACTCCTTATAGCCCTGGAGGGGTTTTGGCTGACTTTAACCGGCCTAATTATTGGCCTCGCCATCTTAGCTGGGGTCTTGGCCTTTTTAGGGCCTTACCTTTTGGTCCACTTTGGGGCCTTACTGGAGCTAAGCCCCCCGACCGCCCGAGAGTGGTGGATCTTAGGGGGAATTTTGGCGGCTGGGGTCATCGCGAGCTTAGGGCCAGCCATTCGGGCTTATTTCTTTAGCCTAGCCGATGGCCTTAACCGTAACGTCTAACTGACACTCGCCTAGAAACGCTAATGAGGACGCATGTTTAAACACTACGCCATCCGCGTGTCGCTGATATTTCTGCTCTTAGGGATCATCCAAGGGCCAGCGGAGGATTACTGGCCTACGCTTATCCCTTTACCTAGCCCGGCTAAAGCTCAAGACGAGGCTAATGACGCCAAGGGCCAAATGGTTAACGGCTATTACGAAAGAAACTGGCTTATCTGGGAGGAGCTGGTTCCGCCAGAGTGGAAACCGGAGCAGATTTTTGAGGACCTTAAACTGGACGAGATGTCCGATAACGACCCCCGGGTGGAAAAGGCCTTGGAGGAGTTTTTAAAACGCTGGAACGCGGCCCCGGTCAATAAAAAGATAGGCGGACGGCCTATTAAAATCCCGGGGTTCGTAGTGCCATTGGACTTTGAGAAAACCGAGATCGAGGATTTTTTACTGGTCCCGTACTTTGGAGCTTGCATCCATGTGCCCCCGCCGCCGCCGAACCAGATAGTCTACGTCAAACCCGAAAAACCCTTATCCGGCGTCTTTTCCATGGATGTGGTCTGGGTTTATGGGAAGATTAGCGTGGACCGGTTTGAGTCGGAGTTTGGCCCGGCGGGTTACACCATTAAAGCCGACAAAGTGGAGATCTACAAGGAACAACAGCCATGACCAAAGAGCGTCCCGCTATGACCAAACTCAGAAGCCTCATCTTGGACGTCCTAGTGGAGGCCAAAGAGCCGGTCAAAGCCTATGACATTTTGGAAGCCGCGCGGCGAAAAGGCTTTAAGATAACCGCGGCCACGGTTTACCGTATTTTAGACTACCTAGAAAGTAACGCCCTTGTCCACCGGGTCAGTTCCATTAACGCGTTTATGGCTTGCTTAAATAGCGAGATTGAGCATCAGCCGCTCATAGTTGTCTGCCAAAGGTGCCGGAAAACGACCGAGCTAAACGATAGTGGCTTATACCTATCCATTTTTGAGCGTTTAAACGAACTGGGCCTCAGCTTAACCGCGGGTAGCGTGGAAATCCGCGGCCTTTGCCCAAGTTGCCAAGATAGCGTTTAAGACTCCGCGTACCATAATTCGCCTAAAACCTCGTTACTAAACCCGGCCTTCCTTAAGGCTAGCTTATAGATTTCTAACTGCCGGTTGTAGGCTTTAACCCCTTTGTTTTTGGCCAGTTTGTAGTCCACCACCTGACCGCGGCCATCCTCGCGGAGAAAGAAGAGATCAATAACCCCGTTCAAGATGTAAGTCACCTCTTCCGAGCCCTTGGGGCCATTTTTAGCCGGCGCGACCACCTTGAGCCAAAAGTTCTCCTCCCGAAAGAAATACCGGCCCGCGTTAAAAGCCGCCGCCGCGTCCCGCCCTAAAGGGCTATCCTGGAAGGCCATGGCCCGGCCAGCGATATACTCGGCTTCCTCTTTGGTTAAAGTGGCTGATTCCCTTTTAGCCAGAAAGTGTAGGCGATTAATATACTTTTCTAAATCCCAAGCGTAATCCGTTTCCTCGAGTAAAGCGTGAAAAAGGACCCCTTTGACTCTCGCCTCGGTTGGGCCTATGGGCCCCACTTTCCCTTCGATCTCCGCGTAATCGCGTTCCTCGGATAAGATATCCTCGGGCGAAACTAAGTTAGGCCAGTTATCCTCATTTTCCGCGAACTTAACCACTGATGAGTAACGGTACGGTTTAGGGCTAGGCGGTTGGATTAAGTTAGCCGATAGGTCAACCGAAGCTGGCTTAGGGCTCGGCTCGCTAAGGCTTTTAGACTCAAGGGCCACACTTTCCGCGGCCTCGGGGACAGTTTCCGGCCACTCGTTAAGAACTTTAACCAATTTAGCTAACTTAGGCTTTTCGGTGGCTAAATCAGTGGCTATAGGCGTTAAGAAGGCCTTACTGTCAGGGCTTGGCGTTTTACCAAGCAAAACCAAATGATCCCGAGCGCGGGTCGCGGCCACGTAAAAGAGCCGACGCCTTTCTAAATAGTCTTTACGCTCCAAAGAATCCTTAATGGCTTGAAACTCCCAGTTTTCCAACCTGACTCCTCTAGCGTCGCGGAAAGAGAGAGCTAAATGGCCCTCATCGTCAATCAAAAGATCCACCGGGTGGTGATCATAACGGTCCGCTTCCGGGATGATGGTCACCGGAAACTCCAAGCCCTTGGCCTGGTGGATGGTCAGGATATTAATGGCGTTACCCACGGTCTCATTTTCCGCGACAGGCTCATTTTCTTTGGCGGACTCGTTAGCCCATAAGGCCAAGAGCTGATCCACTGGGCTTTGGGCTAAACGCGGATCGTGATAAGGCAAACTTTTAGCGAACCCTAAAAACTGTTGGATAACCCGAACCTTCTCCAAACCATCGCCGCCCGTTCCCGCGACCAAAGGCAAGAGGTATCTGGCTTCTAAAGCGGTCTCCAATATCTCCCCAGTGGGCCGCCGATAAACTAGAGGTTTTAAGGCTAAGTAAAGCTCGCGGATCTCGTCTAAGACTATGAGATCCTTTTGGTTAATCCCCTTAGGCCACTTTAGGCTAGCCGAAGTGAAATAGCTGGATAGGGCGACTGGCTTATCGTTCGCCCAAACTAAAGCCTCCAAGGTTTTATGACTAACCGGGCCAAAGGACGAAGTCAAAAAACCGTATAGATAATAGTCGACCGCGTAATCCATGAGACTACAGTAAAAAGAAGTTAGCCCCATGATCTCGGGCAGATCGGAAAAGCTTAAGCCTTTAACAATGTGGCAAGGATAACCAGCCTCAATGATGGCTCTTTCAAAAAGCCCGATATGAGTTCTAGAGCGAAAAAGAAGGCCAATGTCCCCCGGTAAAGGAAGTCGGGGCTCTTCAGGCGGCTGACCCTTTTTTTCCTTGGTCTGGACCCTGACCCCGGCCTCTCCGCTAAACAGCTTCGCTAGGTACATAACCAGGATCTTAGATTGCCTAACCTTCCAAGGTTTATGGTTTAAGTTGCCACTAAAGTTTTCCGTCAACCAGGCGACTTTAGGGTCCGGATAACAAGAATCTCGATTGGGAGTCTGATCAGTGTAAGTGGTTAGATTTTGGCGAAAAAATGTATTAAAAAAATACACTAACTCAGGTTGAGAACGATAGTTTATCTCTAGGTTTATAGTTCGCCCATGATTTTTTAAAGTCTCGGCTAAATCATCCATAATCCGCGACTCGGCTCCCCGAAAGCGGTAAATGGATTGGTTGCTATCCCCAAAGACGCGGAGCTTTGAGGGAAGAAAAGCCCAATTAAGTTCCCCCCAATTAAGCCCTCTTTCCTCCTGGTCTAAGATGGGGGCTAAAAGATCCGTTTGTAAGCGGTTAGTGTCTTGAAACTCATCAACTAAGACCAAGTCCCATTTCTCGCGCTCGCGGTTTCTGACTACGGCTCTATCCCTAAGTAGATCCCTAGCCAAAGAAAGGATATCGTCATAGTCGATACTTCCCCGAGCTAGACGCCTTAAGCGAACTTCTGGAAGGACCTTAGCCGATAAGGCCACTAAGGGCTTTAAAACCTCGGCGCATAATATATCTTGCAAATAAACGGTTATAAGGTTGGCCGCGTTGACGCAAGCGTCGCGCTCTGGCGGTATAATCTTGGCCTGGCTTTTCCCCAGAAGCCTTAATTTTGGCGTAAATAAGGAGGTCAGCTTAAGTAAGCCGGCGTGACGGTCATAATCTGATTTTTCGAACCGATTGGCCTCTTTAATAAGATCGTCATCGTCATCGGTTAAAAAGTAACTAAATGCCTCTTCGTATTTAGCTAGTTTTTTATTATTGGCGTAAGCCACCGCCAGGGCCGCGCGTTGGTCTTTATAATCTTTAATAAGCGCGGATAGCGGTGGTTTTTCCGTCTTTAATAAAGAAAGACCGCTAAGCCCCCAACCCGAAAGACGAGTTAAGATAACGCTAAGAGCCGATGATAAGGAAAACTGGCGCCCATAAGAGTTTAAAGGTATATAGTCCAACGCCTTTAAGACGTTCGGCTCTTTATCCGCCAGGGCGTCAATCAAATAGTCAGACAAATCGGCCCAAGCCCAAGAGTCATCGACCGTAACGTCCTGGGGGAGTTTTAAATAGAAGGAGTAGTCTTTGATTAAACCCATGGCGTAGCCATGGATGGTGCCAATAAAGGCTTGGCAAAACGTCCGGATCTCCCGATCCCAGAGTTTTTGACCCGCCCGATCCTTAGCCGTAACGGCCTCTTTATACCGTTTCCACAAGGCGGAGCCGATCCTCTCGCGGATCTCGGTCGCGGCTTTCTCCGTAAAGGTGATGGCTAAAATTTTAGCTATGGAGCGCTCTGACGGATTTTCCGCCACATAGCCTAACACGTGCTCGACCAAGGTGGTGGTCTTCCCACTGCCCGCCCCGGCCTTTAAGCAAAGGTTTACCCGGCAACTGATCGCCTCACCTTGCCGTTTGTCTTCATCTTTATCCAGCGTTTTAACCATACTTATCGCTTTTTCCATGTTATAGCGCAAAAATTAACGCTGTTTTATTCTTTATTCCTAGCTTCCGGGCAAATGGACCGGTAGTGACAGGAATCGCAATCAGCGTCCTCGGTTACGGGTTTCCCTCGCAGTAAAGCCTCATAAGCTTCTTCCAATAACTCTTTAAATGAGTCTAAAGGGGTGTCGAGGATTAAGATTTCGTCTCTTTCCAGGGGCTCAATAAACTCTATTATCGCTTGGGGATCTTTTTTATATTTTTCGCGAATGGCTAAAGCCCCTAAAAGAATTCTATAGTGGGTCCCGGGGGTCGAGAGTTTTTTCGCCTCCGGGTCCAGCTTATCGCTAGTGTTTTCGTAACGATCTGAACGGTGGATGACGTATTCCCGAACGATAAGCTCATCCTTTAACTTCTCAACCCGGTTAACTCTTCCCCTTAAGTGAAAGCTAGCCTTGCCCCGCCCCAAGGCCACTGGCGGGGCGTCGGCGTTATCTAGTTGGTCAAAAGTGAAGTTTAAAGCCAGAACCTCGCCCCGCTGAAAATCAGCCGCGTCCTTGCGGTTCCGCCAACCCTTTAAGCTCTCTTTAAGATTTTCCTTCCCCCGCTGATAGAGCGGTTCCCGACCTAAAGGCGTAATTTTAGCTAAATAGTTAGCCTTATCATCAAATATCCCTTCTAATCGCGACCAAGAAACGTCCAGCCGCGCCCCTTCTTGCGTCAGAGGCCGAAAAAAATCCGTCAGCGCCTGGCGACATAAGGCGCTTCTAGCGAAAGACGACCAGCCATCAATAACTTCAGTCGGAACTGAAATATTTAAAATGTGAACTAGATAAAATTTAAAAGGGCAAGAAATATAGTCAGATAAAGCGGCTAGGTCGAGAACCGGCCCTTTAGGGCCCATTATTTGGGCCTTTATGAAGCGTTCGCTAAATTCTGGGCTAAAGACAAAAGGCTCTAAGGGTTGACGCCTGGCCTTAAGCGACGCCCACAAACTTTGGGGATCTTTTTCGGGAATTAAGGCCACTTGCTCATTCGTTAAATCGCTTACGCCCATCGCCGCTAGATAAACTAAAAGCTCTCGGTAGTCACTTAACTCATTAACTTCCTCTAAGGAGCCCGCCTTGACCACCGGGATGGCCTTAACCGGACAAAAGTCTCTATCTGAACAGGTGTCCTTAATGGGACAGGAGTCCTTATCAGGATACTGGGCCTTATCGTAACAATAGGTCTTATCGGGAAACATGGCCTTTAGGGACTCTATAAAAGGCGAGGGCAAAAGAGGTTTAGCGTTTTTTTCGGTGGAGGTTTCCGAGTAAGATAGAACCACCTCTTGGGCTTGCCCTAAAGCCGCCGCCAAAATCTCCTCGCCCCCTTGGTAAGTCTCAAAAGAATCGCTCCAAAGGTTCCGGCCCAAAGAGGTCTTGGCTAAGCTTTTTAAAAACTCATCTGGCCACCAACGGTTCTCCGCCCGGGCCACGGGAAAGCTGGAATCGTTTAGCCCCATTAAATAGAGTTTTTCAAACGTCAAACCTTGTAAATCATAGTAATTTAATAGCCATATACCGTCTGAGGTTGAGCTATTAGAGGAGCGGTCTATGTCATTAATCAACTTTTTTAGCCAAAAGTTAAAGGTGGCTAAACTCGGCTCCGGGGCGTACGGGGAGTTGGCCACGGCCAGACAAAAATTGTTGATAACCTTATTAAACTCGTCTCTGGCCCAAGGTTCCTGGGTCAGCCTTTCCGCGTACTCCTTTCTCACTTTCTGGCTAATCTCGGCCCCTGGCTCATTAGGGTCATTTTCTTTTAAGTTAGGCCAATTTAAACGCTCCAGTAAGCTCATAAAAGTCGCGATAAAAATCGGCCAGGAGTGGATCCGCTTTAAGCTAGAGCCAGCTTCCCTTAAAATTTTAACCGCCTCTAAAAGGGGCTCTAGGGCGTTATCTTTCTGTTTATTGGCTTTCTGGACATTAAGCTCAAACCCTCCGCCCAGGCGGTCATCCGAGACCCCAGCCGCGTAAAGAGTTTCTAGGGGAATACCGCTTAATTTAAAGTCAAAATAGGGTGAGCTTAAGATATTTAGGACTCTTTTTAGCTCCCAATGGGAAGACCAAAGAGCCAAAAGATCCATGATAGCCAGAACCGGGCCCGTGTCGCTTAAAGACTCGCCCCGACGGTAGTGGAACTCCAAGCCAAAACGTCGGCCCACGTCAATAAAGGCTGGGAGCCATTCATCGATCCGCGGAACCACCGCCCCCAAATGACTGGGCCTAACCCCTTCCTCAACTATGGCCCGCTTAAGCCTCCGGCCTATGGCCTCCACCTCTTGGTATTGGTTCGGGGCCGCTAAAATAGTTATGGCCCCGTTAACCTCGGGAACCTCGCCTTCAAAGGGCGGCCCAAAGATCTGGGCCGCGGCTTTCCGCAAAACCTCGGGGACGCTGGGATAGTTCGGGGCCTCGGGGTCCACGGTCAGAAGGTTTAAACCAACCAAGCTCTGGTCTGGATCCTCTAAGTCCCGGTATATCTGGAGCCTTTTAAAGGCCCGGTTAATGTCTCTATCCTCAGCCTCCAAGAGCCAGTTAGGGGTGTCTAAGGTGATATTGACCGTCCGACCGGATTGGGCCAGGGCTTTTAATAAAGCCGTCTCAAACGGGGAAAGCCTTTGGGCGTGGTAGCAATGGATGGTCTTAATCTTTTGGAGGTATTTAAACTCTCGCCCTTCGCTTAAGGCGTTTAAGATCAATACGCGCCGCCCAAACTGGTCGATCCGCTCGCCTAAAAAAGTCTCATACTCTTGACCCAAGGTCGCGAGGGCCTTGGCTAGGTTTTCCGGGGTTAAAGAGGCGATGGTCTCCCAAGAGAGCCTCGCTAAACGCAAACGATCCAAGCCATCCGCCAGTCGCTCGGCTAGGTCAAAGGTTTCCGATAGGGTAGGCGATCCGGGTAAATCTAAAACTGGCCTAAGTTTTAAGGCCAAGTGGTTTAAGAAAAAGGTTCTTTCCAGACTGTCAATGAGTTCCGGCCAATACTCTTTGGCCAAGGTCTTTTCCAAAAAACCAAAGGAACAGATCTTAACGTTTAGAAGGACCTCTTTCTGGCTTAAGATCTGCTCCCGGATCTGGAAAACGACCTGGTCATTGGGGGTGATAACCAGGTCGCTGGACGAAAAGATGGTGGCCCCGCCAATCAGGCTGGTTAAGGCCGCATGGGGTAAACTCATGAACTACTCTGGGTGAAATGGAGAAAAATGGAAATGTCCGGCCCTTTTTCCAGGGTCAAGGTCACATGGAAGGCTTTTTGGTCCGGCGGAATGGCGTCAATAAGATGGGCCCCCAGCTTTTCCGGGGGGTCAAAGACAATGTCCAGCCCCTTTTGCGACCAGTCCGAGGAGGTTAGACCAATGATGATGTTTAAAGTCTCGCCTAAGATGTTCTCCACCCCTTCCCGGGTTCCGGCCAGCTCGGCCTCCAGGCCCATCTTCACGGCGATGTCCCGGCCCAGCTCTTGGGCCACTTTAAAGACGTGGAAGGCCCAGATTAAGTAGCCTTTAGTGGCCGCTTCCCCGGCTTGGCCCCGAAAACTGACCTTAACCGCCTCCGCGTACTGGCGGTTAAGGGAACCGGTCTCGTAAGTCAAAGCCCCCAAGGCCGGGGCGATGGAACTCATGCGCGTTAAAACGTCTTGGGCGTGTTGACCCAAAATCCCGGCGCAATCGTGGTATATTGAGTTTTCCATAAGACGTCCTTAGGCTAAGATCAGCCTAAACGTTTTCGTCCCGACCTCGGGGAAGGCCCATCCGCTCGCACCCAGGCTTGGCTTTGCTATAACTCGCGACTTTGTGGTAAGGATCCACGGTCACCGTGACCCCGCACTCGCCAGTGGTCACTAACCCCGGTTGGGATTCCTCCCGTCCGCCCGGCCCATAATCCGGCGAGTCCGGGCTGACCGCGGCGGCTAGACGGTCCCAATGGTATTGCTGACGACCATCGGTCAGGTTAAATTTGTAAGCTGGCTCGCCCCAGGCCTCCAAGAGCTCCTGGATCGGGGCCCCGAGCCAGGTGTTCATGACAAAGGTGTAGTCGCGCGGGGGTTTTTTAAGAGCGCAACCAGCTAGAGCGATGACCATAACGACTAAAGCGATTTTTTTCATAATTCCTCGGGGGAAAGTTGTTTTAGAGCGAGGCGTTGAAAAGGCCGCGAAAACGGCCGAAAATGCCAACGCTTAGCTATTATAGTAAAGACAGGGTCTTAGCCTATAAGCGCCTTCTAGGGCCTTCTAGGGGCCTTTTAGGGGCCTTCTAGGAGCCTTCTAGGAGCCTTCTAGGGGCCTAAAAAGGGCCATTAACCTGAAAGGCTCACCTTTTGGGTAAGCGCTTTTGGAAGCTATTATACAATAAAACGGCCAAAAATAAAACAACTTTTTAGGTCTATTTAAGTATAAAGACCTCTTAATTTATATTAAATAATTATGGTGATTTACTATTGTAATTTATCTATAATTGCAAAAAAGAATCAATATTTCATGTCATTTTACGTTTAGCCGCTTAAATATTATTTTTAAAAATAAATATGATCTGTTATAATAAATATGAAACCTTAAAGTCCGATGAGGCCAATCCTTAACTTACCCTTTTTAGCCTTCGGGAATTAGTCAGTTCCCTTCAGGAGATCCAATGCCTTTTATTGTCGTGGTCGGCGATCTGACCCAAATGAAAACCGACGCCATCGTTAACGCCGCTAACTCTTCTTTGACCATGGGAGGTGGCGTCTGTGGGGCCATTTTCCAAGCCGCGGGGGTCAAGGAGCTAACCCAAGCTTGTCAAGCCATTGGCCAGTGCCCCACCGGTCAAGCGGTCATTACCCCAGGCTTTAACCTCGCGGCCAAGTATATTATCCATACCGTGGGGCCGGTCTGGAGCGGCGGCCAAAACAACGAGAGCGACCTTTTAGCCAACTGTTACCAAAATAGCTTAAAACTGGCCTTCTTAAATAACTGCCAATCCATCGCCTTTCCCTTGATCTCCGCCGGGATCTTCGGTTACCCCAAAGATCAGGCCAAAACCATCGCCGAAAAAACCATAAACAGTTTCTTAAGCGCGTTAAACGCGGACTTTAAGGCCTATTTGGTATTGCGTGGCTAACTTTAAGTTTTTTAAGCCTAAAGTTAGCCATCAATTATAGATTAGGAATAGTTTTTAGGGGTTAGACCAGAAAAAACTTTATTTCTTGTTTAGAGTTGGCGGTTATCGCTTAAACCTTTCGCCACCGCTATTCCACTCTTCTAAAGTTGGAGGTGATGTTCGGGCTATCCGGCTGCTGGATAACGCAGATAGCCACGCTTTGCCCCTCCGACTCCTTGGGGGAGCAAATCATCACCGAGGTGGAGTATTTAGATTTATCCTTGGGGCAGATCGGCCCAGTTCTTTGCCTAATGACTAAAGCCTTTTTCTCAAAGTTGGCTAAGGCGGTGGTGGAGCAGGTCTGATAAAAATCGCCATTGGCTTTATGCTCATCCACCGTGACCACCGCGTTGCCTTTACGGTTAAAGCAATACTTAATGACAATGGGCAATTTCGTCACCACGCTAATCAACCCTTCCGCCCGCGACTCCCAACAACCCTCCATAAAGCTCACGTCATTTTTCTTATAGGCGTCTTCGGGGATCTCCAGCTCCCCAGTGGGTTCCGGCTTGGGCTCCTCAGGTTGGTCCTCTGGCTCTTTATCCTCCGGCTCTTGGTCCTCAAAAGGCTCGGGAACCGGTTCCGGGGTGGGCTCTGGGGCTGGCTCCGCCGGTGGGGTCACCGGCGGCTCGGGCGTCTCCGGCGCTTTTTCCGGGGGTTTTTCCACGGGGCAAGCGGCCAAATTCCGGTCGTATAAGGCTCGCAACCGCTCCAGCTCCTGGCGTAAGGCCTCCTCTTCCGCGGAATTGCGGTCAAAGGCGGCGGTGTCCACCGCGGACGGGTTAATGGTCTGGTCAAAAAAGACCCTTAACCCCGGAAAAAAGATAAAAAAAGCCAGGGTCAAAAGGACAAAGGTCAATAACAGACCAGCGAACATCTTAAATAAGTTATGGTCCCAGATACTCGGTTGAGCCACTGGGATAACTTCGGACACAGTTCTAACCACCGGAGGCGGCGATGGGGCCGCGACCGGGGTAGTCTCCACCGGGGCCGGGGGGTCCGGCGGCGGGGGCGCCACTGGCTCGGGCGGGGCGGGCGGGGCCGGGGGCTCGGGCTCTAAAGGAAAAGGCCAACCCGATGCGGCCCGCGGATGGTTACCCGAAGACCTTTCGGTTAACTGGGAGCTTAAGGCTTGGGACTCGGAACTTCCGCCCCGAACGCTCGCCATGGAGCTAAGCCCCCAACTCACCACCACGGGCCGTCCGCCCACTAAGTAAACTTCGCAATCGGCTGGCCGGTTAAATAAGCTTAATAAAAGCTCACCCGCGAGCTTCCGGTTCCGAGCCGAGGAGTGTAAAAGTCGGCTGGCGAGATCTTTAATCTCTTGGCCGCGCTCCACCAAGACTTCCCGAGCGAACCTTTGGTCCGTGGGGTTTAAATCCCGATAATGGACCACGCTCCCGGGCAGGTTGGTGTACCAGTTTATCCAGTTACGATCTTGGTTTTTGACTGGCTCAGCTAAAAACTGAGCTCGATCCTCGGATAACTCTTCGCTGATTAACTGATAAAACAGATAATAGCGGGATATCATCTCGACCCCATCGTGGGTGTCAATATGATAATCCATGGTGTTAGAGGAGTGGATCATCTGCCTGGGCATGGTCTATCCTTATCAGTCCAGCTGGATATGGTTTTCCGAAAGAAACAGCAGAAGATCGCTCCCGCCCAAAGCCACGTTGACTTGACGGAGACTGTCGCCGTCATACCGAATTAAAGTGTTGATCCCAATGACTTCGCCGGTCCGCCCGATTAAAGGCCCCCCGCTATTCCCTTGGGAGACCTCAGCCGTGTGGCTGATTAAAGGTAATCCCCCAGGCATAACCTGGACCACGCTAATAACCCCTTCCGAGTAAACTAGCTCGGGAGCGGCGCTCAGATCGCCTTCCAATAAAGCGTCCATCTTGGGATCGGTTTGGGTCAATAAGCCTGGATACCCCCAAGCGCTGACCCGCTCAGCCCGTTTGGCCTCCCGGGATATTTTTAAGGCCTTGGAGACCCCTATAGCTTCGTCCTCAATCCTTAAGACCGCGTAATCCCGGATCCCTTTAGCGTCGGTGCTAACCACGATTTTGGCTTCCCGGGCGCGCCCCAAGTGTTTACTGGTGACCACGACCATACCCCCGTTAATGGCTTCGTCAATGACGTGGCGGTTAGTCATAATCAAAGAGTCCGAGATAAAAAAGCCCGTGCCCATGGAGACGCTCTTCTTGCCAGCGGCTAAAATGAGGACCGTGGCCTCTTCCACTAGATCCTGCGTGTCAGCGTCGCCATCGTTGTCATTGGCTTTTTTTAGGTCTTTAGAATCGTCGTCATCCTCGTCATCGTCAGCGTCGTGGCCTTCCTCTGCCTCTGGGTCCACGCCTGGGCCGGACTCTTTTTTGAGCCCACCGCCAGATTTGTCCGATTTGTCCGATTTATCCGATTTATCCGATTTGTCCGATTTGTCCGATTTGTCAGAGGGCGTAGGCTTGGTTCCGCCGGAAGGCGTTGGGGTGACGCTAGATCCCGGACCTTGGCCCGCCGCCCCCGGGGTCAAACCGGGCGTGGAGGCTCCACTGACCGGCGGTTTAGGGGAACTAGGGACAAAGAAAGGCTCTGGCCGGGCTTGGGGGTTAGCGCAGATGTCTAAGGCGGTTAACCCCCGATAACGCTTTATTTCCTCTTTTAAAGCGTCAATATTAGCCGTTTGCAAACTATTAGGGTTAACCTGGGCCGCTTCCGCCCGGTAAAGGGCTTTATTGTAGAAGAAGGCCAAAATTATGGCCAAAAGGGCCCCGGCTAAAATAGCCCCGGCCACGGCCCCAGTTAGATAAGAGGGCCCTTTTCCCTGGTTGGGGTTCGGCTGGGGACTGGGAATATTGGAAACGCTCTGACCCATAGGGTAACTCTTTGGTCTAAAAGACTGATTTATGGCCGCCAAATTCAGCCGCCCCAAGACTCATAAGCTCTGGAACCAGCCCTTTGGCGTTAAAGAAAGGACATTAAACAAAATTATACCATAACATAGACTTAATGGATTTACGAGGACCCCTAAACGCTAAAACTAAGATCTTGAATCCTGGTCCAAAACATCCTCGACTTTAATCTGGTCAGGTAGCCCTTGGAAGGCCAATTCCAAGTGACCATACACCGTGTCAAAGCACTTCCGCATTTCCTGACTAAAAACGTCATCGCCTTTGATGTCCGCGAAAACGAACTTTAACTGCTCATCCAACACTTTACCGTCAACCTCGGTGGTGTCCTCTATTAGGCTCTTGTAGTAATTAAACTGATTGCGAATGGCCCGGTCAAAGTTAGCGACTTCCTCTTGGTTCCTTATTTCCCGAGGTTTGAGCATACTCATAACTTCATTCAACCGCTCTCTCTGGTTGGCGGGAACGGATCGCAATTCCCGCTTAACTTTCTCCATATCCTCGCGGACATGGCGCAAATTCATCTCCGAAAAGAGCCGCCTACGACCGGTGTTTCTTATACTGTAAGCCGCGTGAAGTAAGCTCTGGCATTGAGCCCGGATCGCGGCCTCCTTTTCCCGTTCCACCACCACGCTAAAGTCCTTAAAGTCGTTTAGCAAAGACTCTAAAGTGGCTTTTTCTTGCTCATCGCTGGAGGCGTCGATGAGGCGCCGCAGTTTTTCCACCGGATTGACCCCGGCGCTGGCGGTCTGGGGAGCTTGACCAATAGCCTCCCATTCCTTAGACAACTGCTTAAACCTGGCCCCCCCAGGGGCGGCCACGGCCGAGACCGTCAACCGAAAGCCCAAGTCATTGGCCACGGTGGGCCCAGTTCGGTAAAAGTGGGCCACCTCAAAGCGACGGCCTGGTTGGATATCAGCGGACCCGCTACGAAAGGACCCGCCTTTGCGGACAAAGCCGCCCGTGGCCCCGTGGAGTCGACTGCCCACGGTCATTTTAAACGGATCCCCGGTCATCTCGGCCACGTTGCCCACGGTGTCGTAAACCCCTAAAGGGTTGGGCCGAAAAAGGCCAATCCGCCCCGGGGAGCTAGCCGGCGGGGAGACCCCATCCATGAAAAGCCCAAAGTCAGCCTCTTTGAAGCCCTCGTGGGGGAAAAGGGGCTCGTTTCTTAAGTCCAACGAGGAGACCGCGTGACCGCCCCGAGCCGCGTACTCCCATTCCGCGTCCGTGGGCAAACGAACTATGCCCACGTCCCGATTGTCCTCGGGAAAGGTCGGCATGACCTCAGGATGCTCTTTTAAAAGATAAGTCATGTACTTTTCAGTGAATATCAAAGCCTCGTACCAAGAGATCCCGGTTTTGGGCTTGGCCGAGTCCGCGTTAATGGGGGCGCAGGAGCCCATAATGGCCTCCCACTGGGCCACGGTGACCTCGTACTTGCCAAAAAGAAAGATCTGGTCCCCGTAGACTTGGCCATCCTGGCCCGTGGCCAGGGATTTAGTGGCTATTTCCTTTTGTTCGGGCGGTAGATCATTTAAGGACAAAGCCGAGCCTAAAAAAGTACTGTACTTGCGGTCCAAAAAGCCATTGGGCCCATTGTCCTCGGTCCCCAAGAAGGTCTTAACGTCCTTTAAGCGCCCGTTGACCGGTAAGGAGACGGCTTTAAAAACCATGCCCAAATCGCACGGCATGGGATAGATCAGATCCGCTGGATCGGGCTTCGGGTTATAGACGTCTTTAGGGCTAACTTGACCGCTCCGGGATAACTGGGCCCAAAGGTCCGCGGAAGGCCCGAAGGCCGTGACTAGCCCTAAGGCCAAGATAAGCGTTAAATAAAACCACGGCCTAGACATCGCGCATTCCCTCCGATGGCTCCAGATCTAAAAGACTAGCCATAGCCGCGATGGAGGCGGTCAGCATAAAAACCAAAACCGCTCCCCCAGCCATCGCCAGCTTATAGGGCGAAAGATGACAAACCCGCTCGCCCAAGCCCATATTGCCGCCAAAATAAGTGTTTAAAAGCTGGCTTAAGCCCCAAAAAAGAACTTCCGCCAGAACGACCGCCAAAGCCCCAGTCAAAATAGACTGAAAAACTGTAAAAAGCATTAACTGGGCTCGACTTAAACCTAAAAGAGCCAATACGGCCAAAGACCGGCGGATCTTAGCCACCTGATCCACCGCCCCACTAGCCGCCGAGGCGAAGGCCCCGCCGCCGACAACAGCTAAAAGCGACAAAAAGACCACTGTAAAGGCGTGATCTAAACGTCTAACCAAGGCGATCTCCTCGGCCCTGGAGACCATGTCCAAGCCCTTTTTCCCTAAGTAAGCCCTCAGTTCTTCCACCGCGTCTAAATCAATGGCGTACAAACGGAAACGAGGGTAGATAATCGGGGCCTCGGGTTTAACGCGACCAGGCCAAGATAGAGCTTTAACCTCAAAGCCGCTACGATAGTCTTCCACCATCTTAAGTAAGGGCAAAGTCGTGAACATGAAGTAGCCCCCGGCCACTTCCTCTGGGACTAGACCCACCACCTTCAGTTCCACCGTGGCCGGTTCCTCGATCCCGCCTTTTAAGCGCCCCACCCGACCGGTGATGGCGTCCCCAGGTTTTAAACCCAGCTTTTGGGCCGCGATCTTAGTTAAGTACACTGAGTGGTCGTCTAACTTTTCCGTAGTCGGCGGTGGGGTGGCCGTTTTAATGATCGGGTCATTGGGCCCGGTCGGGGCCAGGTCCACCCGTAAGGCCGGAAAGTCCGGCTTTATAAGGCTCATGGTGGCCGATAAAGTCCGAGTTTCCGGGATCAAAAAACCAACCCGGGGATGGGCTCTAACCTCGTTAAAAAAACTATCCGTAAAAGCCCCGGACCCTCGGGGCGTTAGCTCTAAGTTCCTTGGGTTTTCCACCAAGCGCGTGGTTAAAGTCCCAATAATGCCGTCTCTAATCCCCAAGAGCGTCAATAAGGGCACTAAAAAGGCCACTAGGGAAAAGATCGAGCAAATGGAAAATAAATAGTCGTGGGCGTAGCGTTTAAGAGCCAGCCTTAGGGTGACCAAAAAAATGAGCGCCCCTCCTAATAAACCTAAGCCATCTCTAACTTAGCGACCACCGGTTGACTTGGGTCCACGTCCTCGCAAACTATCCGGTGGATGGTAAAACCTTTATCTTTAATCAGGTCCAGGTTATGGGTGGAAATAATTAAAGCTCGATCTTGGCTTAAGTTTAATAAAAGCTCCAAAGCCAGTTTAGCCGTGGGCGGATCCAAAGAGGCGGTGGGCTCATCGGCTAAAATCAAGCTGGGCTCATGGATAAGGGCCCTAGCGATGGCCACCCTTTGCCGTTGCCCCACGGAGAGCTTATGGGGCGGTTTATTTAAAAGATCTTGGATCTTTAAAACTTTAGTTAGCTCATTTAAGCGCGTTAAAGCTTTAGGCCCAGTTTTTTTAAGTTTCGCTGGTAATAAGATATTGTCTTTAACCGATAAAAAAGGCAATAACCCGCCTGTTTGGGTAACGTAACCCAGTTCCTCGCGCCTAATGGCCTCAAACCGATGGACCTCTTTTTTCTCCCAAGCCCGAAAAAGATCCGCCTGGCTCTTATCCCCTTGGCGCCACCAAAAACCTTTGGCCGCCTCGGGCCGTAAGATCAGAGCCGTTAGATCTAAAAGAGTGCTTTTGCCGCTGCCCGAATCGCCCACTAAAGCCAAGCGATCTTGGGGGAAAATAGCCAAGCTCTCAATAAAAAGCTCATAGCCCCTCCCCCCGGGCCGCTTTTTAACGACCTCATTAAAACTTAAAAGAGGGTTAGTCACGGTCTAACGTTTACCACTAAGGCAACAAGGATAGCGGCACGCGATACAGCCACTCGCCATCGTTTTGGCGGTCGAACTTGCCCCACTTGTCCGTATCCCGATCAAAGTCATCGTAGGACTTAAGTAAAGCCTTAATGTTGCGCACAAAGGTATCCTGCTCGCCCGGGCTCATGTTGTACCAGTCAGCCTCAGTCATGCCCATGAAGCGGCTTTTGTAAGGCAGATCCTCCAAAAACTCGCCTAAAAGCCCCAAATCCCCGAGTTTGGTCGAGGGGGTTAAGGTGAACTGGTTGGGATCGCGACTAATCTGGGCCGAGGCGGCTAAGATATTCTTAAAGAAATCCGTGGATTGCTCGCTAATGGTCTTTTCCGCGTTGGTGAGAATGATGTTGAGCTGGCGAGCTAAAGCGCTCAGTTGGTTTTTAGTCAACAAAACCGTCACTTGGACTGACCGCACCTGGGTCGGATCGCTTTTATCCAGGTTGGCCAAGTCTTTATCGGGTATCCAAGATTTCACCACCCGAGGGGCCCGGGCTTTATTCTTAGAGCCTAAGTAGTCCAAACGGATAGAATGCCCCAAAATGGCCCCTAAATTGGCCGCTTTGGAGTTACTTTTTTTCCGGGGGTTGACCTTTTCTTGGGGGGCCGCCTGACTTTGAGCCGCTTCCTCGTTGGAAAAAACCTCTTCCTCAATGAAGGCGATAATCGTGTCAGTCACTTCCATGAAAGTCTCTGACCCAACCCGGGCGTTATCCGCGGGAATGTCCACATAGGTGGAAGCGCCGCCGGTGTCAAAGGACAGAGATAAGTAAGCCCGCTCCGCGGCCATATGGTTGGCCACCCCGGCTGGGGATTTAATATGCAAAGTCACGATGCGGATGTTCTTTTCCCGAGCTTTCTCAAAGATAGTGTCCGGCGTGGCCGGGATGGAGTTAAAGGGATCCTCCAAGGGCAAAGGCCCAGCGTCGGTGATTAAGAAAATGACCCGGCCATGGTAAGGCTTCCAGTCCAGTTTATCGATGGCCGTGTTCAGCCCGGCTAAAGAGTCCTCAGCGTAAGCGTGGGTGGAGGCTTGCGCTTCCTCGACTTCCTCCAAAGCGTCCTCAAACTCATCCCGGCTCATGGCCGTGGTTAAAGGGGCGATAATCCTAGTCGTGTACTCAATCTCGGGTCTCGCGATAACGCTACTCCGAAAGGCCACCACGCCCAAAGCCACGTTTTCGCTTTGCCCCATCTCCTCAATGCTGTCATAAAGGTCGCGGGTTAGATCCCGGCAACGGTCAATGTAGGGGCCCATGGAAATGGTGGTGTCTATGACAAAGGCGAAGGCCGTGGTGGGCCGATCTTTAGGCGGGCCTCCCTTTTCGCCGGCTCCGCGCGGGCCGCCGCCCTTTTCCGCGTCATCGCCCTCCTCGCTTTCGTCCACGTTGGGGTCAATGGAGCCAACCTCTAGGAGCTTAACCGCGTCAAACTGCTCATCGTAACTAAAGATGGGCATAAGGTAAAAATGGTTGTAAGGGACCGCCCCTTCCTCATCGTCCGGCTCCATGGCCACGACCGGAAAGTTATCCGGGGCGTCTTTGCCGGAGTCCCGAAAATCCGCGAAATACTGGGCCAAACTCTTAAGATTATTAGTTATCCCCGGGCTCGAGGCCAAGTTAACCAGATCGTTTTTTCTTTTAAAAAACATCAAAGGCTGGCGCCCATCGCGCTGGGAAAAGACTAAGGCTAACGACTGCTTCCATTCCGAGGTCAGATCGCCCGGTAACCAGAAGAGATCTTTACCGGTGGAGTTGCCCGCGCAATTAAGCCAGGATTTCCCGTTTTCCAGTTGTCGACCGTAAACGTACAGAACGGAGAAAGGAACTAGAGGGTCTTGGGCTGGCCCGCCCGGGGCTTGATGACGCGCCGCCCCGGGGTGGGTTATGACCTTTTGAAAAATAGTCTTCTTCCCTGGCATCAAAAGAGGTTGGGCCGCCGTAGCTAGCTCAACGCCTCCCAAAATAAATAGAGTTAATAACCAAACCACCAATAATGGACGGCAGATTTTCCTCATTTTCGCGTGTCCTTATAGCCTTTAAGCGTTAAAAGCCCTTCTTGGCCAGTTCCATTAGAGCTAAGGCCCCCTCATCGCCGGATTTGGCGTTGGCCTTAGCCCATTCCAGTAAAGCTTCTTGGCGGCTGGCCGCGGCCTCTTCCCCCGCCTTTTTGGCCTCGGCGTACTCGTCAAAGGCGAACTTGGCGTTGGGTTTGACCGTGCCTTTGGGCCTAGTGTCCAGAGGATCGTAAAAGGCCGCGTACCTTAACCGCCGGGGCGGGGAAGTGGGGGCTAACCTTCTGGCCAACAGAAAAACCGCGTCCTCCGCCCCCGGTTGACCATCCAACCGATCCAAAGCCGCGGACAGATCGGCCTCCGAGGCGTTAGAGCGCAATAACTCGCGGGCTTGCTCCAAGGGCGTTCCAACCGGGGCCGCGTCTTTAGCGGGCGGGGTCTCGGTGGCGGCCACCTCTGGCGGAGGCGTGGAAGCGTCGCCAGTCTCTTTTCCCCCCAGAAAACGGTAGGCCAAAAACCCAATGACTAAAAGGAGTATAGAGCCAAGGGCGATAAAAATGGGCGTTTTCGACGTGGGTCCACTTTTTTGGCCAGCTAAACTCGGGCGAGTTTTTTGGCCAGATATACTCGGGGGAGCTGGCGGTCGACGGCCTAGATCAGAGTTAGACGCCATATTATTCTCGCTTTTCTCAAGTGGAGCCGGCGTTGGCGGCGGCGATGGCGGTGGCGGTAAGATCTCCTCGACCGGAGGCGGCGGGCTCTCAATGATCGGGGCGACTTCCACTGGCGCGGGCTCGGGCGCGGGCGCGGTTTTTTCCGGACGGTTCAGGGTCGATAAATCCTCCGGGGGTTTTTGGGCGAACTTGGCGTTTTGATCCGGTAACTCAATGGACTCAAGGCCTCGAGGCGGCTTCCAGACTTTACGGGTCTCGGCCTTTAGAACCGGGTAATTAGCGTAAGAGCCCTTTAAGTAGAAAAAGTGGATATTATCCTGAAAGGCGTTGGTGAACCAAGGCCCCAGCTCCAAAGTCAACTCATTGGACTCATAGGACCGGGTTTTAACGTCAAAATAAGTCTCGGCCCCCTCCACCCAGAGGGCTTGACCGCCTGGGGCTTGCAAAAAAGTCCCAGACGGGTGACTTTTGACCGAGACCGCGAACTTCTCGTCGGCCGGGGGTTTAGGGTCATCCTCATCGAAGCGGATAATCAAAAGAGCGTGGCCCCGACCTATTTGGTCATCATTTTTAACGGTCGCTTTCATGCGCGTCCTTTATGGCTAAAGACCGGCTCTCGCCGTGGTCCCATCGGCGATGATCTGGCCTAACCGAGCGTTTTCCTCGATATTGTAATTCTTTTCCGCGAAGTCCACATTCATCATCATGAGTCGATACAAGGCTTTCAGCCAATCTTGGAAGTAAGTTTGGTCAAAATTGGCCTGAATTTCCGGTAAAACCGGATACTCGCCCACAATGGGCTGGTCAGCGAAGAGGGTGGTCTCCCGGCCTAAAACGTTGACGGTTCTTTCTTTTTCCGACATCCGGGTCGGCGGGGTCCCTAAAAATAAGATAAACTCCCCTAAGGCGGTGGAAGCCAAGCGGCTCTGCTTCCACAATAGCCGTTCCGGGTTAACGTTGGTGTAGCTTAAAGCTTGCCGTAAGCTAGTTTCTATGGCCTCCATCACGCCTAAGCGCTTAGCCCCTTGGACCAGCTCCGAAACGAGCTGTTGCAAAAGATCCCGGCTAAAGCCGTAATACCGGGAAAAACGGGCCTCCTCCAAGGTGGCCCCCAATCGGGCTTGCCAGGCGTTTTCCAAACGCCGCCGATAGCGACTGGCGAAATCGCTCATTTTCTGGGCGGGGGACGCTTTAGTCGGGGAATCGCTCGGCTCCTCGCCAAACAACAAAGACTCCAAGTCCACCGGCTCCTCTTGGGCCGCGGCCGCGGCCTCTTCCTCCTCGGCGAACTCGTTATCCATAAACGATTGGGAGAAAATAACGTGGCACTCGTCATCGGACAGGATGAGCTCTCGCAAAAACAGGCCAAACCTTAAGTTTCTGGATTGCAGAATGGTGAAAACCCCGGCTAAACGCTTAAACAAAGCTTGTTTAACCGCCCTTTCCTCTTCCCGATCGCCGCCTTGATAGAAATTTCTAAGATTACTTTCCACCAAAAGCGCCTCACTTTTGGTTAAATGGGATAACTGGTTAAGTTTTAGATCCGTGGCCAAAACCGGGGTTAAGCTAGCGATAATGTAAGCGGCCCCACCGTCCGAGCCATTGACCACCGCCCGCCAAGCGGCCTCCGGGTCTTTGATGTGTTTCCGGGTGATATCCGTGGCCAAATAACCATTATGGAACTGTTCCATGTTCTCGATCTGGTCTTCTCTAACGCCCACCACCTTATCCACCCCGGAGACTTGGTCAGGCTCAATTTTAAAATACGCTTTGGCCACGGTCGGGTTTAAAAGCCAGAAGATGTTGTTAAAGGGTAAGGCCGTTTGCCCTCGTTTCGCCCAGACTAAGGGCCACTCAAAGGACCCAAAGAATTGCAAGAACGAGGCGTTATAACGGTTAAGCCAGCGGGTGGCGGGATCCGTGCTACCGGCTTGGGCTTCTAGGACCCGATCAAACTTGGTTAAAACCAAAAAAAGGCAGATGGGTTTATCCAAGCGATCCTCCGGGGTCTCCCCGTGGGCGCTTTTAACCCAATCGTTAATGACCCCGGGCAGATCCGGGTTGTTTTGGACCGACTCGGCCACGCATAAAAGCATGGCCGTGATCTCGCTCCGGGACCGGTACCTTTCAAAGAGGTAAGCCACCTTCCCGCGTAAAAAGCACTTCTTTAAGATCTCTGGGTTCTTTATTTCCGTCGCGATATCGGTCAGCTTTTCCCGAGCCCGGTACCCCGGAAAGTCCAAGATATCCGCGTAATCCATAAAGTCGCCCGGCTTTTCCACGACTTTAACGTGGATCTCAGCTATTAGAGCGCTTAAAACCGGTCGAAAAAGGGCCGCCTTTTTCCCGCTTTGGCTCACCACGGTCACTTGGTCGCCGGTGTCGCTTAATAAGCCCAGTAACCGATCCACGTGCAAAACGCTGTTTTTCCGGCTGTCGCTAGCTAGCTCAGGCTCGTAAAAGGCGTTTAACCCGCAAAAAGCGATCTCCTCGTGGCCCAAAGCCTCCAAAGCCTTATACAAGCGCAAATAAAGGCTGGTGAACTCCCCCACGTTACCCCACAATAGGCTAAAAAGAGTGGCCCGGTCCTCTAAGCTTAATCGGTAACCTAACCCCACGGCCAAAGGCCAGAAGTGGCTATCCAGTAATGGCCCGGACGCGGAAAACTCGGAGACGCCTTTAACGTACTCCGCCAAATCCTCCATATCGTCCAAGGTTAAGTTGTTCTTGACCGGGGGTTTCTTGGTTAAAGGCTCCAAGGTCTTTTGGAAGATCTCAGGATCCAGCTTGACCGCCCCTTTAGCCTCGCCGTAATAGGTGTTGGCCAAGATCTTGACGATGTCGATTTCCGTAAAAAGCTTAAGCCGGACTGGCGTATCCTTGTCCGGGGGGTCAAAGGGCCGCTCCAAAGAGAACCGGGTGACTAAACCAGTGGTCTCGTTGCCGCCCTCCGGGTTAATCTGAGTTAAATAGTCTAAAATCGTCTCCCCAAAGTCAGCCTTTAAGGATCCGGTGGGCCCTTTGGCCAGAGCCGAGATGAGGGTGGATTTACCGGCCTGGCTAGGCCCAAACACCGCCACCCCCGCCTTGGTGCTGGCGGCTTGGGAGTAGCCGTTTAACAGCCGGGCCGAGCGGCGTAAGCCCTTTTTTAAGGCCTCTTGGGAACCCACTTCCGGTTCGTTGTCCGTCAGCCACTTCTCCCCAGCTAAAGCGGATTTACGGATTTTTTGACTAATATCTTTTAGGGTTTCCAAACTAGCCATAAAAGCTTAAACCTTTCTTTAAGGTCATATGGTTTAAAGGGTTCCCGTGTCCAGCCAGTAACCGCTATCGTCGCGTAAAGTCTGGAGCCTTATGACCACCGTGCCCGGGGCTAAGCCTTGGCCACCGCGATCGGATACGGAAATGACTTTTAAAGTCCCTTCAGTGCGTTTGATAATGGGCGAAGGACGCCTAATCTCCTCCTCGTCCTCCCGCTCGGCCATGGTGAACTCCACCGTCACCTTGTAAGGTAACCGCCCCACCGCCCGCTTCTGGGCCTCGGGGGAGCGATAATCTAGGCTATACAACCGGGTGGTGGTCCACCTAGAGCAGTTCAGCTGCCGAAAGCCAATGGGCACTGGGGCGTTAAAATCTATTTCCCTAGTGGACTCTATCTCTTGGCCCCCGTCCAAATCAAAACCGCTAAACCAGACATGATCGTCGGATAAGCGGCCATGGGCGTCCAACATGCCAATGAACCGGTTAATGGGCTGGGGCACGAAACTAGAGGTGTCAATGGTGATGCCCTCTAGTGAGCCCTCGGCCAAAGCGCAGATAATGGCCCCAACCACCACCGTGGTTTTAGGGTCCTCAATGCGGCCATGGGTGACAAAGGGGTAAGCGGCGCTAACCCTATACCGGTGCATATGGGTTATCCGGTCCACGGGCAAAGAAATCCGCTCGTAGGGGGCCCGGACAATGGCTGGCCAGCAAGATGGCCGACCGGTTAAGATCAAGATATCGCAATCGTAAAGCTTAATGATCTCGCCCATGTCCGTTAAGATCTTGCCCATGACCAAGTTGACGTCCGCGTCCACGTCCCGGGCGTCCACAGTGAAAGAAAAATCCAATAAATCAAAACTGGCCCAACCAGCGTTCCGCAAAGGCTCCTCCACGTAACGGAGGATCTGGGTCAGCCAACCCGAGGGCTCGCCTTCGGTTAACTCCAAAGTCTCGCTAACTTTGACCTCAAACAGAAAGTCCTCGCCCGTGAAGTCGGTTTTCTCATAACGCTTTAAAACGCGCAAAGCCACTGGGGCGGCCACTTGAGCCACAAACTGGCCCCGTAGCTGATCGCTGGAGCGACTGCCGGCCACCGCCCCCATCCTCGCGGTGTCCTTAAACAGAGTGGTCAGTAAACTTTCCGCGTCCTTGACCCCATGGTCAGTGGCCGCCTGGGCTAGCTTGCGAATAAACTGGGTGACGATGACCTTCCGCATGATATCGTCGCCGGCCACGTTAAAGCCGTCCCGAAAATTTTGGGTCGGTTTAATCAAAGGTGAGCTTTGGCCCGGGTTATGGATATAGTAGGTGGTCACGGACAGGTCCGAGGTCCCGCCGCCAATGTCCACGCTGGCGATCCTTAGTGAGCTAGCTAAAGGGCCTTCGCCCGCTTTGGAGCCTGGGGGGCTGGGCGTGGGGCGCTGACGGCCTAAAAGATCAAAAAGCTCCAGGGCGTTATTGTGGAACTTATCGAAGAGCTCGTTATAAAGCCAGACTATCTGGGTGCAAGTGGCCTCGTCCCAATCGCAACGGACTTGCGGGCTTTGCCGGAAATCCTCCTCGCCGGTTTTCGGCCCCATAAGAAAGGCCGGGCTAAAGTAATCGTCCCACTTTAAAGATGACCAAACCGTTTCCACGGCTAAGTAAGCCCAGGTCTTAAAAATGTTCTGCTCGGCTAAGGGCATGGCCGTGGGCACGGTCATAATGATCCGCTGAAGCCTTCGGGGGGTGTCTGGATGCTCCCGATTGTCCCGAACCACCGGGTTATTGACGCAAGACAAGGCCTGGGCGATGATCTCGCTTAGTAGAAACATCATCACCGAGCTACGGCTATAGCGAGCCTCAAAGGCGGCGATGTCATCGTCTTTAGTGTACCCAGCCTTAATGGCCGCTGGAATGGGCGTGCGCGGCCCAGACCCGGGTTCGCTGGCTCGGGCCACGGATAAAGGAACCCCAGCGGTGTTGACGCTCATTAAAAACGAGCCGCGGCCCACGGCGGGCTCCTCCACGGGCCGATGACGCTCGTAGAAGTTGTTTAAATGCCATTCCAACTCCCTTTGCTTGGTGTCCCAAAGGTAGCGTTTAGGGCTGGACATGCCCGTGGGCCCCATCTCCTCCCGGGAATTGGCCCCCAAGCGGGTGGCCTCCGGGCCTAAGCGCACGGTGGAAGGCCAGATAAAGCTATCGCTATGCTGCCTGGACCTTAAAGAAAGCTCCACTGGGCCAAAATAAGGCTCGGCGAACTCCACGCGGGTCTCAAAGGGCTCGCAGTAAGAGTGGGCTGGGGAGGAAAGATCCCGAACTTGCAAAGTGTAGCAATCAGTTAGCCTAGTGGCCCTTTGGGGGACCGTTTCCACTAAGACACCAGTTAAGCGGGAGTTACCGATGTCGATAACCAGATCCACGTCAATGGGTTTAACCCGGCGAGGGTTAATGACCCGGATGGGGTTTAAGACTTTGGAGTTCTCAATGGTCCACAAAAAGGTCTCATAAACGGCCATGTACTCGGTGGCGATGGTCGGCCCGTCCAAGGCGTACTCGGGAAAGTCGTCCGCTGGCCGCGAGATGATTTTCCGGGGGTATTTTAAGCGATGGCGCTCACAGACTTTCTTAATGGCCTCTTTAACCCACGGCAGACTATCAATAAACCAAGAGTTGTCCCGCTCGTGAGAGGCTAAGCTAAAAAAGGCGTTGCCCGCCACGTCCGACTCGGATAAGGCGTGATAAATAAACAAACCCCCATCCACCGGGATATTGCCATCGCCAGCCTCGACTTGGGGATCAAAAACGATGGTCAAGCGGTACCGTAAACTACCTTCCGAGCCTAATCGAGTTAAGTAAGCCCGAGCCCAGTCGGTGGGGCCATAACCGTAACGCGGCTGATGGTCGTCCCACTGGCCGGTCTCCACCAGAAAAGGAATGGGTAGCCACTGACCCTCTAAGCACTCAAAGGCTTTTAAATACTCAATCTCAAAATGCAAAGGCAAGTTCTGGTCTTTTAAACGGTCCGCGTAGACCCCGGGCTCATCCTCCCGCTCCTTTAGGGGAATGAGAACGTTTTCCAGTTCCGAGCCGGCGTTTTTGCCCACGTGGAAAGCGGCTCTAGCTTTGGCCAAAGGTTTATCCCCCCGGCCAAAGGGGACGGAGAGATCGATATCGTAGTCAATAAACTGGAGGGCCGCGCCAGCGATGACGCTATAGCTCTTGTTTCGCTTCATTCAATCAACCTTTGGAGCCTATTAGGTAAAACGGGCCAATAAGCCCGGGGCGAGGCGATAAACCAAAACCACTTGGCTTTAGACCTTTGGGGCGTTTAAGGGCCAAGGAGACCCTTTTTCGGGCGTTTTAAGCCCTATAGAGAAATCCACCTCGCGCTACAGACGGTGGAAATCCGTCTCAACATCCTCGCCAATACTATCTTGGAAGATGACGCAAGAAACTTTTCTCAAACCATCGCCATCTTTGTCGCTGGGTTTACAGGTCAAAATAGCCAGCTCATAAGTTCGGTTACCCGGGCAAGTTTTTTCGATCTTCTCGGCGATTATGAGGGCGCCATCTTTATAAACGGTGTCCGCCTGACCAACGCAAGATTGGGTGAAGACCCCGTTCGCGTCCGTCTCATCCAAGGTGACCGCGCCCTGACCGGACTTATCGAAGCAGTATTTCACCATAATCGGAAGACCAGTGTCGCTGTTGACCAAAGACTCTGAAGTGGAAACCCAGCAACCCTCCAAGAAAGAAAAATCCCCGCTTTTGGCGGCCTCTTCCGGGATAACCAGCTCCCGTTTCTCGACCACCTCCGGGATGGGCTCAGGATCCAAGGGAATGAGCATGGGCGCCTCCGTCCACCAGAAGATCCATATAAGAGCCGCCAGTAAAAGGGCCAAGGTGGTTAAGGTCACGGGCCAGAAATAGGGCCAACCCTTTTTCGGGGGAATAACTTCCGGCGGCGGCGGCGGTGGGACCGGCTCTTTTAACGGGGCCGGGCTAGGGGGCGCTGGAACCGGTTCCGGCTCTGGGGGCGGGGCCGCTTTTTCGGCCAGCTTTTCCCGTAAAATATTGGAGATGGTCGTCTCATCGGCTAAAGTGTCTTGCCGAGAAGAGATCACCCCCCAACCGGCCACCACCGGTCGGTCGCCAACCAGGAAAATCGCTAGTTGGCTTGGGCGCTCTAAGATCTTGGCCAACAGCTCGCCAGCCAAACGGCGGTCCCGGGAGTTTGAGGCTAAAAAGCGCTTGGATAAGGCGTCCAAATCCATGGCCCGTTCGGCGATGATATCCTTAGCGTAACGCTTATCATGATCGGATAAACCATTATAGGACCTTATTTCGCCGTTTAAGCCGGAATACCAGTTAACCTGGTTGTGGTCCAAGTCTTTAATGGGCTCAGCGAAGATCTGGGCCTTATCCTCGGACAGCTCATCGGAAATCAACCGATAAAAAAGATTATACCGGGAAATCATCTCCACCCCCTCAAAGGTGTCCAGATGACATTCCAGCATGTTCGAAGAGGTTATCAGCCTTTTAACCATGAACCACCCTTATCTCCCAGAATTTTAGCCGCGAAGGGCCGCCCGGGACTCCAGCCGACCCATTTAGGGCGTCTTAGTCGCCTCTAAAAAGGCCCGCAAATCCCGCGCCCCCAAAGCCACCCGTATCTCTCGGCCCTTTTGGTCCAAAACGACCCGGGCTAAAAACCCCACCACTTGGGACTTTTGGTTGATTAAAGGCCCTCCCAGGTAACCTAAGTCCACCTCAGCCGTCAAGCCAATAATGGGTATGTCCCGGTCGGACTCAAGGGAGCTAACCCGGCCCAAAGCGTTAATGGGCTTGGGGTCTAAGTCGGCCTTGGGCTTAAAATCCGCGAACCCCAAAGCCATGACCCGGCCCTCGGGGTTAATCTCGCTAGTTATCGTAAGCCCTAAAGGCGGGTTAGAGTCATCGGTTAAGCTTAACAAAGCGTAGTCGCTTAATGACTCGGGTTGGCTAACCGTTAGAACCGTGGCTTTAAACGGCGTTTTTACGCCCGGGCGAAAAACCTCTAGGGTTTCGTTGGGGGCCAAAGACTCCACTAAAGACCGGCTGGTGACGATAAAACCGCCCTCGCAGTAAAACCCCGCCCCTTGCAAAGTTAAGTTTTCTCGCGGCGGCTCGTTCCCCTCGCTCTTGGCGGGTTGTCCCTGACCTTGGGGGGGTTGGGCGGCGTCTTTGGATGTCTGGCCTTGGGAAGGCGCGCTAGTTTTTTTGGGGGTGGAAGTCTTAACCCGGACTAACAAAAGGTTTTGGTTAACCTTGGCCAGGGCTTCCTCTTGGCGAACGGCCACTGGCTTATTGTCCGCCCCGGCGGTCGCTTTTGGCTCGCCCAAAAGAAAAAACGGGGCCTCATCCGTTGGCCTAGGCCAAGGACAGACATCCCCGGACTGGGCTTTTTGGTAAAAGTCCCGGTCCGACTTTAAAAGGTCCAGACTGTCGGACTGGAGTCCCTCGGCGTTGATTGATTGGACCTGGGCCCGGTAAAGCGTCCGGACATAGAAAAAATGGTGTAAAAGCCAGAAACCTAGACCAGCCAGACAAAGGCCTAAGAAAAACCCCAAAATATAGACCTTGGGTTTTTTTAGTTTAGGAGGCTTTCCGACTGGACTTCCCTGACCCATAAAAACCTTTAAACCCAAGACATCTCTTAGGTTTCGTCAACAAAAGGCGATCCTTAAAAAAAAAGGGCCCTGGCCGGGGAAGAGAGTCTTGAGCTGACCCTAACCCTCTTCCTGGCCAAAACCCCCGATTAATCCTACGCGACCTTAGTAGGTGTTAATCCTCGAGACATCATCGTATCTTTGCATATTAGCCATAATTTGGTCAGCCGTGGTGTTGGCGGTCTTGACCTGCACCGCGTGAGCGGACTTTTTCTGGGTAATTTGCCGGATATAAGCTGGCGAGGGCTTGTCAGGCCTTTCCCTTTCCATGTTGATGACTTGGTCGTAGGTCTGGGAGGCGGTCATCGAATTATCCGAGTAGTTCCTTAAGATGGTGTAAGCGTCATTAGAGCCGTTTTTAATCTCATTAAGACGCTCGTTCATTTCTTCCTGAGGAATCTTGCCCGCCTTATAGTTTTTAGCCAAAGTCTTGTACTGCTTGTTATAACACGCGTTGGCGATCTTGGCCGCGGCCACGGCTTGCTTCATGTTGCCCACGTCTTGGTCCATGACCTGTAAGTAAGTCCTAAACCTTTCCGCCTGGTTCATGGCCTGAACTTCGCTGGAGATGAGGTAACCTAAACCAGCCCCGGCGAGGCCCCCAGCCACAGCGCCCTTTATGGCCCCAGTCCTATTGCCCGATTCCATGTAACCCGCGGCGGCCCCAGTGATAGCCCCTAAAATAGCCCCGGCCGCGGTGGCTTGATTGACTTTCTTAGCCGCTTGCCGCAAATCGTCAATGGGACGATAGCACTCTGGATAGTGTTTGACGACAACGGTTTGCTTGCCCAATTTCTGACCGGCGCAGCCGGACAGAAGCGAAACCGCCACCAAAAACGACAAGGTCCAGACTATCTTGCTTCTAGTCTGGGAAAAGATTTTTAAATACATCTTAGGTTCTCCTGGAATAAAAATCATCAACCAACAATCACTGTCCGCCGTTAGCTCCGGAAGCCTCGGGGTTTATACGGAATTCGGCGGGATACTTTGAATTAAACTCATCAAACTGGACCAAAGCGCACGAAGCCCCAGCGCCATTAGGGCCATACGCGCACTGGATATCATATCGGGGAAAAGCGTCGCCTCCTTTTCCGTCGCAAACGGCTGGGCCTTCCGCCGATAACACTAGGTTATCTTTTAGGTAATTGGCCGAGGCCCGGGTTTTACAAGCTCTAAGGCCAGCCTCGCTCGTTAGCGTGAACTCCGCGAGGTTAGTGGCTTTGCTAAAACAAAAACTAAAGGTGACTGGACCGCCGGTGTAGGCGTTTAAAAACCGTAAAGCCGGATCAGCCCAGCAACCGTCTAGGTAGCTATAATCTTTGGCTAAAACGTCCTCTTGGGAGAAGATGAGGCAATAGGCCCGTTTAGCCTGAAAGTCGCTCTTGGCCACGGCCAGATCCCGCCGGGTCTCAGCTAAATAAGCCGCGTTATCGTCAAATTTGGCGGCGTTTAACCTGGGTCCGAACATCACCGTGTAGGTGGCCGAATAAACCCTAGGCTCAAGAAAGTAAATAAGCCCGGCCCCAATGATAAGGCCGACCAATAAACCTAGGACCGTCTTCCGAAAAAACACTCCCCACCTAAAGGCTTCTCGGGGGACCAAAGGCTTAACTTTAACCGGCTTAGGGGCCTTCGGCTCCTTAACCTTTTTCAAGGCTTGGGGCTCAGGCGGCGGTTTAACCTTTTTCGGGGCTTTGGCGGCTTTAGGAGCTGGCTCTTCCTCGGGCGTGGCCTCCTTAATGACCGGGAGGCTCACCATGGCCCCTAAACCCCAGCCCACGACCACGATATTTTGACCTATTTGGTAATAAACGCGAGAAGTCATGGCCCTTAAGAGCCAGGACAAGGTCTCGCCAGACTTTTTGTCCTTTATTATACCTGAATTAATTAAACTATTCGATGCGTTTTGTATAAAAAAATTAAAATGGTCTATATTCCTTTGGGCCTCGGGCGTTAAGCTGTCCAAAGGAGTGACCGGGCCCTCAAGATTGGAAAACCAGTTGACCCGGTCATCGGCCTGGTTTTTAACCGGCTCGGCTAAGCGGACTGGAGTTGGGTTATCTTTTTCAATTAAAGAATTAATTAGCCCGTAATTAGCGATTAACTCTAAACCATTAACCTCCAGAAGCTGGCTCTGACTTAAACTAGCGCTATGGATTAACTGATGGGACATTAAACCAAGGGGCTCCTAACTGACCGGGGCTGGCGGAGGGCTTTTCTCTGGGCTAGCTGGGCTAGCGGTCCAGATGACCCGCTCCGCCTGGTCTTTGACCACATTTTGGCCGTCCACCACATCATTATACGCTATAAACTCAAATTTATCGTTTATTAAGGCGAATTTATTTTTATACAAAACGGACATTATCCCACTATCATCAAAATAGTCAATATTATTATACTTTGGTTTAAGGACCCATTGGGCGCGTTGGTCTAGCCAACCCCATAAACCCTTATATTTGATCCAGAGGCCCGGTCGCGGGTCCGCGTAGCGATAATCCTCAAAGATGAGATCAAAGGCTTTACCGCCATTTAAGCGGAACACGCCGTAGTTGTCCTTTTTCCAGACGACTATTAACTTAGCGTTATTGTTGATGGAGACGCCATCGTAGGTGGGCTGGATAACATAACGCCCTTTTTCGTTAATAACGCCCCAAAACCCTTTAATTTTAACTAAGGCCAAACCTAAAGCCGTAAAATCATTGGCCATCTCATACTGGTAAGGGATAACCAACTGGCCTTTGGGGTCCACAAAACCAAATTTACCGCCTTTTTTAACTTTAGCTCGACCCGTGACCCCGGCGTAGGCGCCGGTCTCCTCATAACCCGCGAACTTAATGGCCCCAGTGTGATCGCAATACCCTTTATCGCCTTTTTTAAACTTGGGCGGTAAAACCCGACCGCAGGGATCGCAATTGTTCGGGTTAGCCACGGTTTTTAAGACAACGCACGGGGCTAGCTTAAACTGGCTTTCCCCCACGCTGGCCCAAAGCTCTTTCAAAGTTAAGACGCGTTTTTCCCCTTTTGGCAAAGAGTAAGCGAAGGTCTTCTCAGCCTCGGGGCCTTTGACCCAGATCTCTTTTAAGCTTTCTTTGAAGGTGATCTCGTCCGAGGTTAAAGGGACCACCCATTGGCCCTCAAGATCAATGACCCCTTGGTTCTCCCCGACTTTGACCTTATAAAAATCTTGGTTTTTCCCCAGTTGGGCGATACTCTCAAAACGGGGTTGGAAGAGAACTTCGCCCTTTAAATCCACTAGACCCATCTTGGAGCCTTGACTAAAGGCTAGAAGAGCTTGACTGGGGTCATCGTAAAAACCAACTTGGGTGATGAAATCGTACTCGGGCTTTAACAGCCACCCGTCATTAAGCGACAAAAGACCGAATTTATCCTGGTATTTACCCGAATAGAGATCCAGGCTATAGGATTGGGCGCTAATGAGCCGGGGCTTTAAGAGCCAGTGGCCCGCGCAATCCAAAGAGCCGGTGTAAGCCCCCACTCGCCCGATAACCACGCAAGTTTTATCCAAGGTCTCCTCAGGCGACCCCCATTCCAAGCCCGGTTGGACCACAAAGGCCCCAGCGGCGTCAATGAGGCCAGTTTTCCCCTCGGGGTTGGCCACCAAAGCCACCCCAGCGTTTATAAAGTTGGCGGCCTTGGCGAAGGTCGGGGGGATAACGATGTTGGCCTTAAGATCGATATAACCCCAGACATCGTTAAACTGGAAGGCCCTTAGATCTTGACCGGAGCCAGCCTTGGCCGCGCCTGGCCCAGCCAGGGAGTCCACATCGGGAACCAGGGCGAACGAGGTCGCCCGGGCCAAACTAAGCGGCCCGGCCAACGAAAGGGCCAAGGAAATTATTAAAAGGAGAAAAAACCGGCTCATGTTAATTTAATTATAAAATAATTATTGGACTTTAAAACAAGACTCAATTCCATCTGTCTATTTTTTACAAAATATAATGAAAAATAAAAAAGGATATATGTATCGACTTGACGATCAAAAATACCAAAAGTTTTCAGGAACGTCAACCAATAAATGGCTTTAATTATTCCTAAAATGGGCCAGAGGAACCGTTCCCGAACGGGCCAAACGCCTCTTAGCCCTATTGGCCCTAAAGTGGACAAAACCTAAGAATCTGGAAGGGTTAAGGCGATATTTACCCAAAACTTGAGGCTGGTTAAGACAAGGCCCCAAGCGGCGCCCCTCGCGACCCTGGCCGCTGGGCTGGATGAGCTTAATTTTTCCTGACTTAGAGAATATTAAAGCTTTTTATAGACTTATCAAATAAAATTTTGATATCTATTGAATCTTTCGTGCCTCTAACAGAGCCCTTTTAGGGTTTATTAGGCCGGGGCCAGAGGCCTTAAGACCCTAACCCTTCGCCAGCCTTTTTAAAAAATTAGGGGCCAAAACTTTGGGAAAAAACTATTGGGAAAAATTAGGGGCGATGAAATTTGACTTACCTTCCCGGTCCCGTTAAAATTAGGTAAAGTTGACGAAAATAGTAACCGAGGAAGCTCCAAAATCCATAGAATTTAATTTACCTATATAATTTTAGCTTTAAAAAATTTTTTCAGTAAAATCAGGGGGTTAAATATTTTTTTCTTGACCTCCGACCGGATCTTGGGTTAAAAATATCTCTAGCGGACCATAGGGTTTTGTCAAATATTAACTTTACAAAACTTTATTAACCATCGTAAATTTGTAAATCACGCTATTTTAAAACTGCATAAGTCGCCTAAAACATATGTTTTGCAATTGATAGTTTTTAAATTTAAGTCAATAGATTATATTAATTATTAATAAGATTTTTAAATAGTATTAAGCTCTTAACTACCCACTAATCAACGCTTTTAAGGTCTTTCACATTATTACGCGCGACATTTTTCGGGTTTAAGGACCTAGCCCCATTATGGTTCTCGGGCGCGGGCTAACCCATTTCTGGCTTAAAGGCTTTAATCCTGTGTGGTTAAGCTTAGTTTAGATTTCTTAACGCTTACCTTCATTTAAAAACGCGCCTTTTATCATTCAAGGTGGGGAAAATATGTTCAACAAGTTTTTTAAGGACAAAATACCGGGCTACAACATCAACAACACTCTTTTTGTGGCCCGGCCAGGGTTGCCCTTTATCTTGGGCTTCTTTCTGGCCTTTTTGATTTCCTGGTTGGCTGATTGGAACTGCCTAGAAGTCATCTTTCTTATTCTCTTTGTCTTCACCGTCTATTTTTTCCGGGATCCCCAGCGCGACCCGCCGCCTCCAGGCTATGGCGTCTCCCCGGCCGATGGCGAAATCATCCGTATTGAGGAGGGGGCCATTAGCCCCTTAACCCAAGCCAAGGCCACCAAGGTGAGCATCTTCATGAGCGTCTTTAACGTCCATGTTAACCGAGCCCCCATTGACGCTAAAATCGATGACCAGAAATACTACACCGGTCGGTTTTTTAACGCCAGCTTTGACAAGGCCTCCGAGTTAAATGAACGCAACATCTTGGTTTTAGTCGATGACAAAAACCGCCAGGTGGTGATGGTTCAGATCGCTGGGCTCATCGCTAGAAGGATTGTCTCTTGGGTTAAACCTGGGCAGTGGTTAGCCAGAAGCCAGCGCTTTGGGATGATCCGTTTTGGCTCTCGAGTCGATCTGTACTTGCCCCCGGAAGCTGAGATCATGGTTAGCTTAGGCCAAGGCGTTTTAGCCGGTTGGTCCCCCATTTGGCGGTACAAGGACTAATCCTTAGACCTTTTAGAAAATAAGTTAGGAGCCCTATGTCCAAAACCGTGGCCATTATCCCGGCCAGGTGGGAGTCGAGCCGCTTTCCCGGAAAACCTCTAGCGAAACTAGCGGGTAAACCCATGATTGAGTGGGTTTGGGGCCAAGCCCGGAAAATTCCGCGAGTTTCGGGGGTCTACGTGGCCACGGACGATAACCGGATCCTTAAAACCGTGACCGCCTTTGGGGGCGAGGCTCTTTTAACCTCCAATAACTTACGGAGCGGTAGCGACCGCTTAGCCGAGGCCGCGACTCTTCTAAAGCTGGACCCGAAAGACATTGTCATTAACGTCCAAGGCGATCAACCCTGCTTAGACCCCCTTAGCCCCGGGTTATTGGCCCAAGCGTTAGAAGACAACTTAGCCCCAGTGGCCACCTTAGCCGTACCCTTAACCGACCCTATGGAAGTGGCTAACCCCAATCACGTTAAAGTCGTTTTTGATCTAAAGGGCCGAGCCCTCTATTTTTCCCGCTCCCCCATTCCTTTTTACCGGGATACCCTCGGGATCCACCACAAGCATATTGGTCTTTACGCTTATCGGGTTAGCTTTCTGACCGAGTACGTTAAGTGGCCGCCCAGCCCTTTGGAGCTGGCCGAAAACCTGGAGCAACTCAGGATCTTAGAGCGCGGTTTAGCCATCCAGGTGGTCGTGGGCCAGGGGGTCTCGCCGGAAGTGGACACCCCGGAGGATCTAGCCATCGCGGAAAAAGTCATTTTAGAATCCCTCGCCTAAAAACTAGCCCTAAAAAATAAACAACCGACTGGAACCCCTTATTTTTGGGGGTTCCAGTCGGTCGCCTGATTTTTGGTCTTAGACCTTAGTCGCAATGACCGCGTTAAGCTTAATACGGTAGAATTTTCTTGCCCGCGGTTTCGTCCAAAACAATGGCCACGCCGAGATAGAAAGCGGATAAACCACAAACGACGCCTAAATAACCGGCGAAGGTTAAGATGGCCGTGGAGCCGGTGAAGTAGAAAGCCGAAAGGGCCCAGAAGACGATAACCAAGGTGACAAACACGAAGGACAGAACCCGCCCGCCTTTGAAGATGGCCAGGGTCAGTAAGAAGGCGTACAAGCCCCAAAGGCCGATCCAGGCGCCCAGTAAGTTCATGTTCTCGGTCTTGGCCCACCCCAAAACCGGGAAGAGCGTAATGCCGAACAAGGACAACCAGAAAGCCCCAAAGGCCGTAAAGGCCGCGCAACCAAAGGTGTTGCCTCTAAAGAACTCCATAATGCCGGCGAAGGTCTGAGCTATGCCGCCTAGGAAGAAAGCCATGGCCAAGATGGCCGCTTCGCTCGGGAAGAATCCGGCGTTACTAAAACTAAGTAAAGCGGTGGTTAAGCCAAAACTAATTAGTCCCAATGGGGTGGGATTGGCGTATTTCTGTTCCATAATACTCCTCTCACTCCAGGGCTTTTAGGGGAAAAAGGCCAGGCCTGGATAGAAAAATAGGGCATGGCCAAAATAATCCTAGCGGCGCGCGAAATCCGCCTTAGGTCTCCCCTGGCCCAAAACCAAAAAAATTTTGTGGATACGATACTATCTATTAAAAATAGGGCCTTGTCAAGTTAAATCTTATTGATTATTTTTGGCTTTTCGGGCCTTGGAGGAAGCTTAAAGGTGGTTAATTTAAAGGACTTGACCGGGTTTTTCGGGGCTAGGGGCCAAGGTGGGCCCATTTTTTTCGGGAAAAAGCGCTCAAAAAATCTTTACTTATCTTTTATTCTCTTTAAACATGAAATATAAATTCATATAGCTTTTATGGTAAAATTATTACTATTTTAGCGGCGTAAAAAGGCCAACTACGCTGGCCCGATCAGTTTAAAAGACGCTAACTTTAATTTACTAAAGTAATACAACATGGAAAAATTCGTTTAAATTAATTTTAATATCTATAAAACAACTTATAGAGACCAATATTGACTAAAAATAAGCGCTTCACCGGTAAGATCTTATCTCGCCCTGGACCTAAAAACCAAGGCCCTTAACCGTAAAAACGCCAATGGCTTTTTTTATTTCTGGCCAAGTTATTTTAGATCGCTTAAGCTTTGGCCCGCTAAAAAAAGCCATTCGCGTCTTAAGAAGACGAGCGAATGGCTATAAGATTTACGCGGGTTATCAAAATTAAAAAAAATATAGGCGATATTCAACTCACCTTAAGCGTAACGCCTTTCTGGAGCTCGACCTAGCCGCTTAAACTTGGGCTAAAAAATACTCGTGAACCCGGCTATCCTCGGTTAGCTCCGGGTGGAAGGTCGCGGCCATGACCGACCCCTGGCGCACCAAGACCGGAACGCCCTTATGGGTGGCCATGACTTCCACCCCTTCCCCCACCCGAGTGATCACAGGGGCCCGGATAAACACGGCCCACACGGGATTATCCCCTAAAACGGGGACGGTTAGGGTGGTCTCAAAGCTTTCGATCTGGCGGCCATAACCGTTTCTTTTAACCTGGATGTCTAAAAGCCCCAAGGAGGTTTGCTCGTACCGCTCGATATCGGCGGATAAAAGGATGGCCCCGGCGCAGGTGCCAAAAATGG
This sequence comes from Deltaproteobacteria bacterium, assembly GCA_031273455.1. GTDB lineage: Bacteria > Desulfobacterota > Desulfarculia > Adiutricales > Adiutricaceae > JAIROO01. Next base: position 104,491 of record JAISRZ010000065.1, on the reverse strand, counting down.
GTTTTCCCGTGGCCGCGAACTTTTTAAGGGGCTCCAGTAACCCATCGCGGACCAAAAGCTTACTCATGACCCCGCTTTCCCCGCCGGGGATAATGAGGCCATCCACCTTACCCAAGTCAGCCTTTTCGCGGACCTCCACCGTTTGGGCCCCGACTTTCTGGGCCGCGACCGCGTGTTTAAAATAATCGCCTTGCAAAGCTAGAACGCCAATGGTTTTCCCCATAAACTACCAACCTCGGCCAGCTAACCGCTGCCCTTCCGTTAAAGTCACTGAGCTAATCCCGCTCATGGCCTCGCCTAAACCCATAGAAATCTCGGCCAACTTATGGGGGTCCTGATAGTAGGTCACGGCCTCCACAATGGCTTTAGCCCTTTTAGCGGGGTTATTGGACTTAAAAATCCCCGACCCCACAAACACGGCCTCAGCCCCCAAGAGCCTCATAAGGGCCGCGTCGGCCGGCGTGGCCACCCCGCCCGCCGAAAAGTTGGGGACCGGGAGCTTACCGGTTTTAGCGACTTCCAAAACCAGATCAAACGGGGCCCCTAAGTCTTTGGCCACGGTCATTAACTCCTCATAAGGGGTCTCGCGTAACCGCCGGATTTCCCCGGTCACCGACCGTAAGTGCCGGACGGCCTCCACGATGTCGCCAGTGCCGGCTTCCCCCTTAGTCCGAATCATGGCCGCGCCTTCGCCAATCCGCCGTAAAGCCTCGCCCAAGTTGCGACAGCCGCAAACAAAGGGGACCTTAAAGTCATGTTTATAGACGTGGTACTGGTCGTCAGCCGGGGTTAAGACCTCGCTTTCGTCAATGAAATCCACGGCCAAAGCCTCCAAGATCTGGGCCTCGGCCAAGTGGCCAATCCGACATTTAGCCATAACCGGGATACTGACCGCGTCCTGAATCTCCTTAATGAGTAAGGGATCGGACATCCGAGCCACCCCGCCTTGGGCTCTAATGTCCGCGGGGACCCGCTCCAAGGCCATGACCGCCGAAGCCCCGGCCTCCTCGGCGATCCGAGCTTGCTCGGCGTTGACCACATCCATGATGACCCCGCCTTTTAGCATCTCCGCTAAACCTATTTTGGTGAGCCAGCTGGCTTTGCGTTCCTCGGTCACGGCTAAATTTTCCATATGTGTCTCCTTAATTTGTTTAAACCCGTATATTAAACGCTAGTTAAATAGTGTGTTATTAGCTAAATTAACGACTTTACCCGGCTCGCCCCAAAAGGCTTTTCGACCCATAAATTCCCCGAAAAACGCCGTAAAAACCCATCGCCCGGGCTAACCGGCCTTAAAAAGCTTTTTTTAGATGAAGGGGAAAATAGAGGTTAAATAACTGGTTTAACCAGTTATCGCTCGCCAAAAGCCCACTTCTGATTGTTTTAGGTTTAAGCGCTCTACTAAGCTGACGCGTAACCCGCGAAAATCAGTGGTCTTGGCTGTATTTCGCAAGAGGTTAAAAGAACCAGGCGGCTTAACGATTAAGCCGGAAAATAGACAAGTCTTTTTTGATCTTAGGCCAATAAAAAACGGTCCCTGACCAGTTGGGGGCCATTATACTTCTTTTTGGCCCCTTAACCAATAAAAAGTCGGCTAAGGGCTTAAAGGGGCCCCGATCCGCGCCCCAAAGGCTAAAAAGCCCCCTCGTTTTCGCTCTGGAGAGATTCCCCAGTTTTTAGACAAACTTAGTCTTAATCGCTAATTTTTTTCTCTTTTTACCTGGTTTAACCATTTTCCAGACTAAAATAATGTTTGCTTTCAAGCCGAGCCTTTAATATAATCCTTTAACCAAAGAAAAAGCCCCCAGGATGACGGCGCCCTTTTTGGTGGTTTTAACCCGAGTCTAATTTTTCGCCTTTTAGCCCCAATCAATTAAGAATGGGAGCTAATTTAGCTTTTTAGCTAAGTAGTTTTTTATTGGGGTCTGGAGGATCTCCATGCGTAAAATTTTGGTGTCTTTATTATTTTTTCTGTTATTAGCCGCCTCCCCCCTTCTGGCCGATGTGGCCGGTAAAACTTTTGTCAATGGTTATGGCCCGTATTTGCCGCCCTTCGCCTATCATGACCACCATGGCGTGGCCACGGGCTTTGACATTGAGGCTTTAAACTGGATCGCCAATAAAATGGGCTTTAAGGTCCGGCACGAGGCCGTGGAGTGGACGAAAATCATCGATCGTTTACGCGAGAAAAAAATCGACCTCATCGCCTCGGGTCTGTCCGTCACCCCGGAACGGGCCAACGTCATTAAGTTCACCCGGCCTTATTGGCAAGTTTATCAACTGGTCTTAGTCCGGTCGGACTCCACCTTAAGCGCGGCGGACATCTTAACCGGCGGCTCCAAAATCGGGGTCATGGCTGGGACCTCGGAAGCCCAGGCCATGGAAAAAGCCAAAAACCAAAATGGCCGGAACTACACCTTATCCACTTACGCCTCCGCGGCCCTAGCCGCCAGCGACGTGGTTAACGGGCGGATCGCGGCCACGGTTTTAAACACCGTCTCCGCGGGCGAGGTCATTAAGCATTTGGCCGTTAAAGTGGCCGGCTCGGCGGGTATCCCCTCGGAGGAGTACGCTTACGGGGTCAACCCGGAGAACCAAGAGCTCCTGGAGGCCTTAAACTTAGGTTTGGAATTATTGACCCAAGATCCCTATTGGTGGACTTTACAGGAAAAATACAGCCCCGGGGTGAGCCCAGAACAATACAACCCCAACCAATAACCCTCTAAAAGGGATTAGGGCGTAAAGCCCTAATCCCTTTTAAATTCGCCAAAAGGAAAATAACCGATTGTTGGGCCTTTGGCCAAAATTTATTGACCCCTTATGACTTCTTTTCTTATGGCTAAAGGCCTTTCCCGGGACTTTGGCTCCACCTTAGCTTTACGCGACCTAGATCTAACCTTGGCGGTGGGCGAAAGGGTCGCTTTATTAGGGCCTAACGGGGCGGGCAAAACCACCCTTTTGCGCCTCCTTGGCGGGTCTTTGGCCCCGGACGCCGGGACTGTGGCCATTAATGGCTTAAGCCCTAAAGACGCTCGCCAAACCCCGGGGCTAATAGGCTGGCTTCCGGAAAGGGCCCCCTTAGTGGCTGATTTAACGGTCTTAGAGCACTTAAAGCTAACCGCCTCTTTTTTGGGCCTTAACCCAATTGACGCCGCCCAGCAGATCGATCTTTTAACCGAGGCCTTAAACTTAAGCTTAAAACTTAACCGGTTAAGCGGCCAACTTTCTTTGGGCTCAAGGCGGCAAGCCGCTTTGGCCATCGCTTTAATGGGGCCGCCCAAGTTTTTGCTTTTAGATGAGCCCGCGGCCAGTTTGGATCCAGACGAGGTCGTTAGGTTAAGGCGCTTTTTAAACCACCTCCCCAAAGACCGGGTGGTTCTGATCTCCAGCCACGCCATTGGCGAGGCGGCTAAGGTCACTAGTCGGGCTCTTATTTTAAAGGGCGGCCAACTGGTGGCCACCCCCTTTTGGGCCGAATTGGGCCCGGACTTGGAGGCGGGTTACCTTTCTTTAGTGGGCGAACATGCCAAAGTTTAGGCGGAAATGCGTTATTAAACTAGCTAAAGCCGAGTTTCGGGCCTTTTGGTCCAACCCGGCCGGCGGTTTAGCCATTGTGGTTTTTTTGGGTTTGTCGGGGTTGCTTTTCTACAATTCCGTGGCTGATTACGCGGCTTTAAACTTAGGTTTGTTGGCCAAGGGCCGTTTGTTAAGCGCCGATCTCACCATCTTTAGCCAGGGTTTAACCAACCTCGGCTTGGTCCTTCTTTTGGTGTCCCCTTTAACCACCATGCGGGCCATGGCCAACTACGCCCAAGGGGGCCACTTAGATCTGCTCCTCGCTTGGCCTTTAAGCCCCCTGGAGATCATTGGGGGCCAAGGTTTGGCCGCGGTTTTATCCTTGTGGCTCCTTGCGGCCTTAAGTTTACTCCCCTTTGTGGCCATCTGGTTTATGGGGGTCGGGTCTTTAACGGTCCTTTTAACCGCGGCTTTCGGGCTCTTTTTATTGGCCGCGACCTTCGTGGCCTTAGGCTTAGCCTTAGGCTCGCTCTACCCGTCCCCTTTAGCCGCGGCCTTAATCACTTTAGGCGTTTTAGCGGTCCTTTGGTCCTTGGGCTGGGCCGCGCCTTACCTGCCCCCGTGGGCCGCCTATTTGGCCCAAGGCTTAGCTTTGGCCCCGCGTTTATCGCACTTCGCTTTGGGGCTGATTGATTTTAATGACGTGGTCTTTTTCGTTGGGGTCACTGGGTTGGCCTTAGCCGTGGGTCGCCCTAAACCCAGTTAAAAGCCATATTTTACGCCAATTTACCTACTAATTTAAATAACATTGTCTCAATTTAAAAATTATAGACGCTTTATTCAGTCTATATATATCTAAACTAGGAATCCTAAAACCTTAAGCCCTTAACTTAGCTATAATTAGGCCGACCCGACCTTTCGCCATATTGCCCCGAGCGCTCGGAAAGGTATATACTGCTTTCGCGATCTCCGGTCGTTGGGATAAAGATTATGTTCGCCCTTAATTAACTTTTTGGGCGCGAAATAACCGGGAAAATAACCTAAGATGCGAACCCTTTACGCCATCATATACACTTTAGGCTTTATTTTAGCCACGCCCTATTGGTTGACCCGGGGTATTTTGAACCCCCTCTACTTAAAGACCTTAAAGCAAAGGTTCATTGGGCCCGGCAAAATCTTGCCGCGGATCGGCGATAAACGCCGGATCTGGGTTTGGGCCATGAGTTTGGGCGAGGTTTTAGCCGCCCGCGAACTCGTTAGCGAACTGGAAAAAGATGGGCATGAGGTCATCATCTCGGCCACCACTTTAGCCGGGCTGGCCATGGCCAAAAACCGCTGGCCCAATAACATCGTTTTACCCTCGCCTTTAGATTTTTCCCTGTCCACCCGGCGTTTTTTAGAGCACACCCAGCCCGACTGGCTGGTCTTGGTGGAAACCGACATCTGGCCCGGGATCTTCATGGCCTGTCGTAAGCGGTCCATCAAAAACGCTCTAGTTTCGGCTCGCTTAAGCCCTCGGTCTTTTAAAAACTACCAACGGGTCGGCTTTTTCTGGTCCCGGGTTTTAAAGTACGTGGACCGCATCGTCACCCAAACCCCGGAGGACCGGGAAAAATTCACCGTCTTAGGGGCGGATCCCGGGACCTTGTCCGTGGGCGGGAACTTAAAGTTTGATTTAGCCGCCCCGACCGAGGGGCCTAACGCCAGAGAAAGTTTGATTAGGGAGACTGGTTGGCCCGAGGGCCGCTACTTAGTGGCCGGCAGTTTTCACGCGGGCGAGGATCTCATGATCCTGGAGATCTTCCAGAGTTTACTTACGAAGTTTCCTGGGTTAAAGCTCCTTTTGGCCCCTCGGGATCGGCATAAATTCACCCAAACGTATCGGCTGAGCCAAGAATTTTTTCCCTTAAAAACCGCCCGCCGTTCCCACCCCAACCCCACGGACCAAGAAGCCATTGTCTTTATTTTAGACACCTTAGGGGAGCTAGAGCGCTTTTACTCCTTAGCCGACCTAGCCTTGGTGGGCAAAAGTTGGCCCGGCCACCATGAGGGCGGGGGCCATAACCCTTTGGAGGCGGCGGTTCGGGGTCGGCCCGTGGTCGCTGGGCCCTTATCGCACAACTTTAAATGGATTTACGAGGCTCTAACCGAAACCGGCGGGGCCTTAATCGTGGAGAAAAAAGATCTTTTGGACCGCTTAACCGAGCTTTTAAGCGCTCCCGAGCGCTTAAACCGCATGGGGGCCGCGGGCCAAGACTTTGTGGCCAAGCACCGGGGGGCGGCCCGCTCCACCATTGAGATTTTAGGCGTAAGCCTCGGTCAGTGACCTTGCCTTACTCTTTAGCTAACCCGCCAGCTATCTTCCGGCCTTTAGGGGCCTTATACGCTAGTCTCGCCGCTTATCGCCGCCGCTTATACGAAATCGGCTTTTTGACCAGCCATAAAGTTAGGGTCCCAGTGATCTCCGTGGGTAACTTAACCGTGGGCGGCAACCGCAAAACCCCTTTAACCGCTTATATCGCGAACTCCTTACTGTCTTTGGGCTATCGGCCGGCCATCTTGTCCCGGGGGTATGGCCGACGAGCCTTTCCCTTAGGCGATCCGGTTTTAGTCTCCGAAGGCGCGGGGCCCCTAGTTTCCCCGACCTACGCTGGGGATGAGCCTTACCTTTTAGCCTTAACCACTAAAGCCGCGGTCGTGGTGGCCAAGCGAAGAGTTAAAGCCGCTCGCTTAGCCGAGTCCTTAGGGGCCGACGTTTTAATCTTGGACGATGGGTTTCAGCACTTAGGTTTAAAACGCGAGGTGGATATCCTTTCTTTAACTGGGGCCCAGCCCTTTGGGAACGGGCGGGTTATCCCGGCGGGGCCTTTACGGGAAAGCCTGGCCGCTGGGGCCAAAGCCCACCTAGCGGTCACTAGCCCCGAGACCCCGCCCAACCCCTGGAATCTGCCAAGTTTCGCCGCTGAGCTTATGATCACCCATCTTTTTTATCTAAACTCGTCTAAGACCCTGCCCCTTAAAGAGGCCCAAAACCGGAAATTTACGGCTTTTTGCGGTCTAGCTAACCCTAAAAGCTTTGGCCAGTCATTAGCCTCGCTAGGACTATTTCCGGGGCGTTTTCGGGCCTTTCCTGACCACGTCTCCTTTGGCCCGGAAACCCTCCAAACGCTCCGCCAAGATCTTTTAGACTTAGGGGCCGAGTTTTTAGTGACCACTTACAAAGACGCGGTGAAGCTAATGGGCTCGGATCTCCCGATAATCGTGGCCGAAACCTCTTTACGCCTTACGGAGCCCCAAAGGTTTATGGAGACCCTATTGAGCCTTTTACCGCCAAAGGGGGCCTTATGAGCCCGATCCTCGTTCGCGGCTTAAACTGGCTGGGGGACGCGGTCCTAAGCTTACCGGCCATAAGGGCCATTCATAAAGACGCGCCCGATGAAGATATCTATGTCGTCTCCGCGCCCGCGACTAGCGGGATTTACCGCTTAGCCCCGGGGGTTAAAGAAGTTTTCGTGGACGACAAAAAGTTAGCGACCCGCTTAAAACTTATTAAAGATCTTCAGGCCCTGAAGCCCGAAAAAACTATTTTTTTGCCCAACGCGATTAGTGGGCCCATACTGGCTTTTCTGGCTGGCCTACCCAACCGCCAAGGTTACGCCCGGAACGGGCGAAGTTTTTTATTGCGAAAAGCCATCCCCCTTAAACCGGAAAACCGCTTGGCCCATGAGGTTTTTTATTACTTGGATCTCCTGGAGGCCTTAGGGATTAAGGCCCCCTACGTTTCGCCGCGGCTATTGGCCCCCACGGATCTTAAAATCGATTTACCGCCAAAGTTTTTAGTGGCCCTAGCCCCGGGGGCGGCTTATGGCGAGGCCAAACGGTACCCAGCGGCCAAGTTCGCCAAAATCGCTCAGCTTTTAGCTAAAGAGCTGGATCTAGCCATCGTCATCTTGGGCGGGCCGAGCGAGATCCCAGCGGCTAAGGAGACGCTGGAAGCCTTAGGCCCGGACATCCCGGCCCTTAACTTAGCTGGCCAAACAAGCTTAATTGAAGCCCTAGCCGTTTTAGCTAAATGCGGCCTCCTGATCGCCAATGACTCGGGGTTAGCCCATTTGGCCGGGGCCGTGGACACCCCCCTGGCGGTCCTCTTTGGCCCCACTAACCCTTTAGCCACGGGGCCTTTAGGCCGCCAAAGCTTAGTCTTGCGCCAAAGCGTCCCCTGCGCCCCCTGCCGGAACCGGAGCTGCCCTAGACCCCAAAAGATTTGCTTTCTGGGCCTAACCCCCGAAGCGGTGGCCGCTCGGGTCTTAAAGTTTTTAGAGCCCGCTAAAGCCCGGGGTTTATCCGGCCTATTTCTAGCGGGTAACCAAGACCAGGTTGGCCCGGAATATAACCCCATCGTTAAAAAACCTCAGGAAAATTTAAGCGATTTTGGTCAAAAAGCTAAAGCGTTAGGGCTTAATTTAAGTGAATCATTTTTTATGGGCCAAGATCTAGGCTTTTTAGCCCTGGGCCAAAGCTTGGGGGCCCGAACTATCTTAGTGGCCAACCCAGCTTCCCCAGCCACCTTTAAGGCCGCCCTTTTTAACTCCCCCACCCTAGCTCTCCCCGATATCGCCGTCCCCAACGTCACTCGGGGTTTAGAATGGCTAACTAACCGGAAGCTAAGCGATTTAAGTCGGCCCTAAGTCCCCCAATTTACCCCCTTTTTTTCCGCTGACCCCTTGGAATTCGCCCCTAAGACTTATATAATGACTAATAAACCTTCTTTGGTGGAAAATCCGTGGATAAAATTAGCCGGATTATCTTGATCGTTAGCTTCGTTCTTTTTGGGGGGAGTTTTTATGTGACCACCCGAAAAGACCCGGACCCTAACGTTATCTACGCTAAAGCCTTAAGCTTGGAGGCCCAAAACGACCATCGGGCTTGGGGCTTATACGAAAAAGCCGCGAACCTTGGCCATTCTTGGGCCATGTGGCGCTTATGGGCCAAAGCTTTAAGCTCCCCCAAGAACCCTAACTACGGCCAAGCTTACCCCTGGCTTTACCGGGCCGCGGTTAAAGGCCACGCTTTAAGCCAAGCTCAGTTGGCCAAGATGTACGCCCAAGGGGAAGGAATCAAAAAATCGCTTAGCCGAGCGGCCCATTACTATGAGCTGGCCGCGGCCCAAGACCATTACCTGGCTCAAAAGAATCTGGCCATCATCTACGAGGAGGGTTTAGGCTTAGCTCAAGATCCGGTTAAAGCCCTATTCTGGCGCCAAAAAGCCGCGGCCCACAATGAGCCCAGCTCTGTAGCCAAACTCTGCGCCTTAGGTTTAAACCCCGGGGAGTTTATTGAGGATCCCTTTGTCACCCTAGGATATTGCCAAAAAGCCGCTGACCTCGGCGAGCCCGAAGCCCAAAGGGAACTGGCCTTACTGTACGAAAAAGGCCGGATTGTCGCCTCTAACCCCATTTTAGCTTTCCATTGGATGACTAAAGCCGCCGCGGCCGGGTTACCCAAAGCCCAAGAGGCTTTGGGGGTTTATTATAACGACGGCTTGGGGACCTCGAGGGATCTAAAAACCGCGGCTAGCTGGTTTCAAAAAGCCGCCGCGGCCGGGGAACCCGGGGCCCAAAACAACTTAGGCGTTTTTTACTCCGAAGGGTTAGGTGGGCTACCCAAAGATCTGGCCTTAGCCAGCCAGTGGTTTTTACGGTCAGCTTTAGCCGGGAACTTGGAGGGGCAGTTTAACTTGGGGATTTTTAAGGCCAATGGCTTAGGCTCTCCCCAAAACTACGAGGAAGCCGCCCTGTGGCTAAAAAAAGCCGCTGAAGGGGGGTTCGGGAAAGCTCAGTTTTTTATGGGGGCTTACCATGAGGCCGGGGGTTTAGGGGGTATCCCCCGGGATTACGCCCTAGCCGCCGAGTGGTACGAAAAAGCCGCCCGCCAAGGGGTCCCGGAGGCCCAAGAGCGCCTCGCGGCCATGCGCCGTCAATTGCGTCAAGCTTTTTTAGAGGAGTGATTTTCGGTTAAGTTTAAGGCTTTTTTCGCCGCGGCGAAAACCGTCTCCACGGTTAACCTTTCCATGCAAATAAAGTCCTTGGGGCAGTCCTTTTTAAAGCAAGGGGCGCACGGGGCGGGGCTTAAAATATTGTGGGCCAAAGGCCCCCAAACCCCAGTCCTTTGGGGGTTATTGGGCCCATATAAGCTAATGGTGGGCCGACCGGTGGCCGCGGCCACGTGGGTGGGGCCCGAGTCCGAGCCAATGATCAGCTGACCCAAAGTGGCTAAGGCCATTAGGCCTCTTAGATCCGTTTGGCCGGTGAGATCGACGATGGGCGCGCGCGGGGCCAAAGCCTTAATCCGTAAAGCCAAAGCGCTTTCCAAGGGCCCCCCGGCCAAAACCAAAGAATACCCTTCTTTGGCCAACAAACCGGCTAAGGCCGCGTAGTTTTCCGGGGGCCAGAGTTTGGTGGGCCAACTGGCCCCGGGGCAAAAGATGACCCGGGGGGAATTACTTCCCATAATTTTTAAGGTCTTATTTAAAGACGTCTTTTCCCGGGTGAAATCGGGTAAAGGAAAGGTCAGTTTGGGGGCCACGGGGCCTAAGTAGCGGATAACGTCCAAATACCTTTGGATCACGTGGTCGTTAGCGTTAGGCCCTTTCACCCCTTTAGAGACTAAAAAGCTCCCTTCCCGGGTCTCCCAGTAAGCCAGCTTTTTTTGAGCCCCCGCTAAAAAGGCCACTAAAGAGCTTTTGGCTAAAGCCTGAAAATCGATCGAAAGATCGTACCTAACCTCTTTTAACTGGCGCCTTAAGCCATTTAAGGCTCGAAAGAACCTTATTGGGGAACTAATTTTTAATTCCGCCCGGGGAAAGACGATTATTTTGTCTAAAAAGGGCGGCCCAGGCAAAAGCGGGGCTAAATCCGCCTCCACCACCCAGTGGATCTGGGCTTTAGGGTATAAAGCCCGTAAAGCGGCTAAAGACGGTAAAGCGTGAATAACGTCGCCTAAGGAGCTCATTTTGATAATAAGTATATTATTTGGGTAAGGCTCGGTGGCTTTTAGGGGAGATTTTTGAAAAACAATCATAAAACGCTTTAATATAGCCTTAGGGGAAAAAAAATTCGCCCCTAGCCCTTGACAAATCAACAGAAGGCGCCTAAATTTATAGACGCCAGTTGTTTGACCCTAAGTTCGTTTTTTTCGGGGCCGAAAGGTTGGGGTTGATTGGCGCCTAAATGGCCCTTAAATGATTTAATTAATTAATCTTATTGCTTTTTGGAGTCTAAAATGCCTCTCTATGAGTATCAGTGCCATAGCTGCCACGAGGTTACCGAAACCCTGCAGAAGTTCTCGGACGCGCCTTTGACGGTCTGCCCCCGCTGCGGCGGTCAATTGTCCAAACTTATGAGCGTTAATAGCTTCCAACTGAAAGGCGGCGGTTGGTACGCCACTGACTACGCCAAAAAGCCGGCCCCTTGCGCCGCTAGCCCGACCGGGGCCGCCAAACCTGAGTCCGGATCGACCGAGGCCAAAGGGTCCTGCCCGGGCTCGACCTCGACCTCTTGCCCCTCTTGCGAGGCCAAAGCCTAAAGGGCTAACCTAAGTGTTTAAAAAACCCCGGGGGGCTCCCCCCGGGGTTTTTTATGGCTTAAACCGCCTTAAGATTTGGGCGAGAGGATCATGATCATGGACCGACCCTCCAGTTTGGGCGGGGCGTCGGGCTGACCCGTCTCGGCCACGTCCCGAATGACCCGCTCCAAAAGGTCGCGGCCTAAGTTGGCGTGGGCGATCTCCCGACCGCGAAACATCAAGGAAACCTTGATTTTGTTTTTCTCGGCCAAAAACTTCTGGATGTTCCGGAGCTTAAACTGGTAGTCATGCTCGCCGGAGTTGGGCCGAAACTTGATTTCCTTAGTCTCAATGACGGTGGATTTCTTTTTGGACTCAGAGCTTTTCTTGGACTGTTGGTATTTATAGCGACCGAAATCCATGATCCGGCAAACCGGCGGATCCGCCTCCGGGGCCACTTCCACCAGATCCAAGCCCGCTTCCTGGGCCGCGCCTATGGCTTGGCTAAGGGGCAGGATGCCCAGCTGTTCCCCCTCATCGGTGATGACCCGCACCTTGGGGGCCCTTATCATGCCGTTAACGTTGATCCGCTTATTGTCCGATTCTTTGCGCTTACCGTTAATGTTCACACCTCTCTTGTGACTGAAAAGCTGGGATTAATCCCAATTGGGTATCTGGGCCTCGGGACCCAATAAATCCACCAAAGCCTCTAAAGTCATGGAGCCCAGCTCCTGACCGCGCCGCCGGACCGAAGCCACCCCTTCGGCCACTTCTTTGTCCCCAAAAACTAGAATAAAAGGAATTTTGGCTAGTTGAGCCTCTCGTATTTTAAAGCCAAGCTTCTCGTTTCTCAAGTCCAATTCCACCCGATAGCCTAGCTTTATTAACCGCTTCTGGAAAGCCGCGGCCGCCTCATCGGCCCTTTGGGTCACGGTTAAGGCGATCCCTTGGACCGGGGCCAGCCATACGGGAAAATCCCCGGCGAAGTGCTCAATTAAAACGCCAATAAACCGCTCCAAGCTGCCAAAAACCGTCCGATGGAGCATGACCGGCCTTTTCCGCTGGTTGTCGCTATCGGTGTAACTCAGATCAAAGCGGTCAGGCAAGGTGAAGTCGCACTGGATGGTGGCGCACTGCCAGCGGCGGCCTAAGGCGTCCTTAAGCTTAATGTCGATCTTGGGGCCATAAAAAGCCCCATCGCCCTCGTTTAACTCGTAGGGCCGATCCATGGTCTTTAGGGCGGAAATCAAAGCCCCGGTGGCCAGTTCCCAATCGGCGTCCGAGCCAATGCTCTTTTCCGGGCGGGTGGACAGTTCCATCTCGTAGTCAAAGCCAAAGGCGGCCATCATGTCCCGGACCAGCTCCAAGACCTTCTGGATCTCCCCAGGCACTTGGGCCGGGGCGCAGAAGATGTGCGCGTCGTCCTGGGTGAACTGCCGCACCCGGGTTAGACCGTGGAGGACCCCGCTTTTCTCTTGCCGCTGGACCGTGCCCAGCTCAAAAAAGCGCAAAGGCAAGTCCCGAAAGGAGCGGATCTTGCTTTTGTAAATAAACATGTGAGAAAGGCAGTTCATGGGTTTAATGGCGTAGGGCTGCTCATCCACCTCGGTGAAATACATGTTTTCCCGGTAGTAATCCAAGTGGCCGCTTTTCTTCCAGAGCTCGGCCTTTAAGATCTGCGGGCCCATGACCACCTGGTAGCCTCTTTTTAGATGCTCCCCCCGCTCAAACCCCTCCAAAATCGTCCGTAAAAGGGCGCCCTTGGGGTGCCAGACGACCAAACCGCCCCCAATATCCTCGTGGAGGGAAAAAAGGTCCAATTCCCGGCCTAAACGGCGGTGATCCCGTTTTTTGGCCTCCTCCAAAAGGTCCAAGTGGACCCTTAACTCTTTGGGGCTAAAAAAGGCCGTCCCATAGATCCGCTGGAGCATGGTCCGGTTGGAGTCGCCCCGCCAGTAAGCCCCGGCCACGGACAAAAGCTTAAAAGCCCCGCCCAGGGAGGTGTTGGGGATATGGGGGCCCCGGCACAGATCGATAAAATTACCGCACTGATATAAACTAACTTGGCTTTCCCCTTTAGCCGCCAAGTCCTCGATGAGCTCGACTTTATAAACTTCGCCTAAACCGGTAAACCGCTTAATGGCCTCGTCCACGGTGATATCTTGACGGGCGAAAGGTTGACCCTCTTTAACGATGTCGCTCATGACCGCGGCGATCTTATCAAGATCCTCCGGGGTGAAAGGCTCGGGCTTATCGAAGTCATAGTAAAACCCGTCCTCAATACTGGGGCCAATGGCCACCTTGACCTCGGGAAAGACCTTAATGACCGCCTCAGCTAAGATATGGGCCACGCTATGCCGGAGCAAATCCAACCCTTCCGGGTCTTTGGCCGTCACTGGGCTGACCGCGTCGGCGGTCACCGGGGCGGTTAAATCCCAGAGCCCCCGCTCGTCCCGATAAGCTAAAGGCTGGCCTGGCCCCTTTTTGGGTAGACCGGCTAAGGCGAAGAGCTCGGCCCCACTGGGCCGGTGGCTCTGGGGCCATTCCACCTCCAGAACCTTATCGTTAGCCTGGCGAACCTTATAAGATGTCATCGTTAAACGTTGTCCTTATGTCGGGAAAAAAATAAATCCGCCAAACCCAAATAGGGGTTAAGGGCGGATCTGGGCGCGACCACCGCCGCGCCTGTGGGCCAAGAATTTTGATATTTAAGCGCCCTATGGCCGGGCTTTAGCCAAACTAATTTCTGTCTCAACTGACCTTTGAATCCTGAAGCTAAAATTAAAAACCCCAAATAAATTAAACGAAAAGCGACTAATTGTCAAGATAAAAACAATTCACCATTTTTAGAGTAAAATTCCGTCAGCGTTCAACCAGACGCCCACCCACCTCAGAGCCTGAGGCTTAGGTATCTGGTTTAGAGATAGTTTCAAAGTTTGATTATACTGTCTTCTCTATCAGTTTTTTAGAAAAATTTCATTAAAAACAATGTCGATCATTTTACTTTTAAATTATCATAAATTAAATTTATATTCATTAGTCGCTTAAGATCAAAATAAGAAATCAGTAACAATGTTCATGAAGTTTTTGCTAAATTTTTTATATATACAGAAAATAAACAAAATTTTTATGGTGTATAAGCTCAAAAGTAATTTCTAATATATTTTTATTAATTAAGAATTGGAATTAATGGCCTAAAAAACCGTGAATGAATATCTTAATTCAGCGCTTACTAATTAATATTCTCCTAAGGCCTTTAAAGGCATATATCAGGCTAATTAATCTAGGCTGTTTTATCTCTAATTAACTTTATACCAAAATTAGGATTATTAGCGCTGATAAAGTAACTTTTCTGATATTTCAACCTTTTTTCTTGCGTTCGGCTTGGACCATGGCCCGAGCTTTAATGATAATGTCTTTTGGGACACCGATTTTTTCCAATGTTTCCGCGACGCCACGATCGTCAGATTCAGACGATCCCGTCCTGAAGGCGGTCAACGATAAATTCATGATGGCCTCGGCTTTATCCTCGGCGGACCTAAGGGCCATTTCACTCGCTATCAGATATTGCTCTATCGCAAACTTACGATAGGCTCTCTTAACGCTCGGACGCGACCCTACCAAATCATGGCGGTCAACGTACTGGGCGAAACCCTCATCGGTCTCATAAAATTTTTTCAAATTTTCATCCATTTCAACTACCTTTAGGCGTGGATATTTTAAGGCCAGGGGCCTTGGTTATAGCCATAATCCAAAGCTGAAACGGATTGGTCACCTCAGGGTTTGTCTCTTAAAATATCGGCGACTGAAGGAAGTGTAGTTCCCAATTGTTGACCAGGAGTTCCCGAGGTTCTTCGCGGAAATATAGTTCCGCAACCTGATGAAAATTTTTCCCATTGGGCCTTAGGATATAGTCCAGGATACCGACAGAGATCGAACGTGGCCTTATTTTAAAATCATCTTTGAGTTTACTTCCTCTTTTAAGGTTGGACTCTAAAGCCATCTGGGAGTACAAAAAAAGAAGATCGCTTATGAATTTAAAAGAGAGCAATTGGACTTCGACATTGACAAAATCGTTAGTGGTCGTGGTCGCTTCAACGTCTAGGCGAACACCGCGTTTACCCACGCCCGAGTGGACTCTCTGGGGAGTTACTGTCAGAACATCGCCAATCTCTGGGTCTTTGGAGTCAGCCAAGATCGCGTTGACCAGACTTTTAAGAGCCAGACCGCTTAGGTTGGCCGACTCAAAAATCGCTCCAAACACCGGGTCGGCCAGCGGCGATGGGAACTCCTTAGGCTTTGAGGTCTTGGGCTTAGAGGCTTTCGATTTCGAAGGTCTGTTCTTAGAGGTTGAGGTCTTAAAATCGTCCATTAATCTCTCCTATAGAATTTAGTATAGCATAGTTAGGGAAAATGTTTAAGAGACGCGCCCGGCCAAAAAACGTCAAAAAAATAAAAAAAACATTGGACCTGGTCAAACTGGCGCGAGATTCGCTTATCGACCCTCATTTTCCCTGGCTTGGCCCTGGCTACGTGAGGGGGGAGTTTACAGTTTTATCTGACAAAATTCCCCGGCCCAGTAATGATTAATTATCCTTTAAAATAACAGCGCTAAACGTATTTATAGCTAAAATATTGTAAGGAAATTACTTTACAAGCTATTATCACGTTATTAAGAAAATTTTCGCTAAACGCTAGTCAAAAATCACCTAACATCAGGAGTTGCGCCAGAGGATCATCTGAATTTTGTAATCAGTCACTTCCACGCACTGACCGTCCGGCTCTTGAAAGGTTTTGAGGTAAGAGGTTATCTGGTCTAGATCCGGCTCCACCCCATAGTCGCTTAAGTTCTGAACGACGCTATCGGTTAAAAGCTCCAAGGAAAAGCGGACCCGCCAGGTCCCCTCCACCGGCGCGGTCGTGTATTTAACCTTATTCTCGTCTAAAAAGGCCCGAGTCGGGCCAGCCGAGTCAAAGGTTTTGGGCGTGACCTTATAAGTCTCGTATAAGCCGGTTAAGACATTGGAGCGCAATAAACCGTTCCAGCCCAAATAGACGACTTGGGCTTTGGGGATAGTTAAGACCTTTTCCAGCCCCCCAGGCTGGCCCATGGCCGGGCACATGGAGCAATAAACGACGTTAAACTCCCCGTTTAAAGGAAACTCCAGCCAACCGATATTATGGGTTTTAATGTTGGTGAGGTTAAGTTTCGCGGCGTCTTCCTCTAAAATGGCCAGCATCTCCGAAGAAAAATCCACGGCCACCACTTCTTGGGCCTCTTGGGCGATCCTGACCGTGTACAGCCCGGTTCCGGCCCCCACGTCTAAAACCCGGGCCCCGGCGAAGACCGCCCCATTATCCTTAGCCAGCTGTAAAACCCCAGCCTCATAGGTGTTTTCCCCTGGGCTGTAGCGGGGAAAGGTTTTAGCCTTCCGGTTCCAAAACTCCAATCGGTTAGGCCTGGTTTCCTTCTCGAATTTAGGGGGCGCCATGGGACTCCTTCATAGTTAAGTTATTAGCCGCTATCAGCTTTAAGGCAAAGCCTTTTGGATAGCTAAAAGGCACTTGGCCAGATCGCGCTCAATGTCGCTGGCCCAAAAACGCAAGACCGTAAAACCTAAAGCCTTTAAACTATCGGTGACCACCAGATCGCGCGTAACGTTCCTTTGGATCTTGGCTCGCCAATAGGGGGCGTAACCCTCAAGTTCCTCGGCTAAAGAGCTTAAACCCCGTAAAGCCCAGTTGTGGCCGTGCCAATAGTCGCCATCGCAAAAAACGGCCACCTTGGCCTTCCGAAAGACCAGATCCGGTCGGCCCGGCAGATCCTTAACGTTGACCCGGTAACGAAAGCCTAAGCTCCATAAGGCTTTCCGCAATTTAATCTCCGGGCCCGTGTCCTTGGACCTTATTTTGGCCATGATCCGGTGGACCACTTCGGGAGCGCGGCCCATAACCTTCCCCCCTTAGGGTGGATTGAGCGAAGGCCCTTAAAAGGCCTTTAAAAAGCGTTTTTAGGTTCTTTTTCTTGGGGGTCAGTATAGTGTTTTTTCGAAAAAAATCCACCTAACTTTAACCGTTCGCTAACCCTTTTAAGGCCCTTTTAAAACCTCGCCCCAAAGCCTAAAATATTTTTCTCTGGCCAATTTAAAGCCAAAAATCTAATTAAATAAGCCACTTAAGCTAAATTGGGCTCTAAAAGAGCCTGGTTTAAGGGTATCTTTGAGCCAGACGAAAGCTGACCGGTTAAACTTTAATTTCCCTCTAAATTCACCCAACCTAAAACTTAAAAAATAATTATACGTCATTAAATAAACTTGTTTTTATAAATACATAGAATATAATTACTTATTTAGCTATTCACTATCGTAATTGTGTATAAAATATTAATTAAACGATGATTAGACTTAAACAAAAGCCGAATATATCATTAAATATCTTTTCGGTGTTAGCGGTCAGGAGATGACAAAAAGACCAATATGGTGTATGATCTCTTTAAACTGGCCCAAAATCCAGAGAGCCCCAGGCTAAGGTCTAAACTCGCTTTCGCCCCCAAGCGATGACCTTAAGGGCTCTTTTTTGGTCCCTAGTTTGACCGTCTAGTTTGGCCATTTTAGGCCGCTATAGATATTTTACAAAGGATTTCATGAAGCTTTTAATCGTTGAGTCACCGGGTAAAATAAAAAAAATCCAGTCCTTTTTAGGGGCCGGATGGCGCGTGGCCGCCAGTATCGGTCACGTCCGGGATCTGCCGCCCAACCACCCGGGCGTTTACCCGCCGGACTTTGTCCCCCAATACGAAGCCACGCTTCGGGGGCAAAAAGTCATTAAAGATCTAAAGCTTTTAACCGACCAAGCCGAGGAGGTCTTCTTAGCCACTGACCCAGACCGGGAGGGCGAGGCCATCGCTTGGCACTTAAAGGAAGCCTTAAACTTAGTGGACCCGCCCCGGGTCACTTACACGGAAATAACCAGCCCGGCCATTAAAAAGGCCTTGGCTAACCCCAGGCCCATTGACGACAATCTGGTCCAAGCCCAGCTCGGGCGGCGGACTTTGGATCGTCTGGTGGGTTACGGGGTCTCCCCAGCGGTCTCGGGGGTGGCGGGCAAAACTTTGTCCGCCGGTCGAGTCCAGACCCCGGCTTTACGGATCATCGTGGAACGGGAACAGGCCATCCAGAGCTTTAAGTCCACGACCTATTACGGGGTGGAGCTAAACTTTGGGCCTCAACCGGCTAACGTTTTTTCGAGTTCCGCCCCAGACCCCTTGGCCAGCCAGGGCCAGGACGCGGTTTTGAGCGAAGGTCTGGAGGCGACCGCTAACTGGACGGCGGTCTGGAACCCTAAAAACTGGTTAGAGCCGGGGCAAGAGCGTTTTGTCGATAAGAAGATCGCCGCCGAAATAGCCGCCCTAAAAACGCTCACCGCGGAGGACTATGAGGAGGGCCGGGCCCAAAAGAACCCGCCCCCGCCTTTCACCACCTCCACGCTTCAGCAAGCGGCTAGCAACCATTTAAAGCTGAACCCCAAAAAGACCATGGAGATCGCCCAGAGGCTGTACGAGGCCGGTCTCATCACCTATATGCGAACCGATAGCCAGGCCCTTTCGGACGAAGCCATTAAAGACATCCGCAAGGTGGCTGGGGATAAAAATTGGCCCTTACCCAAAGAGCCCCGGGTCTTTAAGGCCCCCAAAGGGGCCCAGGAAGCCCATGAGGCCATTCGCCCTACCGATATGAAAGTGGATAAAGCCGGCGATGACCCTTTGGCCCAAGCTTTGTACAATCTCATCTGGAAACGGACCATGGCGAGCCAACTGGCCAACGCCACCTACGCCACGGCCAAGGCCACCTTAGGGGCTAGCTTAAATGGCCGGAAAGCGGTCTTTGAGGCTAAAGGCCGACGATTAATCGAGCCTGGCTGGAAAACCGTTTTAACCGAGGACCAGGCCGATGAGTCTAAAGATCGGCAAGACGCGGCTGAGCTCAATAACCCGGTTCCGAAGCTAACCCTAAAGGCCAACTATTCGCCTATTGGGAGTAAGGTTAAAACCAGTAAAACCAACCCACCGCCCAGGTTCACCCAGGCGGCCCTCATCCGGGAGCTAGAGAAAAGAGGCATTGGCCGGCCCTCCACCTACGCCGCCATTTTAGACAATATCATGACCCGCGGGTATATTGTCGAAAACAAAAAACGGATGTTAGAGTCCACCCAGTTGGGCGATGAGCTCATCTCTTACCTCAAATCCACCTTTGGATTTGTGGACTACGAGTACACGAAGCTCTTGGAGGAAAAGCTCGATCAGATCGCCCAAGGCCAACTGGACTACTTAAGCGTGGTCAGTAAAGCCAATGACGTTTTAGAAAGCGAGCTGAAAAAATTTAGCGTGGGCCATGGGGCCAATTGCCCGGTTTGCGGCGGGCCCTTAAAGCGCTTTGTCAAAGAGGGCCCAGGCGGTTACCGGTTCTGGGCTTGCCTGGACCGAGAGCGTTGCGGGGCCACTTTTAAAGACCAGAACAATAGACCCGGGGCCCAAAACCATAAAAGTGAGCTAACCAACGAACTATGTCCTAAATGCGGTCAAAATTTATATCATATAGTTAAAATTGGACCTAATGGCTACGCTTTTTGGGCTTGTGCCAACAAAACCCAATGCGGGGCCATCTTCAGCGATAACCAGGGCGCGCCTGGGGAGTTAAGCGGGAGAAACGAATTGACAGATCAATTATGCTCGGATTGTGGCCAGCCTTTAAACCACATCGTCAAAGACGGGCCAACTGGCTATAACTTTTGGGCTTGCTCCAACTTGGATAGTTGCGGGGCCAAGTTCAAGGACAATAACGGTCAACCTGGGGAAAAGCAAGGTCGAAGGGAAGTTTCCGACAAGAATTGCCAGGAGTGCGGCCAACCTTTAATCCACTTGGTTAAAGACGGGCCTAATGGTTACAACTTCTGGGCTTGCTCGGATCGGGACAACTGCGGGGCCAAGTTCAAGGACAATAACGGATCGCCCGGGGAAAAAAGCCAACGGGCCGCTTTATCGGACCAAATATGCCAGTCTTGCGGCCAGCCGCTTAGCCACCTCGTGAAAGATGGGCCTAACGGCTATAACTTTTGGGCTTGCTCCAACACGCAAACCTGCGGGGCCAAGTACAAGGACAATAACGGTTCGCCTGGGGAAAAGCAAGGCCGAAGGGAAGTTTCCGATGAGCTCTGCCTTTCTTGCGGCCAACCGCTTAACCACCTAGTCAAAGACGGGCCTAATGGTTACAACTTCTGGGCTTGCTCGGATCGGGACAACTGTGGGGCCAAGTTCAAGGACAATAACGGTAAACCCGGGGAAAGGAGCCAAGCCTCCGCCTCATTAACGGACGAAAAATGCCAGTCTTGCGGCCAGCCCCTGAACCATATCGTTAAAGAAGGGGCCAATGGTTACAACTTTTGGGCTTGCTCGGATCGGGCCAATTGCGGCTCCACGTTTAAGGACGATAACGGTAAACCCGGTGATAAAAACCAAGCCTCCTCCTTAACGGACGAAAAGTGCCAGTCTTGCGGCCAGCCCCTTAGCCACATCGTTAAAGAAGGGGCCAATGGTTACAACTTTTGGGCTTGCTCGGATCGGGCCAATTGCGGCTCCACGTTTAAGGACGATAACGGTAAACCTGGGGAAAAGCAAGGCAGTCGGCGAAACACGAGTGTCCAATGCCCAGCCTGCGGTCAATCGTCTTTAGACCATGTGATTAAAG
Organism: Deltaproteobacteria bacterium; assembly: GCA_031273455.1. Lineage (GTDB taxonomy): Bacteria > Desulfobacterota > Desulfarculia > Adiutricales > Adiutricaceae > JAIROO01. Next base: position 83,669 of record JAISRZ010000065.1, on the reverse strand, counting down.
ACGGGCCCAATGGTTACAACTTCTGGGCATGCTCGGATCGAGCCAACTGCGGGGCCAAGTTCCAAGACAATAATGGCCAGCCCGGGGAGAAATCCGGTAAATCCACCCTTTCCGAGTTTAAGTGCCCGGATTGCGGTTTGGCTCTGAACCACATCGTTAAGGAAGGGCCTAATGGTTACAACTTCTGGGCTTGCTCGGACCGGAACTGTGGGGCCAAATTCCAGGACAATAATGGGGAACCCGGGGAGAAATCCGGCAAAAGCGAGCTAACGAGCCACGTCTGCGAGGTTTGCGGCCAACGGCTAAAGCGGTTAACTAAAGATGGCCCCACTGGCTACAACTTCTGGGCTTGCTCGGACCGGAACTGCGGGACCACCTACCAGGACGATAACGGCGCCCCTGGGCCGAAAAACCCGCCCCGCGATAAACCGGTCTTATCCGATTTTAAGTGCCCGGCTTGCCACAGCCCCTTAATCCGCCGGAAGGGCACCAGTCGGAAAACTGGCGAGGACTATGACTTTTATAGCTGCTCCAACCGGTCTTGTCAGACCACCTACCGGACCCGCAATGACGAGCCCGTTTTAGGCGGGGCCGCCCAAACCACCCAAGAGCTATGACTAAAGCTTAAGGCTTGACGCCCCCCGAAACTTAACCCCCTAGCCCGCGCTTTTCGGGGGGCTAACCTTTTTATAGATCCGGCCTTAAGGCCGGATTTTTTTGGTTAAAGATTAACCTTAGGCTGTTTATCGCCTAACTGATTTCGCGCCTCACAACTTTCTAAACCATTTTCAGCTAAGTTATTATCCTCGCCGCGTTTTTTAGCCTTAAACAACGCGCTTATTTGCCCGAAAGCCCCTAGCGGCGAAATTTTAGGGCTAGGAATTTCGCCAACCGTTAAGTTACGCTTGTTTTAACTTTAGGTTATGCCCCCTTACGCCCCTACAACAAAATTAGTATCGAAGATTAAACTTCCTATTGATAAAATACTCATTTTATTCTAAGGTTTGGCGTGGTTAAAAAACAGCCAGCTTTTTTAACCAACCATTTATTGATCGCGATTTGTTTTTAAAATCACGTTTTTAAGTAAAATCATTATACATAGCGTATATTAATTTTTGCGAATTTTTTATATAACTTATTTTACATTATTTTACAAAAATTAACTTAAAATAAAACATATTACGCTTTTACGCTCGGCGTAAAGGAATTGATTTTAGAATGAGGTTTTAAAGATGGCCTGGAAAAGACACGCCTGGATAAGACACATGTGGATAAGACACGTTTTAGTCGCGATTTTCTTTTTCGTCTCAGTGTCCCCAGCCTTAGCGGCCAAACCGGACGTGGCTTCCGTCAACCAATGGCGCGAGGCCGAGATTTTAATGGCTTCGGGCCAAGCGGAAAAAGCTCATGGAATCTTTGTCAATTTGCTCCAAAGATTCCCCGGCCACAGCTCTCTTTTACTGGGCCAAGCTCGGAGCGCGGCTCTCACCGGACGGTATGACGAAGCCGACGCGATCTACCAAGAGTTATTGCGCCGGTTCCCGTCCGATCCCATCCTCTTAAACGAAAGTCAGCAAATCGTGGCCATTAAATCCGGCTCAGCTTTGGGTCCGGCCACGGATTACCACCTAAAGTTGCGGGCCGGGTTCATTTACGACACCAACACCAACCAAGGGGCCCCCGATGACTTGACGTACTCCATAGGGCCTTTTAACTGGAATCTCCCAGGCACGGAAAAGATCGAGTCCGCCGGGGCCTATTTTGGGGCTAACTTTAACCTTAGCCACCGCTTCGCCGACCAGAGCCCTTGGAGCTTGGTCGGGGACGCTGGTCTCTACATTCGGGGAAATGAGGACTCCAAGCTTAACGACCTCCATTCCCGGGAATGGCAATGGTTTAGGCTAGGGGCGGGTCTCCGCTACGCTAAAGGGCGAAATCTATTTGAGTTTAAAGTTAAAGGCGAGATCTTTGATTACGACCTAACCAACCACGTCTCGGCCCTAGGCCCAGAGCTAACTTACTTACGAGCCGTCTCCAATAAGTTCCATTTGATTAGCCAGTTCAACTTAGATTGGCGCGACTATCAACGCTCCCCAGCTAGAAACGGGGCTTACGGGGCTTTAGGCCAGCACGGGCGCTTCTTTTTCGGGGACAGCCCGCACTCTTTAACCGTGGGCGCGGTTTTCCTCTGGGGTCGGCCCCACGCGGACAACTTTGGCTACACGGGTTGGTCGGCCCCGGTTCGTTTAACCTTAAGGCCCCATGAGGACTGGGAAATCTCCCCCCACGCCAGCGTCACGGTGGAAAAATATCGCGGCCCCGCGACCATTTTGGACGATTTACTGGGTATTGGCGACCGGAAAGACCAACGTTTCCGCTCCGGGGTGGACGTGACTTACCAGATCAACGAAAGCTTGAGCCTCGAGCTTAATTACGCTTATAACCGGGACGACTCCAACAGCCCGCTTTATGACTACGCCCAGCACACCTTTGGTCTAGGCGTGGCCTGGGGTTTTTAAGTTGGGGTTTTTTTAAGGGTTCCTAAGTCCAAAAATCAAACTTGACGCTCTTAGCCTACGGAGAGACCTAAATGAGATCCTTTAATAGATATTTTTCGCTTTTGTTAATCGCGTTATTGGCCAGCCTAGCTCTAACCAGCCCGGCCCGAGCCCAAAACGAGGCCCCCCAGATAACCAGTATCGCCGGTAAAGCCCAAATCTTAAGCCGCGGTCGGCGGACGCCAGCTAAAGAGGGGCAAAAGCTAGCCCCAGGGGACACCATTGAGTTAATCGGCGGCGGGGAAGTCCAATTGTCCGTGTCCGATGGCCAGATCAACGTTAAAGTGTTGGGCGGCTCCAAGGTTAAATACGATGGCGCGGTCAGCCGTAACGCTCTCCCCTGGTCGCCCCTTGGCCAGTTAAAAACCGCCGCCGATGGCCCCGGGGAAACGCCCCAGTTGTCCATCCCGGTTGGCCAAGTGGAGGTCTCGGTCCAACCTGGGCAAAATCTAAGGCTAGTCGCTCCTTTGATTCTAGCCGCGGTCCGGGGCACGGACTTTTCCGTGGCGGTTGAGCTGGACGGAACCTCCCGGATTAACACGCGACAAGGCCAAGTGGAAACTTACGGTCGGAACGGGGAGTTAAAGCTGACCGGCCCGGGCCAATCGGCCATTTTGACGTCCAGGGAATACACCGCCTACCTAGCCGCGAGTGGCGTTAATATCCCCGCGGGCGGCTCGTGGAAAAACGTCCCGGCCACCACCCAAGAAAGAGTGGACCGCGAGACTTTAGGCGAGGTTTTTAGCGCCGAGGGCGGTGGGTTCTTAGCGGCGGTCTTAGCTAACCCTAATCTTAGCCCCTCCGCTGGGGTTAACGCCATTATCATGGAAACCACCGAAACTAGCGAAGCTGGGCCAAGCCCTTTACAAACGGCCCACCTGGCCCAAACCGGCCAAGCGGCGGTCCAAGCTGAAACAGCGGTCTACGTTCCCGATAACTCTATAGTCGATCTAGCGGTCAATGACGTCACTCAACCAGCTATGCCCCCGGGGCTGAACGGCCCCAAAGCCCACGTCATTGGGTGGTTTACCTTTCCCACCACTCTTTTTCCGAGCCAACAAGTTGTCTCTAACTCTATGGGGTTCACCATTGATTTAGAGACCTTACGAATATTTAACGCTTTTTTTGACATCGACATTAGGTACACGGTCGGAGTTAACACGAAAGAATCGTCCTTAAGCGCTTTTAGGGGAACTGGCTCTATTGATCCCAACACGTTCAACTACACTATCTCCGGCTTTCCCTCAACCGCCATGACGTATTACAATGAATTTCAGGAAGAAACCTTTGGCGGCGGTACGGTTAGTGGTTATTTCGGGCCAGCCACTGTCATGACTGGTTTTTTATCTTCCTCGGGGACGGTTGACTACGGTGACTCAACGATGGGTAGCCTTAACTTGGATTACGTGGTCACCTCTGGAGGGCCATTAACCCTGCCCACGTCTTTCGGTTTCAATGGCGGGGTCGCGGATAAACCTTTGTTGTATATGGAAGGGACTTTTAATATTCCAACCGGCATGGTCGCCACCCAAAATTCTTTTAACTTTAATATTGATCGTTATAACAGTAGGATTTTTGATGGCTCGGTTGACGTCATTTACAATAACGGCCTTCCATCAGGGTTTGAGGACGAAGTGGATATTTATTTGCACGGGGGCTCTGGTAGTTTTTCTGGCTCAACCTTTACGATCAACCTACCCAACGGTAATTTAGACTTTAAGGTTGGCGGCTCCAGCGGAGGAATGTTCCCGGCCACGGGCGTTTTGACGGTCAATATGGCTAACCCCAACCAGGAGCCTGGAAACCAGGCCACCTCCGGGCAGGTGATCATAACCCCAACGTCCCCTATCCCCAATCCGCCGGTTCCACCCGCCTTAGTCCCGCCCAGTTTAAGCGTCCATGATGGGCGGATCAAAGATTGGCCACAGTGACATAATCCGGGTTTAAACCCGGTCATCGCCATGGTTAAAGCCTGGGCTGACCGCTAGAGCCCAGGCTTTTTTAGGGCCGCTTAACCAGAGCCCCCAATACGTCTAACCAAAAACCCCTAACGATTTAAGCCCTTTACCCGCCACTCTAACTTACGCTATAATTATGAAGATTGTAAAACCCTTTCAGCGTAGGCCTTAATCCCTTAAAACCGGTCAAGTCTTTTTTTTGATCACGTTTTTTAGGGCCTTTTGACCCCGCCCCGCGACCAAAAAGATTTTAGCGAGACCAAGGGCGCGGGCGCGGGACCTGTCGCGCCGGGTCTAAAGGCTCCGGGTCTGTCCTAGGAGCCTTTAGAATCAAAATTATTTATTGGAGAATATTGTCTTTCGATTAGACGTTAATCTAACTAAAACATTAGTTAATACAACTAAAAAGATTAAAATAGACGCATACTCAAAGAATAGAAATATTTTATATCTTTCAGGATCCCAAAAATCATATGAATATCCTTTAAATAATTTATTTAGCATATTTCTATCAATAAATGATTTAACGCCATAAATAACTATTAACAATAGAATTAACAAATCAAAACGCTTTATAAGCGGCCTTTTCTCGTTTATATTTAATTTTTTGCGGATAAAAGCCCAAACAACCGACCAGTTAAGCCCCACATGAACGCCGATAAGGACCAAACTCCAATAGGCCAAAACAGCGTGGGTCTGGCGGAGAGCCGAGCCCCCGCTTAGATCCAAAAAGCTTAAAATATACTTAGACTGGGCGAGACCAGTGGCCAAGACGGGTATGGCGGCGAGGATGAGGAGCGAATTAACGAAGAGCCGGGCCAGGCGCTTTTGGGAGCGCAGCCCTTTAGTCAACCGAGGTAGGTTGATAGCCAGATGGAGGGCTAGGAGGGCTAAGGCGGTTACCCCCAATAACTCGTGGGAAAGATCCCCCCACGGTCGCCCGCCTAAAGCTAAAAGCCAGACGGTCATGAAGGCCAAATCCAGAGCCAGCCGCCCGGAAAATCTTAATCGCATCTTGTTGTCCCCTTTGGCCCTTAAGGTCATAATCGGTAAAAAGGCGTAAAGCCGTAACTTAAAAGATAAATTACGGCTTTATGATAGAATTTGACGTATTATAGCGGATTTCTTTTTAAAGCGAGCCTTTAACGACCTAACGCCCAGAAAACCATTTAGCTTTAAGCCTTAGGGGGCTGGTAAATCTCGGCGGTCCGGGCCAAAAACTTGGGGATGTCGATCCCTTGGGGGCACTTTTTCTGGCACTCGCCGCAAGCCACGCAATTGGCCGCCTCTTTCCCGGCGGCGATTTGGGCCGCGTAAAAGAAGCGGCAAGTGTTCCGTAAAGTCTCGCTGTCAAACAGATAATACTGGTTTAAGAACCCTAAGTTTTTGGCGATCTCCACCCCGGAGGGGCAAGGTTGGCAATAACCGCAGGCGGTGCAATTGACCTGGAGGCGCTTTTGGAAATCCTCCCGGACTTTATTGACGGCCGCCTCATCTTTCTCCGTAAAAAGGCCCTCCGTAAAGCTTTCGGCCAAAGTTAGGTTCTCGGTCACTTGGTCCATTGAGCTCATACCGCTTAAGACCACCGAGCTTTCCGGGCGCGACCAGATCCAGTTTAAACCCCAAGCCGCGAGCGACCACTCGGGCCGGGCCGCCTTTAAAACCCTAACCGACTCCTCGGGGACTTGGTTGACTAAAAAGCCGCCCCTTAATGGCTCCATCACGACCACGGCCAGACCCTTTTGAGCGGCTAATTCCACGCCTTTTCGGCCAGCTTGGTAGTCCTGGTCCAGGTAGTTGTACTGAAGTTGGGTCATGACCCAGTCATAGCCACTAACCACCTTCTCAAAAAGACCGTAGCTATCGTGGAAGGAAAAGGAGGGAAACCGGATCCGCCCGTCTTTGACGGCCTCGTCCATAAACTCCCTTAAGCCCAAGGCGATCATCTTGTCCCACACCGAAAGGTTTAAGTTATGGGCCAGGTAAAAGTCGATCTGATAGACCTCCAGCCTTTTTAACTGGGCGTCCAAAAGCTTATGCATATGGGCCCGGCTTTCCACCATCCAGGTGGGGAGTTTGGTGGCCAAAAGAACCTTGTCCCGATAACCGTTCCGTAAAGCTTGACCCACAAAGGGCTCGCTGGCCCCGGGGGTGGCGTGATCGCCCGATGAGTGGTACGGATAGGCCGTGTCCACGTAGTTGACGCCCCGGTCAATGGCCGTCCGTAGCATGTGGGTGGCCAAATCCAGGTCAATCTCGTCAGATTTGGGGCCCGCCAAAGGGAGCCGCATGCAGCCAAAGCCCAAAATAGAGCCCGCTTCGCCGCTTTGACCTAAAGAACGCTTATTTATCATAATCTTAACTCCTTAAGGCCAAACTCGCGGCCCTAGACGGTTAAACTAACCCTGTGTCGATCGCGACTGAACGCCCTAAACTTTAAGGCCCGAAAATCGCCCCTAAAGGCCCTTTGGCCCTTAAGGGGGCTTTTATTAGGGCTCGCGGAAGATCGCCGCCTAGCGGCCATTTTTAGCCCCTTTTTGGCCGTCCCGTCAGAGCCGCTAGCTAGCTTTTGGCTAAAGCTTAAAACATTTGGGAGGTGACGAAAAAAAGCGTTATTATATTAAGCGCTCCCCTCGAAAAAGTTAAGTTAAGGGCTTAAAAATAACAGCTAACCACGGAAGTCAGCGGCTAAAAACCCCAGTTTATCCGTAATAATTGCCTAATTATCCAAACAGGATGATTTTCAGCCCCGGACCGTGTAAAAGATCTAAAAAAAAAGACTTGTTCGCCTTAAGACCTTTAGCCCGGATGGAGGAAGGGATGACGTGTAAGGAGATCCAGATAAGCCCTTTTAGCCCCAGTCTGGGGACTAACCCTCTGGCTCGGAAGATCGCCTCGCTCATCCAAGGCCAGCCCCGGTTGGTCACGGCCTTACCCGGTCTGACGCTGTATTGCCATTTCGCCCCCACCACCCCGGGCTTCGCCAACGTGGCCCCCAGCGTCTGCCTGATTGGGCAAGGGGCCAAATGCGCCATCATGGGCGGCGAGCGCCTCATCTACGACGCTGAGCGGTATCTGGTGACCTCGGTTGATTTGCCCTTAATCACCCAAGTTATTAAAGCCTCGCCTCAAGAGCCCTATCTGGCTTTAGGCCTAACCTTGGACCGCCGACTCATCACCGAGCTCCTTTTGGAAAGCGGATCCTTTCCTCGGGACACCCCGGAAACGCGGCGCGGGGCCGCGGTCAGTAAAATCACCCCCGGCCTCGCCGGGGCCTTTATCCGGCTTTTGGACTGCCTGGCCTCGCCAGCGGATCTTTCCATCTTGGCCCCTTTAATCATTAAGGAAATCTCCTATCGACTTTTAAAAAGCGAGCAAGGCCCCCGTTTAAGGCAACTGGTCTCCGAGGGGGTTCACCGCTCCGGGGTGGCCCAAGCCATTGAGTGGCTGAAGCGCAACTTCGAAAAACCTTTTCAGGTGAGTAGCCTGGCCAAATCAGTGGGCATGAGCCTCTCGAGTTTCCACCACCATTTTCACGACGTCACCGCCCTAAGCCCGGTCCAGTACCAAAAAAGGTTAAGGTTAATCGAGGCTCGTCGGGTCATGCTGGAGGAAAACTTAAACGTTTGCGGGGCCGCTTACCGGGTTGGGTACGTTAGCCCCAACCAGTTTAGCCGCGAGTACACCCGCTTCTTTGGGGCCCCGCCTTATCGGGACTTAAAGGGTTTGCGCGGCGATCTGGCCGCTGAGCCCGGAGCCAACCGGAAATCCGCCAAAAAAGCCCCCCTTTAGGACGTGGCCCCTAAGCCCGGCCCTAGTTTTAGTTTATTGCGCCGTTAGCCCGAGTTTAGTCAGATAAGCCGTTAAATCGCCGGTTAGATTACGGCCCCCCGCCGCGGCGATCCCCAGACCGGTTAAGACCTTAGCTTTAGGGGCGGATTTAGTAATAGCCCTGACCCCTTGAAGGCCCCCGCCGCCGTGGCTACAAATGGGGAGGATGGTCTTACCGGTGAGGTCGTACTCCTCCAAAAAGGTGGCGACAGGCATGGGGATGGAGGACCACCAATTAGGGTAAACCAAGACGATTAGGTCATACTGGCCCATATCGGCCACGTGGGTTTTTAGAGCGGGCCTCGCTTGTTCTCTTTGCTCGATTTTCGCCTGGTCAGTTTGGTCGTTATACCTTTCCGGGTAAGGTTTAACCGTCTGGATCTCGAATAGATCCCCCCCGATTAAGCGATAAGTTTCTAGGGCGATGGTCTTGGAGTTCCCGCTTAAGGAGAAATAGGCCACTAACGCCCGCCCGATGGTGGCTTCCCCCGATCCTTCCGCCTTAGCCGAGCGAGCCGTAAGGAACCCGACCAGAAAAACCATTAAAGACCCAATTAAGACCGTTTTCATGAAGACCTCCCCCACCGCTAACCGCGTAAGGTTAGCCTAAGTGGCTTAAGCGTAATTGAGACGGTTCTTTTATAGCGCTCTTTAACCCGAGCCTTTTGCCCCATTGTCTTTAATTTTCGCCTAAACATCTTAAGAATAATATGAAATAGACAAATCCCCTAAAAACCCCTTTAAGCCCCCGGCTTTAAGAAATTTGAGCCGCCCAAAAGCCTCCCCTAAGGCCCGCAAAGCCCCGTCTGGTTAGAGATGACTTAATCTAACTTAATTAGCCACTAAAACGCCCTAATATCACCCTTAAAACAAAAAAAATCCGAAAACCGCGGTTAAACCAGAGGTTTTCGGACTTTTTCTTTAAAAATAATAATGTAAATTTAATGGTAGGCGTGAAGAGATTTGAACTCTTGACCACTACCGTGTCAAGGTAGTGCTCTCCCCCTGAGCTACACGCCTAAGAAAACCGCGATAATCGCGCTGTCCTTTACCAGTCCCGGATTATACTTGATTATCTTTATTTGTCAAGATCCGGCTGGCTTTTGGCCAGCCGGATTAATAACGGCTTAGTTTTTAGATGTTAATGGGGATGATGTTAGCCGTGATAAAGACCAGGAGCTCGCGCTTATTGGACTCCACGGCCCGGTTCTTAAAGAGCCAGCCCAATAGCGGGATGGCGTGAAGGCCCGGGACCCTTTTAGAGTTATTGGACTGGGTGTCCTCAATGATACCGCCAATGACCACGGTCTCGCCGTCCCGGACCATCAGTTTGGTTTTGGCTTCCTTTTTGTCAATGGAGGGCTCGTTATCGCCTTCCACCCGGACCACGTTGTCTTTGGTCAGGGTGATGTCCAGGGAGATAATCTGGCCATTTTCCTCGATGTGCGGGGTCACCCGAAGCTCCATTAAGGCGTCTTTAAACTCGGTGTTGGTGCCCGAGTTGGCCGAGGAGGACTGGTAAGGGACCTGGGTGCCCTGCTTAATGTAAACCTCGTTGTCATTGGAGGCCATGATGCGCGGGGCCGAGATGACCTTGGTTTCGCCTAAGGTCTCGTTGACGTTCAGCTCAGCGTTTAAGAGCATGGTCCCAGCCTTGTTTAAAAAGCCGTACCCTAAGCGCATGGCGTTACCGCCGCCCACGTCTAAGACCCCAAAATGCTCGCCCGGCATATAACCGGCCGCGGTGCCCCCGGCGGCCACGTCCGCGGCGTAGTCGGAGCTGACGCCGGTGAGGCCGCCGTCAGGGTGCCGCGTGGACATGCCTGGGCCCTGCATATTGCTACCGTAACCGCCCCAACGGACGCCTAAGGTCTGGGTGAAGTCGGTGGTGGCCTCCACGATCCGGGCCTCGATCAAGATCTGCTTGGTGACCTTGTCGTTCCGCTGGAAGATCTGGCGGAGAGTCTTAAAGGTCTCCACGTCATCCTCCACGTAGATGTCATTGCCAATGACCCGCACCCGGCCGCGCATGCTCTTGTATTTGTCCATCTCCGCGGCCACTGAGGAGACCGAGGAGTACTTGGGGGTGAAGACGTCTTTCACCAAGGTGACTTTGGCCGAGGGGTCCGAGGGATCCGGGTTGGCCCGGCGGATGCTGTCCAAGGAGTCCACCCGCAAAACGTTGCCATTGGAAATGGCGCCCAAGTTCTTGGAGGCCAAAACAATGTCCAAGGCCTGATCCCAAGGGACGTTCTTCAGTTTTAAGGTCACTTTGCCGGAGACCTGATCCGAGACCACCACGTTCATGCCGGAGACTTCGCCAATTAAACGGAGGATGTTATGGATGTCCGCGTTCTGGAAATCCAAGGTGATTCTTTCCCCGGAGTAAGTCTTATTGGACAGGGACACCATGGGGTCAACAATGACTTCCGGTAGATTCCCTAAGGGGTTAGGGCTATTTTGGGCCGCGACCGGCGTGACGGTGGGGGCCGGGGAAGGCGGCGGAGCGAACGTCTGGGCTTGGGCCAGGGAAGCGAAAATTAACGTCATCGTCACCGCTAGCGTTAGAAGCCCTAGCCGCCTTTTTAAAAAAGCTCTTATTGTCATTTTGGGTGTCTCCTTAAAAAAAGTCTGGGCGCTTAGGGGCCAGACCGGGGGACTTTAAACCCCGTCGAACGAATCCGGTCAGAATAATATTGGGCCTTATCGCCCGAAAAAGAATGGCTTATAACCATTCTTCTGTCATTGATTTAATCGGCATTTATCAAGAGGTTCATTAATCCGAAGAGAGGCTTTTGTAGAATGAAAAACCCGCTATAAGACAGAACCCATAATAAATACAACGCCTTGGACGGTTAAAAAAAATTTTTAAAAAATTCCCACTCGCTCTAAACCTTTGAGAAAAAAGAAGAGCGCTCTAAGACAATTGGAGAATTAATTATGACCAATTACTTAAGCTTGGCCTTTAAAACGACACTGGCCCAACCGAATCGGTTGGGCCAGGGATTCCCGCATATAGTGGCGGGCAAAATAGAACGCTATATTTTGTGGTTAGCTTGAAGTCAAAACCTCACTCCCCGTAAGAGGATAAAGTGATTTCGCCATCGTTATCGCCTAGGGCGTTTAACCTAAACTCGGTGATCCGAGGCGACTTAGAGGCCCGACTGATGATCTCCGGCTCTTCCACAATTAGCTTATTCTGGGTGATTTCCTTGACATACCCTTTATTGTTGCCAATGAGATCCCCTTTTTTCACGATGTAGCCCTTGCCCCCGCTATCGACCATGGCCAGGTTGTTCTCGCCGTTCTTCCCCACCACGATAGCCACTAAGGTGAACTGGTTTAAGGCCAGCTTCTGGATCATGGGTTTAGCCCGCAATTCCTCCTCGCCAGCCACGGTGGGCGGTTTGGGTTGGGCCACGGACTCCACGGGCATGAATGGATCGGATATGGTCGCCCCGGTGAAGGCGTAGTCGCGATTGACCGACTCGCGCCAGGATCTTAGCTCGTTTAAAAGCTCCTCTTTCCGCTGGTTGGCCTCGATTTCCTGGGGCGTTAAAGGCTTTTCCGGCTCCGCCGGGGGAGCGGCCTCGGTCGGCGTCCCTAGTTTGGGCGGGGTCGGCGGCACGGGGCTATTGACCGCTTTCGGGTCAATCCCCGGGGCCGTGGGCGGGGCCGAGGGCGTGGCCCCAGGTTGGCCGCCCGGGCTGGAGTATTCCACCCGAAAGCTCATGCCGTCGGCGTTGGGGGCTTGGGGCGGAGCCGGTGGTGGCGGGGGACCGTTCGAGGCCCGACCGCTAGCGTTCGGGGCCAAACCGGGCGAAGCCGGAGCGTTTGGCCCTTGAGCTAAGCTTGGGGTGGCCCAGCCTATTATTAATATCAACCAAACCCCGACCCCGACTCGCCAGAGAGTCAGACAAGGGCGGATTCGGCGAAAAAAACGATTCATACCTGGCGCTCCAATCTATTGTCCTTGCCAACGAGTCAACAAAAAGGGCCGCGCGGAGCCACGGTCACTATTTCTTCTTGCCAGTGGGTTTACTTTGTAAGAAGGCGATCTCTTCCGGGGTTAAAAACCGGTAAGTTGAGCCCTGGCATTTCACCGACAGGTTCATGACCATGCCATCGGTCATAACCGGGGTGTCCATGGTCACGGAGCGGATGTTAATGATCCGATCCATTTGGCTCAAGCTATAAAAGAACTTTAAAACGTTTAAAAAGGTGCCTTCCAGGTTCATCTGGAACTCGATCTCAGCGTAGTTATCCAAGGGTTTAGCCGGCTTGGGGGCGAAAAGCGACACCTTAGCCCCGGCTTGGGTCCCAAGATCGGAGATGATCTGGATTAGTTTAGGAATCTCGTTATCAGTGGTCAAATAGGACTTTAAATAGTCATACGTGGTGGTCACTGATTGCGCGTAGTTGTTAAGTGGCTTATATTTAGCCAAGCTATCGGCTTCGGCTTTGTTTTGTTTTTCCAAATCAGCGATGGAGTTACGCAATCCCAAAACCTTAGCCTCGTAAGGCGAATAAAATTGCATGTAAAAAACGCCAATCACCAAAGCCAAGCCGCCCACCAAAATACCCACCTTGGGGCCGGTTTTGAGCTTAGCCACTTTGGCGAAAAAATCCTCTTTGCTCTTCGGTTTCTGGGCTGGAGGTTTAGCCATATCGCGCCTCTGGGGAAGAAGCCATTAAAGGCCCCTTTTGGTGGCCTATAATAGCCTTAAAGCTTCTTTTTGCCGTCTAGTTTAGGTTTTAAGGCCTCCGCGAGATTGGGGGCCGCGATGGTCACTAATTTAACCAAAGTCTCTTTGGGGGGCAACGACTCCGAGGGTAAGCCTGAGGTCACCAAGGACGACTCAGCGAAGACGGTGTTGGCCGAAAGCTCGAAAGTGACTAAGCTGACCCCGTTAATGACCGTGTCCTCGGCCGCCCTTAGTAGCTCCACGTTCCGTAAAATGGGCAAAGCTTGCAAACGGCTCAAAAACTTGGCCACTTCCTCATGATCGATGGCCATGCCCTTAATGCGGACTAACCCTTTATCATGGGAGCAACTGACTAACCAAGAGGTCTGGTTCATGACCTGACTGGCCAAACCCATAAAGAGCCGGGTCTGATCCCTTCGCCTTTCCTCCAAATCCGAGATGGCCGTGACCTTAACCATGTCATCGACGAAGGTGGTCGCTTCTTTTAAAGCCGCGGCGGTTTTCCCTTTGGCTTGGTTTAAGGACTGGGTGATCGTGGTTTGTTTTTTTTCTAACTCTTCCAGTTCCGAGCCCATGAAAAAGTCATAGTAGACGTAGAGCCCCATGGTCACTAAAATCATGGTGACCGCGAAGATGGACACCATGATACGACCGCTCGTGTTCTGTCGGAAAGACTCTAAGGGTAGGAGGTTGATTTGGATCATCGGACTTCCTCCTTACGGATAGCTAAACCAAAGCTGACGGCCATTTGCGGGCCAATATAGTCAAGGTAAGCTTGGTCAAACTTCTTGGGGTTAGCTTTGATATACCGGAAAGGGTTGAAAATTTCAACCTTGACCTTAAAGGCTCGGGTGAAATGCTCCGCTAAACCCTTAATAAAAGCCCCACCCCCGGCTAAGAAAATCTTCGAGGGTTGATAGTCCGGCAGTTCCACCCGGACGTTCTCTAAGCTCCGCTCCAAAACCGCCACCCAGTTGCTGGCCACCCGCTCGATGATCTCCCCGACCTCGGTCGGGTTGGGGGCGGGCTCGGCCCCTAACTTGATGGCCTCGGCCACCTCCGGGCTGACCCCAAAGGCGTCCTCCAGGTCATCGGTGATTCTTTGGCAGCCGATGAGCTCCTCTTTAATGGTGTGGGGCATGCCTTCATTGAGGATGGTGACGTGCATGTAGGACGCCCCCAGATCGATCAGTATAGCGTTTTCGCGGGTCTCTGGGTAGACAAAATCGTAAGCGTTATACAGGGCCAAAGCGTCCACGTCAATAACATTGGGCTTTAAAACCTTAGTTAAGTTGATGGCTTGGATGTAATTAGCCACCACTTCCTTCCTAGCCGCGACCAATAAGACCGACATCTGGCCATGTTGGTCATCAGTGTTAAGGATATGGCCATCAATGTTAACTTCATTGATGGGATAAGGGATATACTGCTCGGCCTCTAAGGCCAAGGTGGACCTTAACTCCTTTTGGCTGGTCACGGGCATGCTGATCTTTTTAATGATCATGGTGTCGCCGCTTAAGGACATGGCGGCGAAACGGCCCCGCTTTAGGTTAGCTAGTTTGTACAAAGAGCGCATGGCCACGCTCATAGCCCTCCGCGCGGGCTCCGGCTGCTCCTCCCATTGGCTCATGACCCCTTGGGGCATCTGGGCTATACCCAAACCCTCCAGGGAGACGGTCAAAGAGCGGCCTTTGCCTTTAACGCTTAAAAGAACCGCCTTAGCCGCGAAGGTTCCAATGTCAAATCCAATGACTGGCATAGTCTATGGCTCGCTTTCATTCATTAAGTGGTGGAGGCGGGAGGGACGCGAAAGGCGGCCGATAAAGATAAGATGGACCAGGCGCGCCCCCAACTGGAACAGTCGGGGGCGTCCGGCCCCGGCCATCAGTCGGCGAAGATCTTATCCTTGTCCTCCAGCGAGTAGCCGAGGGCCAGGATAATCTTCCGCATGGTCTCCATCCGACACTTCTCGCCGTTTTCGATGCGGTCGATGGTCATCGGGGAGACGCCAGCCTTACGGGCCAGCTCCGCCTTGCTCAAAAGCAGCTGCTCACGGAGGTTTTTGAGGGTGTTTTTGGACATCAGGATTCTCCTTGGTTGTCGCGGGGCCACTAATGGCTGGTCAAGACCATGGCCCCGAACCCGCCAAAACTATTCCAGCGGGCCTAACTAATACAATTCATGGCTGTAGCCTGGCCGATGAATCCACGATCCAACCTGGGCCTGACCAGTTTGGATCGCTTTAAGCTTCATGGGGCTATTTAAAACTTTAACAAAACAGAAGTCAAGTATTAAATGCCAATTGTGTATTAATTTTAATAAGTAGCGCTTGATATTGCATTTACACCACAATAAGCCACAATATCTTGAAAGGAAATTTTGATCTCTATGGGGACCAAAAAGCCTTATGTGACCAAATCGGGCCAATCCTCAACCAGCGCCGCTAAAACGCGACAACTAAACACCTTGAAATCATTCAGTTTTTTCCGAAAAAAATGGTCCAAAAACCCATTTTTGATCGGTCCTCAATCGAACAGTCAAGATTCGGGCCAGAGATATTTTAATTGCCCAAGTAACGCCATATCGCCTTTAATTTTGACTCGACCGAGCAAAAACGCCTTAACTGGGGCCATTTCCCCGGAAGCCAGACTCAATAAGGTTTTTTCTTTTAAAGAAATAGACACGTCCGGCGGACTAGGCCCGGCTGAGGGATCATTAGATCCCGGATTAGATCCCGGATTAGCTCCCGGATTATCGGTCACCTTAGCTCGGCCATGGGCCAATTCCACTAACCAGCGCTTTTCCAAAGACGACTCATCGCCCGCTATGTTAAGTAGAATGGACGCCGAAAGAGAGTCGTCGAATTTAACCGACTCCGATTTAGTCTGGATATGAACGTAAAGCTCATCAATAGTCATTTAAAACGGCCAATTACCTTATTTAATCAAAGAAAATAATATATTTTCTATATATGAGACATTAATTTAGAGGCGTTAAAAGGCCCTTCACCCTTTTGGCGAGCGACAACCTTATCTTCCGTAAGACTCTATTATATACAATTTTATTCTGTCTGGCCAATTCCCAATCGCCTATTAAAAATTAGCGAAAACCGGTCGCGGCTTAATTCTCACTCAATAGAAAAGTTCGTCAACCGGTCCCAAATAATCCCGCCAAATCCCCAAGATCGGGATCTGGCCGACCTTGTAATCACTTTAGCGCTTTTAGTTTGGAAGCTCCATAGTTTTTTAAATATAGTCCGGGTATGGTTTAATATCGGCGATACAGCGATAATTGAATTTCATTTCTTTTGAGGGGAAAAGATTAGGGCTTTCCAAAGCTTAAAGGGAAAAACCTATCAAAAACCCGCTCGAAAAACCTTTTAGCGGTCTTTAATTTTAAAGCGTAAAAGCCTATAATTTAACTTAAGGAGGGTTTCTTTTATCCCGGCCAGGAAAGGAGCCTCGTGAGTTTTAAAATCAATCGATTCGCTATCTCGGTTTTGGTGGGAATATTTAGCGTCTTATTTCTTCCCTTTTTCCCTAACGCTCTAGCCTTAGGGGCTGACAGCCCCCCCATTAAGATCGCCAGTTGGGCCTCCCCGGTCGGCTCCCAGGCGTTAACCTATGAATCCTTATGTGGGCTTAGATCGCTTTTATCTTTTTTAAACGCCAATCACGGCCTCGACCGGGAAGCCCAGCTCTTTAGCTTGGACATGGACGACAGCCATCCAGAGTTCCTGACCCGCTTAGGGCTTTTATTAGACCAGAAAAAACCGGATCTCGTGGTGGGCGGGGCCGCCTCGGCCTTCCCCCGGGCCACCTCCGAGTTCTTAAAGCGGCGGGGCCTATTGTGGTATGGGCCCTGGTCCAATAGCCAAAGGTTGATCAATCAGGGCGATAACCCCACCCTCCTTTTGCCCACTGAGGACCAAGAGCTAGCCGCTTTAATGGGCTATATGGCTAAAACTGGGCGAAAAGAGGCTGTTTTTGTCCATGTTAAGTCGGAAAGATCCAAAGAGATCGTTGTTATAGCCGAAGCCACGGCGGCCCAGAACGGTTTAACCTTACGCCTTCTGCCCGTGGCCCCGGAGTTTCGGAACTGGCCCTCTTTACTGGAGCCCTTAAAAGAGGCCGAGGCCATTTTCCTGTGGCTCCCCCCAGGGCCCTCGGCGGCGGTGGCTCGGAGTTTAAAAGACTCCTTAAACCCCCAAACCTTGTGGTTAACCCACAGTTTAAACTCCCCCGGCCATGAGCTGGTCACCATGACCGCTGGGCTGTGGGAGAACACCATCTTTCCGGCGGTCTTAATCCCCAAAGAAACCATTCCGCCGAACTATGACGTGGTGATCCGGAAATATGGGCCCCCAGGGCTATCTTTAGATTACCAGACCTACTTGGGCTTCGCCCAAGGGCAGATCTTGGCCCGGGCCTTAAAAGACAGTAAAGCCTTAACCCCGGAGTCGCTACCGCAAACCCCGACCGAGGGGACCTTGATATTCGCTCCGCCCCAGGCTGGCAACCTGGCCAGTTTTTACCTGGCCATTAGCGATCGCGAGGGCGGCTGGCGCCCGGCCAATTAATTTTCGACCTTTAACCATTTTAAGAGGAGCCCCATGTCCCAGCCCACCCTCCGCTGTCCCCAATGCGGCCAATCAGTGAACATGCCCGCCGAGGCTTGCCCTTGCGGCTATAACTTTCGCTCTGGCCAGAACCCCCAAAAGGTCCAACGGGACGATTTAGAGCTGACCGCCGCCTCCTCGAAACTCCACTTTTTCCTGGGCGGAGCCATTGTTTTGGCCCTGTTAATCTTATTGGCCATTTTCTTTTTACGGTCCCCCAGCTCGCCGACCCCGGCCGGAACCGCTGGCGGCGGGGCCCCTTTGGGGCCACCGCCCTCTTTAAAAGATAGCCCGCTTTTAAACCCCCACGTGCCCATTGGCCAGGCCCAAGACGTGGCCGCCAAAGCCAACGCCAACGCCCAACGGCTAAAAGACACCCAAGCTGAGGTCGAGGCTGAGCGAGGTCAATAAAAAAGCCTTTGGGCCCTAAGGCTTTAAGGCGAAATTAGCGCGTTTAACCGGTTAAATGGGCTGTTTATCGCCCATTTAACTTAAAAAAAGCGTGGTTTTATCGGTAATTAGCTTCCTGTAAGCTAAATTGGACAAAATAGTCGCTCTAACCCGCCACTGGGGATCAACGTTTGAAGACAATGTTTACAACAAAAAAATTATTATAGTGTCAAATAGTACCTATATTACGGCAACCCAGGTTTGTGAACCGCTCAAGAAAGTTGCCGTGCGATATGTAAAGAAGCCAGTGTACATAATATTTGACGATGCAAGACATTAAAAATGCAAACTTGTTATAGAAATTGCTTCAGAACTTTGTATTAATCTGCTATTTATGCCATTTTATAGTCCAAATTTAAACTTAATTGAGAGATTTTGGAAACATATCAATAGTAAACTGAGTATAAAACACTTTAATAATTTTTATTGTTTATTGAAACTATAGATTACATCATTAATAATGCAGATACAGATTATAAAAAAGATCTCAACAGTCTTATTATTGATAATATTCAGTTATTTGATAATTTTGAATTAATTAGTAAGACAACATATATCAGAAAAGGATTAAAAACTGCTAGCACAATTTGATTAATGGTTTTTTATCGTAAATATAATATTCATCTAAATATTTTAAGAAAAAAAAATAAATTGAAATGATCATATCGCTGTGACTTGAAGTTTGGTTTATTGAGAATTTATTTCTAAAACATTTGATAATTAATCATTACCGCACCGATACGGTCGTCACCATTTTATACACCATTTTATACGACACCATTTTATACGACCCATGGGTTTTTGTAGGCCGAACATAAGAGGTTTAGCTATATTCCAAGCTTTTGCCTAGTAATTAACTGAATTTGTTATAGGTATAAATATGTTACTGCCAGAAGTTAAATTGATTCGTATAGATAAAGATAAAGTTCATTTTAAATACATGACCGATGAAGATAATTCTATTTTTGGGCATAGAAATAAAATAGGTGGTAAGCCTGATTGGATTCAAACCGAAGAAATTCCTTTATGTCCACATTGTCAAAAAAAATGACTTTTTATGCTCAAATTGATTCATTAAATGATGATGTCATAATTGGAGATGTTGGAATGGTTTATGTATTTCTTTGTTTCGATTGTTTAGTCTCTTTTTCTCTGATTCAATGCTATTAAATGGTACTAACAAATTGTTAAATGTTTAAAAAGAGTAATTCTATTATTTTTTCTTTTATTTTAGTTGTTCTCTATGTTATGCTGGAAAAATACCAACAAACTATGAACTACATCATATTTTTCCGATTAAGTTTAAAGTTAAATTTCTAAATGTAGGTATAGATCCAGATTTTTGGACAATTCATTTGCCTAAGGATAAACATCGTGGTTTAGGAGGCGAAATACATTCATTCAAATTTAACATTTCTGGTGGGTTAGCGGCCTTAGCCGATCGCCTATTAGTTCCCAGCCAATCAATCTTTTTAGTTTTCTAAAAAAACCCCACCTTAAGCGTCAGGCGTCAATAAGTTTTCTTTTACCCACTCTTTCCGGCCCTAAAAACCTAAAATCAGCCATTAAAATTAACTATTTACGGCCTCTAACCCTCTTTCAGGTCGGCTAAAGCCCGACTTAAAGCCCCTTGCAAAAAGGCCAGGCACTCAAAGCCCAGGTAGCTTAGAGCCAAATTATCGAATCTAGTCCAAACCTCGGTGGGAAACTCTTCGTCCGCCGGACAGTAGCCGAGCTTAATCTTAACTTGGGGCAAGACCAAAAAGACCCAGACGCGCCAACCGTCCTGGGCCGCGGGGAGCTCTTCCCCACCAAGCTTAATAGCCGCCTTCCGGAAACCTGGGTAATCATCGCCATAAGCGCGGAGAATGGGGTCATGGGTGAAATCCGCGGCTGGGTCCTGGCGGCCCCGAATGTGGCCCGGCAATTGCGATAAAGTTAAAAAGGTCTCCCCCGGGCCGCCTCGGCCCGGGGAAAAGAGATAGTGGATCAATAAGCTCCGATGGTTAGACGAGCTGGGGAGTCCATCCACCGCCGTGACCCCGGTCGGGTCCAAGCGGTACTCCCGGCCTAAAAAAGCGATCTTAACCCCATCTTGAGCCGGGCTAAAACCCAGTTCTAAAGCCCTAGCCCCAAAATCAGCCTTAGGGAGATCCAAAGCTAAACGAGCGTAGTTTTTCTCGTAACCATCTTCGATCATAAAAAGCCTCAATCCAGATAAAGCCCTTTTTATTTAAAAACTGGCCTATTTTTTGCTATAATCTTAGGTAATTTTAAAGGGGATTAGCCGGTCAACGTCTTAAACGCGCCCCTTAACCCCTTAAATCAGCCTTTCTGGCTTATTAATAGTTTGGTGGCCCCATGCCCGCCTTTAAGTTCCGTCTAGATTTTCTGGTGACCCTCCGGCGACAACGCGAGGAGGAAGCGGCCTTAAAACTGTCGCGACGCCTGGCCAGTCTGGCCGAGCTGGAGGAAAAAATCCAGTCCCTCTGGGCGCGGATTAACGAGATGGCCACTGAGGTTAAAACGTTAGGCCAGATCGGGCGCTTAACCGGGCCCTTGGTCCGCCTGTACGGCGAGTATCAAGGGCGCTTACGCCAAGACCTAAAAAAAGCCGAGGAGCTTCTAGTCTTAAGCCGCCGCGAGGAGGCCAAAGAGCGCCAAGCCCTAATCCAAGCCATCACCGCCCGCGAGGCTATTGAGAAAACCCGGGATCGCCAAAAAGAAAACTTTATCCTGGAAGACCGCCGGACGGAACAAAATAACTTAGAGGAAATGGCTCAAATAGCCAGAGCCAGGCGTTTAAAACAAACGGTGGAGAGCGATGAAGCCAGCTAAAAACCCAGGCCCTAGCCCCCAGCCAAAAACCATAGCCCCGAAATCCCCGAGCCCGAGCCCGAAAGCCCCAAGCCCCAAGGCCCCGGCCTCGAAACCCGCGCCCTTAACCCCGCCCGGGCCCTTGGCCAGCCCCAAACCAGCCCCCAAACCCACGGGCGGGTTATTGGCCAAATTTAGGTTGCTCGCGGTTTTAGCGGTTATGGTCTTAATAGCCCGACTCTTAATCTCCGGTTGGCTGGATGGGGTCACCGACCCCCCGAGCCCCAGCCAGAAACCGAGCGCCCCTTCGGCCCAGAGCGGGGCTAAAGCTTTAACCCAACCGAGGGCGGCCCAAGCGGCCGTGGCCCAAGCGGCTATGTCCCCGGCCTCTTTACCGGCCAACGCCTTAACCACCGGGGCGGCCATGTTTTTAAACGCTAATGTGGCGGCCTTTCCGGCCATGGCCCAAAGCGCCGCCGCCGCCCCCCCGGCCATCCCTTTGCCACCCGGGGACGAGGATCTTAGAAAACCCCAAAAGAGCCCCACCCCGCCGACCAACCAAAAAAACCCCAACGGCCCGCCCTTACCGCCGCCGGCCAACTTAACCCCAGCCGAGGCCGAGGAGCAAGCCAAACGGGCCTTTGAGCTCAGTCGCCGGGAGACCCAGTTAAACGCTCGGGAAGAGGCCATTAAAGAGTTGGAGGCCGATTTAAACGCCCGGATCGCGGCCAGCGAAAAATCCAAAGCCGAGCTAGCCGATCTTTTAACCCGCAACCAAGCTATCTTAGAGGAGCAAAAAGCGGCCCAAGAACAAAAGCGCTCCGCCGAGGACGCGGCCAAAGAGGCCCGGGTGGAGCATTTGGTTCTGGTCTTAAAGGGCATGAAGCCCGAGCAAGCTGGCCAAGTCATTAACTCCATGGACGATCAAGTGGCCGTGGGCATCCTTTCAGTCATGCCCGGCTCCAACGCCGGGAAGATCTTGGCCATGGTCCAGCCGGAAAAAGCGGCTCGCTTAATTAAGGCCATTTCCGAAAAAAGGATTGACCCCAAAGCCATTTTAGAGCGTCAGCAAAGCGCCCAGAACCAGGCCCCGGCCGCCCCGGAGACCCCAGCGGCCCCAGGGAGCTGACCGTGAAAAAAAACCCCGAAGGCCTAACCTTCGGGGCTAACGAAAAAAGACTTAGAAGGGTTTTTCAAAGATCGCCGACCAGCCTAACTCCTCCTCAATCTCCAGTAAACGATTGTATTTGGCGATCCGCTCGCTCCGGCTGACGCTCCCGGTTTTGATCTGGCCGGCGTTGACGGCCACGGCCAGATCGGCGATAAAGGCGTCCTCCGTCTCCCCGGACCGGTGGGAGATGACCGTGGTGTAGCCAGCCCGATGGGCCATATGGATGGCCTCCAAGGTCTCGGTGACCGTGCCAATCTGATTGACTTTAATCAAAATGGAGTTGGCCACTTTCTCCGCAATGCCCTTGGCTAAGCGCTGCGTATTGGTGACAAAGAGATCGTCGCCCACCAGCTGGACGGTGGCCCCCAGCTCTTTAGTTAAGTTGGCCCAACCGTCCCAGTCGTCCTCGGCCAAACCGTCCTCAATGGAGCGGATGGGGTATTTTTTGACCCAATCGGCGTAGAGCTTAACCATTTCGGCGGAAGTCCGCTCGGATTTATCGGACTTTTTAAACACGTACTTTTTCTTTTTAGCGTCGTAAAACTCCGAGGCCGCCGGGTCTAAACAGATGACCACGTCTTGGCCCGGCTGGTAGCCCGCGGCTTTAATGGCTTTGACAATGAGCTCCAAAGCCGCCTCGTTGTCCTTTAGATCCGGGGCGAAGCCGCCCTCGTCGCCCACGCCGGTGGAGAGCCCAGCCTCTTTAATCAGCTTTTTTAGGGCGTGAAAAACCTCGGCCCCACAGCGTAAGGCCTCGGCGAAGGTCGCGCCAAAAAGGGGCATGATCATAAACTCTTGCAAATCCACGTTGTTTTCCGCGTGGGCCCCGCCGTTAATGATGTTCATCATGGGTCGGGGCAACCGCCGAGCCCCGACCCCGCCTAAGTACTGGTAAAGGGGCAGACCCACGTCCTGAGCCGCCACCTTGGCCACGGCCATGGAGACCCCTAAGATGGCGTTGGCCCCTAATTTCCCTTTATTGGGCGTCCCATCCAACTCCAACATCAACTTGTCCACTGAGGCTTGATCCACCGGCGAGGCCCCCAATAGAGCCGGGGCGATCACCTCATTGACGTTTTTAACGGCGTTTAAGACGCCTTTACCGCCATAGCGCTTCGGGTCATTGTCCCGGAGCTCCAAAGCCTCATGGACGCCCGTGGAGGCCCCGGAGGGCACCGCCGCTTTTTCGTAACCGCCATTTTCCAGCTCCACCCCAACCTGAACGGTGGGATTGCCTCGCGAGTCGAGGATCTCCAGCGCGTTGACTTCGAATATGGACATGTCTTTTTCTCCAGCGAGGGCCTTTTGGCCCCGCGTTATATTAGGGACCCCCAAATATCGGGCTCCCATAAAAACCTTTTAGCGATCGGGCCCGGGCTCTTTTAAAAGGGTGAAGGTTGATTTTTCAATGGTCAAAAGAGCTGGCTCAATCTGATAGTCGCCCTCGGCGTTAAAGGTGAAGGGACCGGTGGCCCCGGGGACGGTCAAGGTGGGCCAGATCTTGATTAAGGCCCCGCGATTGGTGGCCCCAGCGTTTAAGGCCGTTATTATGGCTATCCCCGCGTCGTAACCGTAGGCCGCGAACTGATCCGGCTCGCGACCGGTGGTTTTTAAAAACTCCTCCCGAAACTGGACCGTCTCCGGCCTTTGGCTTAAAGAGGCGTAAGCCGCCGGGATGACCGCCCCGGTCAAGTAACGGCCCGCGGCTTTGGGCAGATCCGGGGTTAACCACATGGACGTGCCTAGGTAAGTCATTTTAGTGACGTCGTGGTAAGCCAGTTGGGCTAAGATCTGACTGACTTGGGTGGCCGAGTCCGGAAGATACAGAGCCGTAAAATCGGTTTTCGCCTGGTAGCTCGTGGACGCTTTGCGGACCGCTTGGCCCCCGGTCAGCCGTTTAATGGCCTCGTCCCAGTTTTTGAGCTTGGGGTCGTACTTGTCCACCGTGGTTAACGTTCCCCCGGCTTTCCGGGCCGCGGCGCTAAAAAAACCCAGCATGGCTTGGCCATAGGGGTCGTCCGGGTACAAGGCCCCTAAACTGGTATGGCCCGCTTTTAAGGCGTAGCGGGCCACGGCCTCGGCCTGGTGCCTGGGGGTCAAAAAGATCCGAAAGACAAAGGGCCGACCATCGGTTAAACCGACCCGGTTGGAGATGGCCAAAAGGGGGATAAAGAGCCGCTGGGCCATTTGGGCCGCGGCCAAGGCCTCGCGGCTGGTCAAAGGCCCCACCACGGCCAAGGCCTCGGGTTTTTCGGCCATCTCGGCGATTAAGCGGGCCGCTTGCCCGGCGTCGCCCTTGGTGTCCAGCTCCATTAGGCCCACTTGGCCGGGGTTTTTGGCTAAAGCTAGCCTTAGGCCAATTAAGATGTCTTGGGCGAAGCGGGAGCTCGGGTCCTCGGTTAAGGGCAATAAGGCCACCACCGTCACCCGGCCGGTTAAAGGCGAGACGTTTGGCCCCTGAAACCCCGTGGGGAGGTTTAAGCCCAACCCCGCCTTGGCCGAGTAGCCCGCCCCGGGCGGGGGGTAATCCCTAGCCCCGGCGAAGTTGGCCTCGAGCTGGGTCAAGCGGGCTTGGTAAGGGTGGGTCGGGAAGTACTGCCGAAAGTACTCGGCCTGGGCCTTAAAGGTGGCCGCGTCGCCGGAAGCCGCCGACTGGTAGGCTAAGTGATAAGCCGCCTCCGGGCCCGGGTAGCCCTGACCGTATTGGCGGACCACCTCGGCCAATTGGTTTTGGGTGAGGTTGTAAAGGGAAGCCCCAACGCCTTCCTCGGCTTGGGCCCGAACGGTCGTGGCCCCTATTCGCCTAGCCTCTAAAAAACCCTCCAGAGCGTCGGGGTATTGGCCCTCGGCCCAGAAGGCCTTGGACTCGGTCAGCTTTAAGCTGGCCTTGGTTTTGGGGTCCTTAGAGGTGGCGTAAAGGCGGGTGGCCAATTCCCGGGCTTTAGCCGGTTGGTCGTTGGCTAAGTAAAGGTCCGGTAAGCGCGGGGCCACTTGGGCGGCGTAGACGGAATTGGGGTAGCTCGCGGTTAAAGTTTCGTAGTGGCGGATGGCCGCCAAGTTTTCGCCAGCCCGCTCAGCGGCCAGGCCCGCCGTGGCTAAAACCGCCTCCCTCCGGGGGGTTTGGCCGGCTTGGGTTAAGTACTGGCTATACAGCGAACTGGCCCCGGCGTAGTCGCCCCGGCCATAAGCTTGGTCAGCCCTAGTCAGTAAGGCCTCCGGGCCGGGCGGGGCCGGGCTGACCACCGAGACGCAAGCCGTCCCGAAGGCCAGGGCCAAAAATAGGAGGGGATAAACCAAAACTCGCGGGAACATAACTCATCGCCTCGAAAAAGGCCTTCTTGGCCCCCTTAAATAAACCAGAAAACGTCTATAAGGCCCATAAATGGCCCTTGATAGACTATTAGGCCGGGCCGTTTGGCCCAAGATTGTCAGTTATTGGGCCAGCTAAAAACCCAGCTCAGCCAGTAAATCGTTAACCGCCCCCTGATTCAAACGGTTATCCGCCCCCGGGCCTTTCAGCTCCGAGGTCTCGCCAACGGGGGGGCCGCCGCCGGACAGTTTCTCCAGCATCCGGTCAACCTCGGCCTGGGCCACCTTATCGGTTTCCTCCTTGGGCCGGGCTTTGGCCGGGGAGTCTTTGTGGGCTTTAATCTTGGAGTCCACGCTGACCAGAAGGGACAATAGCTGGACTTGGATCTCGCTAATGAGGTTAACGATCTTTTTAATGCGCTGCCCCGAGAGATCCTGGAAGGACAAGGCTTCCATGATCCGGGTTAAATGGTCGGTGGTGTTTTTGATTAAAGAGTCCGAGGCGGCCACGGCGTTGACGATGGCGTCCCGATCGCCCCGGGGGATGGTCACGTAAGAGTCCCCGTGGCCGTTTAAGAGCGGGAGGACCGCGTCCATTTTCTCGATCCGCTCTTTAAGGTTGGCTAGCTCCAATTCCCCGTCCGCCGGGGCCTCGGGGGCCCCGGTCGCCGCGACCGGAACGACCGGCTCCGGCTCGGGGCTGGGGGCGACCTCTAAAACGGGCTCGGGCTCCGGCTCCGCCGGGGCCGGGGCCGTAACTTCCTCCACCCGCCCTTCCACTGGGAGGTTGGCGTCCAGAAAGATGCTGCCCGCGGTCTGGTTCATCTTTTTTAAGGTGACCTTGTCCTCTTCCGAGGAGGCGTTGGAGTACAAGATCTTTAAGACCCCGGGGATGGGAAAATTGTAGAACCCCTCGTCCGGCTCCAGGGTGGCGGCTAAATCGGCTAAAGCGGCCAAGATGACCGGGCCGTTAAAGGTCCCCTTCTCGTTGCCGGCCCGCATGGCCTTAATGTGGTCTTTGACCGACTCATTGGCGCAAAACTCGTAGAGCGTCTGGAAAAGGCCATCCAAGTCAAAAACGACTTTAGTGGTCGTCACTGGGGTCGGGGGGGCGGGTTCGGCGGGAGCCGTTGGCTCGGGAGCCGAGGTTGGCTCGGCGGTCGGCTCCGGGGCTGGCTCGGGGGCCGCGACCGCGGGGACGGCGATGGTGGGGCTGGCCCCAGCCAAGCTGGCCACCGCCGCCTTTAAGCCCGCGTAGGCCTCTTTAAACTCGTCCCAAGGCGAGGATCCGTTATCCTCGGGCGGGGCCGGGCTAGGAATGGCCTCGTCCTTTTCCAAGAGGGACTCCAGGTTGGTCAAAACGCCCATCTGGGAGTTTAAGGTCTCCATGTCGGCTTGGATCTGGTCCGCCAGGTCCATGATGGTCATGGAGGCTTTTTCGGTGATCTCCACCACCTCTTCCAGTTGGCCCTTGGCGTCCTCCAGATCGGCCCCAGTTTGCGACAGCGAGGGGGCGCTATCCGGGATCTCGGTGACCGAGACGGACAACTGCCGGGCCAACTGACCGACCCTTTCAAAGAGCTCTTGGGAAATGTCCTGGAAAAAGTTTTGATCGACTTGGCCATTCCCCCCAGCTGGCGGGCAGGGGGCCGTTGGGGCTGGGGAGGGAAGCGCCTGGCCCGCCGGGCTTAAAACGCCCAAGTCAGTGTTGGCCTTAATCAGCTCAGGCACGACTTTGATATTGTAAATGGCTTGGGGAGTCACAATCCGGAACTCCCCCACGCCTAGCTCAAAACCAATGATAGGAGGGCTGGTGGTCATAAAAGGCACCTACTTAGGCTAAGCCAGACGGCCGAAAAATTAGCCGGCGGCCGGATAAAACCCGCGAAAAACGGCGAGGCGCCGTCTTTTAGGTCTTGGGCTCGACAGTAATCCCGGTCTTTATATCGGCGAAACCCCGAAAAAATGAAAGATTGGCTTTGATTAGTCGCCCCCTCCTAGCCGTTGGGCCAGACCTTTTTGGCTAAAACTCGCTTGGTCCCCAGACCAATAGTATTTTTATAAAGCGATTAAAAGCTAATTTATAATAAAAACGATATATGTAATTTAAAAAAACGAATTTTGATTTAAAGCGTCGATTTAAGAGGCTTAAGTACCCTTAATGACGTTTAAAACGTTGGCCGCGTCTGGACGCGCCTCATTTTACCGCAATTTGGGCGGTAAAGCTAACATTAAAACGGCCAAACCAGACGCGCTGACCAATAAGCCCAAAATAGGGCCGTAAAGCTCCGCGGCGGCCCTATCGGGCCGAACGCGACTAACAATTACCTTTACGCCCCCCAACCCCGTCTCGCCCGTTTAAACGCGGGTTTAACCAACGGTCAGCGGCGACCTTCGCGAAAAGTTTGACCCCCCAAAGCGACCAAGGTATAGTCAAGCGGCTCTAATTAAGCGTCTATAGCTAAGCGGCTTTTCCTTGGAAAGCCCTTTAAATCCTTCAGGTTTAGGCTAACCCCCTCAATAATGGCTGATTTATGCCCAACCCCTTACTCGACGCCCTGATCCTCACCCGGAACGAAGCGGCCAATATCGAAGAATGCCTGGCCAGCGCCCGTTTATTAGGCGATATATTAGGGGAAATCATCGTTATTGATGACCATAGCGATGATAATACGCCCGAAATAGCCAAAAAATTGGGGGCCAGGGTCATGACGCGTAAGCTTACGGACTTCGCCAGTCAAAGAAACTTCGCTTTAAGCCAAAGTCAGGCCCCGTGGGTCTTCTTTTTGGACGCGGACGAAAGGGTTTCCCCAGAGTTGGCCGCGGCCATCAAGGAAATCCTCGCTCAAGGCCAAATGGTTAAAGGCGCGGTTAAAAGGCGGGTTTTCGCCTTTGGGCGGCGGCAAAGGTTTGGGCCATTAGCTGGCGACTGGGTCACCCGTCTTTTTCCAAAGGATCAAGTGGAATGGGCTGGGCTCGTCCATGAGCGACCCGTGGCCCAGCTACCGGAAGTCCGGTTGGACGGCCACTTGGCGCACCACACCTACGCCGATTGGGCCGAGTATCTGGACAAATGGCGCCGCTACGCCCAATTGTGGGCTAAAGACGCGAAGCTTAAAGGGCGAACTAGCTCGGTCCAGAAAGCCGTGTCCCGGGCGGTGGCGGCTTTTTGCAAGATGTTTTTCGGGAAACTGGGGTTCTTAGGCGGTCCGACCGCTTGGGCCCTTTGCTGGTACTATAGCGGCTACACTCTAAGCAAATACTTGCTTTTGGCGGATAAGGCCATAACCGCCCCCCAAACTAACCCTAAAGCTAACCCTAAAGATAACGACTAACCCCGAACCTATCGCCCTCTAAGCTAGGGGGCGGGTTTGTTCCCGAGGGTCACCCACAAAGCCGCCCCGGTCACGGTCCAATAGATATACATTAAGGGCTTTAACGTGAAAACGTTATCGGTCAACCCGTTAAAAAACAATTGCGAAGCCACGGCGATGGCCGCCCAGACCCAAAACATTCGCTCCGGGTCCGGGTCCCGGCGAAAGGGCCAAAGAAGGGCGATGGGGGCCAAGTGGAGGGCCAAAAACCCGATTAAACCGATTACGCCGCTCTCCGCCAACACCGTGATAAAGACTTGGTGGGCGTGGTAATACTTGTCCCGGGTTCGGGTAAATTCTTTCGGGTAAGCCGGGTTATTGAGCGGGGGGGCGTTGGGGATAGCCCTGGGGCCCACGCCTAAGATGGGGTTCTCTTGGAAGACCTTCCAGCCTTGCTTCCAGTGATTGATCCGGACCTCATTATTGTAATTGCCTTTTTCCACGCCCATTTCCGCGAAGCGCTCAACGATCCTTTTGTTGGTTAAGGTGGCGATGGCCAAGACCAGGGCTAGGGCCACCAAGACGAGCTTCATGGTTAAGGTGAAAACCCGGCGGTGCGCCCACAGAAGGATTAAGGTAATGACTGGGGTGGTTAAAAAGGCGATCCGCGAGCAACTATTGAGGTGGGCCACGTAAGCTAAAATCAAAGCCGCCGCGAAAAAGACGGTCTTAAGACGGTCCCGGGCGCGAATGGCTAAAGCCGTGGCTAGGGCCATGATCGGGGTCAGTTGGGCCAAGACCGCCCCTAACTCGATGATCCCTAAAGAGGCTTTCGCCCGGACGCAGCTTAGCCCAAAGCCAGCCTCTGTAAAGGTCATGAGCCCAGCCGCCATTAGCCCTAAACCGTATAGGGGGACTAGATATTTGATTAAGTTTGGCCACTGGGTCAAAGCTAGCCAGGTTAAGGGCAAAGGGGCCAAAAGGTAGGCCACGGTCACGATGTGCTTAAAAGAGCGGCCATACTCCGAGCCCGCCAGAGCGCTTAACATAAGGGCCGCGAAATAAATGGCCGCCCCCCAAAGGAGCTTGGCGGGCAGAGCCTTGGGGGCCAAAAACCAACCCCGCTTAGCGGTGACCAGATAAAAAACGCCCCACAGAGCCAAAAGAACGAAACACCCGTTAACTAGCCCCCGGGCGAAAACCCCGGTCAAGGCCATAAGGCCTAAAAAAACTGGCCCAGCTAAACGCGCCCCTTTGACCCACCCTGTTAAGCCTTCCAACGCTCACCTCTCAAAAATGTCGTGGCCCAATAAGGGTCTAACTTTAGGAAAAACCGAATTATAGGGTTTGTCGGGCGAAAAAGAAATAGCCCAAATATCAAAAAGCGTTATAAGAGCGAATTTTAGAACTTTGTATAGCTATACATTTTTATTTCGTTGGATGTTTAGCTCTTTAAGCTAAAAAAGGGGCCAGGGCTTTAGAGCGACCCCAAAGGTCGGAAAGGCGAGGGGCGAGGCCAGCTATCAAGTGGCCTAAAGTTTCAGGCTAAAAGGCTATTCTGACCCCAACCGAGGTCAAGCGGTCAGGGGGTAATTTCCCCAAAACCTAAACCAGGGCCTAGCTTAAGGCCCCCAGCGCCTTAAGGTTGGCTGGCCTCGCCCAAGACCCGAAAAAACTTGAAAATCCCTCTTGACAGGGAATTAACTTTCGGTTAATATCCGTGAGTCTTAATTATTGACTTCCCTAGAAAATATTAGGGATTTAATGGCTGAGCGGGAATAACTCAGCGGTAGAGTGCAACCTTGCCAAGGTTGAAGTCGCGGGTTCAAATCCCGTTTCCCGCTCCAGACCTTTTTTTTCCTCTGTTTTGAAAAGCTCTCCCCTCTCCTATTTCCCCTTTAAAATCAATGTGTTAGTTTTTTTTCAGCCGCCCTTAAAAAATCTCCAGAACCATACCATCGCCGAGTAAAAAGCGGGCGATTCGGCGCATGACAAAAACCTGCGCCTTTTCTGAGGCGAAGCTACGCGGTTTAAAGGCTAGAGAGAAAACCCACCAAATTTTTGACGGGGACGGGCTCTACCTTAAAAGTCAAACCTAATGGCTCCAGAATTTGGCGGCTTCAAAAACATATTAACGGTCAAACTTTACTGGTCTATAATTATGCGGAACACTGGCCCGAACGGCGAAAGACGATGTCTGACTTGGCCACCTTCTTAGTTATGAGA
This sequence comes from Deltaproteobacteria bacterium, assembly GCA_031273455.1. Taxonomy (GTDB): domain Bacteria; phylum Desulfobacterota; class Desulfarculia; order Adiutricales; family Adiutricaceae; genus JAIROO01. The sequence continues at coordinate 52,711 of JAISRZ010000065.1, read as the reverse complement.
CAGCTAATCATTCGTCTATTGACGAATGAAAAAAATGAGTTATATTGTAACCATTAACTAATTAGCCCCCGACAATCACGCCGGAGGTTTTTATAAAGGGTTATATCATGAGTAGAATGAAAGAACTTATGGATGAAATGTTGGCTCTTCATAAAAAATTTATAGAAACTCATGGCAAAGAAGGCGAACTAATTGATTTTTCAGGGAAAATTTTGTTTGGAAGTGTTTTTGAAGGCACTAATCTAGACGCTTGTATTTTTAATAACGCTCAATTTCATAACTCATCGTTTATTGACGCTCAATTTCTCCAAAGCAATTTGTTCTCAGCTTTGTATGGTAACCAAAATGTAATTGATTGGGCTCTTACAATTAAACAAGGTCTATTAGAATTTCAACAAGAAGAAAAAAAAGAAAAAGAAAGGGCCTTAATTAAAGCTCGCCTCAAAAACCGACCTACCCTAAAACTGGTCCGACCCCGGAAAAGTAAACCGCCTAAAAAGTAAGGCGTTCTATTTCTCTAGACCAGCGGCCCACGCCTTTAGAGCCACCTTATCCGAGTTCGCTAGTCTAAGGCGGCTAATAACTCAACTGGGTAAATCGTCAGATCCGCGTAAGTCTGGGTCTATCAATTGGGACTCGGGATATTACTCTAAAGACACACAAACCCCTGACGCTGGTAATCCTTAGACAAGAGACCACTCCCAAGCCTTGTCGCTAAACTCCATTTTTTTTGACACGGACTTTTCAGTCACTTCCAGCGCGCCTAGGCTAACGCGTCCTTAATTTATCCAGCTTAACCTCTATTAAATCTTGTTGACCTCATTCAAGCTTAGTTTAGCTAACTTAGCGACTTTTGTGGTAAAAAGACTTATTTTAGAAGGTTAGCGGCGCGTTTAATTCTGACTTCTTCCTCTCGGCTTAAGCGCGTAAGCCCTCCGCTCGGACTTTCGCTCGGACGTACGCTATGGTTCTCAATACGCCTTCCGCCAGGCTTTCCGCATAGCCTTCCGCATAGCCTTCCGCATCGCCTTCCTTGTACTGTGATTGGACGTAATCCACATTGGTCAGTTCCTCAAAAAGCGTATCCCAATCCTCCTTAAAAATCCCAACTTAACCCAGTCGCAATCATGAGGCGAGCCATACCGCCCTAAAGAAAGCTTTCTAGCGTTATTCCGTAGCTCGACCGCGTCTTTGAAAACCAGGTCATTAGACTATCGCCGCCATACTAGCCACTGGCGAAGACGTTAACTAAAACATTTCGGCTCTCCCCATCTGACCTAATAACCCAGCGTTGACCGTCAGATAATGACCTGGCCGTTTTCTGTGCCATTATCGCGCTGGGCCAGTTCCTCAAGCTCGGCGTAGCGCATTTCTCTTAGGATCGCCGAGTTTTACGCCAAAGAGCTTTTCCGCTAACCCGGGTCATAAAGATTTACCGGCCATTTAGGGTAATGGCGCGGCTAACGGAGAGAGCGCTAAGTGGGCGCTTAAAGAGTAGCCGCTCTTCCTCAAGACTCTCCTCAGTGGCTAAAAGCTTTTTCGTCCGCTCATCAACCAAAGTCTCTAGATCCCGGGTTAAACCCCCGATTTTTTGGCGTTAACCGCGGACCAAAGCCATGAGGGCCAAGAGCGAGATGAGCCTAAAAAAAACGGCTAGAAAGGGATGGCGTTGTTTACCCTAAGCCCTTACGGGAAAACTCTTTATCCGCTCGGTTAAATCTTAACTAAGCTAGTTAAGAGATGAGTAGTGTCAAACCCACAGAGTCAAATCTTTGGCTTAAGGTATGCGTTTTTAGTAGTAAAAATTTAAGCGCGAAGAGGGATTGATCACGTCTAAAGAGGCCAAAGCCAAGTGGAGTTGGGTTTTAGCCTCTCTTGTAGACGTGAGTCGAGCTAACGCCAACTAAAAGCCTAGGAGCCAACGGCTAACGCTGAATACTATTGACCACATCCAAGCTTAGATTGGTTAACTGGGCGACTTTTTCTGGTAAAAAGCCATCTTTTAGAAGGTTAGCGGCGATTTTTAATGAGGAATTTTTCTCGCCTTCCTCTCGGCCTTCCTCTCGGCCTTCCTCTCGGCCTTCATTGTACTGTGATTGGATATAATTCCAATTTACCCATTCTCAATAAGCCGATAAAGACCAGCGAACCCCGATAAACCTTACCACATAAGCGCTTCAGACCATTTTTGCCAGCCAAATTTTAGAGTAATACCCCCAGGAAAACTAGGAAAAAGTATTGACAACCGATAATTTTTGGGTATAATATCGGGTATGATCCAGCCCAAAAAGCGGACCATACCCTATTGACCTTTTATCCTTTTCTAGCAATAACTTTAAGTCACTTTAGCAATAAATTTAGCGCGAAAACGACTTTCCTTTTTTGGGTATACTTAAGCAACCGGGAGAAATTGACCATGAGCGACACTAAAAACGGGAAAAAACGATTGTCTGATATTGCCCTAAAGAACCTGAAGGCCAAAGATAAGCCCTATAAGATCGCGGACGGCCAGGGGCTTTATATTTACGTCCCCACGACAGGAACCAAGATCTGGAGAATCATTTATCAATATAACGGCAAGGCCCAGACCCTGACCTTAGGTCATTACCCGATGATCGAACTTAAAGAGGCCAGGGAGAAACTAGCCACGGCCAAGCGACTATTGGCTAAGGGGCTTAATCCGGCCCTGTACAAGACCGCCCTTGGGTTAAACCGAGCCGCTAGCGATGAGGATAAGAGCTTTAAGGCGGTTGCCTTAGAATTATTGACGATCCTGAAGGAAGACCGTTCCGAGGGTTATATTCGCGGGTTAAGGGGACTAATCAATAATCATCTATTCCCTTACTTAGGCGCCCGCGCTGTCGATGATATCGAGCCGCCAGAGCTTTTAGCCGTCTTAAGGCGGATTGAGAGCCACGGCTTCTTAACCACCTCTCATAAGGCCATGATTTTCGCTGGCCAAGTCTTCAGATACGCGATCTCCACAGGGAAGGCCAAAAGGGACCCGTCCCCGGACCTGAAGGGAGCTTTAAGGACTAAGGCCACGAAGCGCCGGGCCCACTTTACCCGGCCCGAGGATATCAGGCGGTTCCTATTGGCGGTTGACGATTACCCGAGTTATCAAGTCGTTAAACACGCGCTCCAATTACTCCCCTTGGTTTTTGTCAGACCGGGCGAACTCCAAAAGGCGGAATGGTCAGAGATCGACCTAGAAAAGGCCGAGTGGAGAATCCCAGCCGACAAGATGAAGATGAAGCGGCCCCACATTGTCCCCTTAAGCCGCCAAGCTTTGGAGATACTTAGGGAGCTTAAGGCCCTAGGGCTCGCGTCCCGATTCGTTTTTCCGGGAGCTTTCAACAAGGCCCAAAGTATATCCGACAATACGCTTAGGGTTGCTTTGGGTGTCATAGGCTTCACCCCCGATGAGATAGTCCCCCACGGCTTCCGGGCTATGGCCAGCACCATTTTAAACGAGCAGGGTTATAGCCCCGACTGGATTGAGGCCCAGCTAGCCCACGTTTTAGGCGGAATTCGAGCCGTTTATAACCACGCTCAATACTTACCCGAAAGGCGTCAGATGATGCAGGATTGGGCGGACTATTTAGACACCATTAAGGCGGGAAAATCCCCCACCAGAGGTTAAGCCCCGGCCATAGTGACCTAGCCCCGGACGGACGCGAGCTAACGTATAAAAACGTATAAAAAAGGAAAAATTTGACTGGTTTTGTCAAGAGCGTTATATTACCAGGATAGACCTGAAAAAAACGTCAGCAAGCGACCTAATCATCTTGACAAAACATTAACCGTTTATTAACTATTAACCGCTTATTTAGCGCTAAAGAGGAAACAATGGCTTATAAAAACCTACAAAGTAACCTGGAAAAGGTTGACAGCAAAGATCGTATGCTTAGGCCCAATGAGGCGGCCCAGTACTTAGGGATCAGCACTTCAACCCTGTTCGCGTGGGGAAAAGAAGGGAAAGGCCCCAAGGGAAAGCTATTAGGCGCCCGGACTCGCGTCTTCACTATGAAGGAGCTTCAGGAATTCGTGGCCAACGCCCAGGAATAAGCTACACTGGCCAACAGGATTCACCCCGGGTTCACTAGCCCGGCTTTACTGACAACACTTCAACAGGGACTAATCAAGCGCAACTGATTAGAGCGATTAGGGAAGAACAGGCCAAGCCGACTCCCTAAATTATCTTCACAGATAACCCAAGAGGCTAGCGAAACCCGAGTTAGACAAAGTCTTTCCAATGAAAGGTAACAAGGAGCCGTTGGAAAGCTTTGGGGTTTAAATACGAAAAATGAACGCTGAAGAGTCACAAATTCCCAGCAAATAAGATAACTTTTCGTATAATATATGAAAATATTCATATATTTAAACTCTAAGCTTTTATCCTTTTACCTTTATTTCTTTGGAAAAACTAATGACTAATAATTCTAGCCCAGCCGCGGCCCCGATCTTCTTTTTAGTCTGTTTTATCGCTTCTCAGAGCGGCTTTGAGGCTTTGAGGCAAGACGGCTTTTTACCCCCAAAGATCAGATTTAACCCGAAGGCGAAAGAACCTTTCCAGAAGGGTTCATTTGTCGTAAAGGCCCAAACTGGCCAGACGATCCCTCTTAGCTTTTTTCTCTTTAATTCCCGGGATTATAACGTTTTATTTTACCTTAAGTTTTTTGAGGCTAATATTACCGATCCAAACCCCTATGCCGTCCCTTATCCAAAATTTCAAGAGTTTCTACAAGGGATTGAGGAAGTCCAAAAAGAGGATATGAACTTAGAGGGAGAGCTTTTATCCCTTGACGCGAGATCCTGATTATTAACCGAACCAAGGCTTAGGGCGACCCCGAAGCCTTGGTTTACTTACTAACTTTTAGAAAGATAGAGCGATGAAATATAACTTTTCACTTTGGGAATATACCCTATCGACCTTTTATGAGTACAACGGCCTAATTTCCGTTCCTTTTACGGAAGATGAGATCCCGTTCCAGACAACCTTTGGGGACACTGATAAAAACCCCCTCCACAAGGCCAGCCTTAAAATCGACGCCTATTTAGAGCGATTGACCATAAAAAGGGAACTAAAGGCCAAGTATCCTAATGATCCTTGGACTTATTTTGGTCTAGACGAGGCCGATTGGGAAGAGGCAAGGCCAACCTTTACCCAAGATCCTAAGCTTAATTGGAAAGGGATCACTCAAGAGATTGACGAGGGAAGTAAAAAGCGACTTAGGGAACTCGTTAAACTCGCCCACGAAGCCATTACCGCCTATGAGGCTAACCTTTCGACCCCCGACACCACCGCCAAACTGGCCCCGAAAACGTCCGAAACCGGCCCGCCAAGGCCCGAACTCGACAGCCAGGAAGACTTACCCGCGCCCATCACAGGACCGGCCACTGGCCCGGCCACGCCAACCGTCTTTAATTTTCCCACTGAGCCCGGGTATTTAGCCGACCCTAAGCAATATAACCGTTTTAGGGAGCTTCTTTTAGAATTGGCCCTAGCCCTCTTAACCGCTGGATTTAACGTTTTACCTATTGGCTGGAGAAAGCACCCGCCCTTTACCGGCTTTGAGCGCCACTATAAAGACCCAATGACCGCCCGGGAAATGAGGAAAGCCTTTGAGCTTTTACCTTATTTATCCGGCCTTGGGCTTGTCTTAGGCGCGACATCTAAAAACCTTTGGGCACTAGATTTTGATAACCAAGAGATCATAGCTTGGGCCGAAGACCTAGTGAAAAAAGGCATAATTCCAGCCCCACTTCTTAAGGAGATCACGCCCGGAGGCCAACACTGGTTTTATGAGGCCCCCGAAGGGACAGTTTTTCCTAACAAATCTAAAGTTAATATTAATGGACATGAAATTGAGGTTTTTTCCCAAGGCCACATAGTTATAGCCCCAAGTTATACTATACCGAAAGACATAGAAAAGACTTTGAGCGAGCCAAATAACTATACCGATTTTTATCTAGCTATGAAGAGCGCCTTAAGCCGTTACCACGTTTATAACGGCCAAGAGGCCCCAGGCGTTATCAATTTTGCGTGGTTAGAGAACCAGACTAAGTTCGCGCTTAATGACTTCTTTAAGGCTATAGAGCCGTTTAAGACCAACAAGAAGACCGAACGGCAAGTAAAGACGGCCCAAGTAAAGACGGCCCAGGCCCCCACCGCCCCAGTCCCTATTGAGCTTTTAAAAGATCGCGAGTTCCCTATACCGGAAGGAAAACGGAACGAAGAGCTTTTAGATATGGTTAGAAAGATTCAAAATAAGGCAAATTCACAAGGTTTTGAGTATACTAAAGACGATATTTTTAACCATTTTTGGGATAATAACGGCTATTATTTTGCCCCCCCATTTACACGCGCTGAGCTTTGGAAAGAAGTCAATAAGACTGTTGAGAGCGCTCATAAGTTTGTTAAACATAATCCGTTAACTGACAATAGCGGGATAGTTTGGTCAGAACCAGAGCCCTTACTAGCGTTACCAGTCCCTAGACTAGATTTAACTAAGTTTCCTCTTAAGATTCGTGACCATATCGACAGCATAGCCCAGGCGCTACAAGTCCCAATCGAGATGATAATTCCATCTTTTTTAGGTATGCTTTCCAGAGCTAACCTAGGGATATATATCATTATCCCTACTATACTCGACAAACAGGGAGAGCCTTTTCGCTTTACAGAAGAAACTTTTCACCCTCAAATTTACAGTATTTGTATAGCGGCCAGCGGGACTAGAAAAACTGGAGTTTTAAAGTTTTTCACTCAAGTTATGAGTAAGATCGAGGAGGAACTTAGACACGCTAACGACACTAAAAACGAAAAGAACCATAACCAGCTTGAGATGAAAAAGAAGGAACTTAAACAACTTGATAAGCTAATAGACGATAATTTTAAGGCGTCTATTAGCCGCGAATTAAAGGAAGAGGCGGAGGCGTTAGAGGCGGAAGAAGCGGAACCGGAAGAGTTAGAGACGGAAGAGGCCAGCGAAGACTTGCCAGAATCCACTATTGAGGAACCGGATCACGAGCCCCCAAAACAAATACCCACTAAAGGCGAGCTTCTGGCCAAGAAGCGAGAGACGATTCAGGCGGAAATAAACGCTTTGGCCCCGACTGAAGCGCCGGTTCTTAACGTTACCAACGCGACTATGGAGGCGTTAGGTAAGACATGGTCACTACAAAAGAACCAATGTTTAGCGTCAATTGCTGATGAAGGACGTATAATTGAGATAATGTTAGGATTATATAGCGGTACGGTTGACGATTTTATGCTTTTAGGCCCTTTTAATGGAGGCCCTATTGACTCGTTAAGAATTGGGACAGGAAATTATTTTATGCCTATGGCGGACTTTTCCTTAACCGCCTATACCCAACCCGTAAACTTTGAAAGTGTTATAACGAGTCCTAAGCTTCAACATGGAGGATTAATAGCCAGGACTCTTCTTTTCTTAGTCCCGCCTTTTCCGCTTCCGTCAACTTTAGACCAAGACGGAAATTTTAACATTACCATAATAGACCGCCGGACCAAAACAGATGTTCACAGGCGGTTAAAAGAGCTTTTTAAAGTCCCTATAGCGAATGGAGACAAGGCTTTAAGCCCCGATGAAGCCTTTTACGAGAGATACGCCACTACGAAGCCCCCTTTTTTCCCTTACTATAAAAACAAGGAATATCCGATTTACGCCGATGAAGAGACAAGCGGACTAAAAGAGACAGGAAGATTTTCTGATATCATTAAGGCCCACGCGTCTAAAACAGAAAACCCAATCCTTATTTCAATAGCTTCACGAATAATTGAGATAAGCCTTAAAGTCGCTTTCCAAATTCATTCCTATGAGATAGAGCGGATCGAAGACTTGCCACGCTCAACCATACCCAAGGCTTGTCTAAAAGCAGGGGAAGAAGTGGCCCGTTATAACTACGAAGTCGCCAAGTATTATTTTATGGGAGAGAGCGAGGAAATTAAACCAGCCGAAAAACTATTGGCGCATATCTTAAAGAAAGAGTTAGAATCCATAACCTTAACCGCTATCAAATATCTTTTCCGTTCAGAAAAAAGAGGCCAAACCTTAATAGAGGCAACCCCAAAGGCCCTTTTAGCCGCGACAACCTTAGTTCAAAAAGGCTACCTTGTCCCGATTGACGACTTAGGGAAGCCCACATCTAAAGTCCCGACTCGCTACAAAGTTAATCCTAAGATTTTTCTAGCTAAAAAACTTAACAGTTAGGAGCGACTACTTTTAACCCCCGGGAGTGAGCGCTCAAGATTGATACGCTCACCCCGGATTGATACGGGGTTGAGACGGGATTGACACGCCGTATCAACGTTCTACGTAGAGTTTGATTATCATGTTTTTACTAAAAACATTAGTCTTTTAGTGGTGTTTTAGTATTCATAAGCGGACCAAAAAATGACCGCCCATGGAAAATTGATACATTGACACGGGATCCCCTTGAAAAAAAAATTGATACGTCCTAAATTACTAGACACATTTTTTAGTATATATATATATATATATATATAAATTAAATTTTCACGTCTAATTAAAAATCATTTACCTACCAAAAAACCACTTTTGAGAGCCCCCAAAACAAATCAGACTTGGAAACCGGAGCTTTTTTAAAAATTATTTAAGGGGCCCCCGTATCAATGTATCAACCGAGCCTTGAGATCCACGGAACCCCCCAGATCGAGACAACTATCTAAAAGCAAAATGTTTATCTTTTTAGTAAAAACACTATAAAACAAGAAAAGTAAATTAACGTAAGAAGATTGATACGCGGTATCAACGCGTATCAATGCCACCCAGGGGCCACTTTGGAGCTTAGGTCGCCAATAGCGACTCAACCGCCCGGGAGCCTATAAAGGGGACTAATCCGATTAGCGCCCCCTAGGGGAACCCTAACCCTCAACCGGGAGGCCTTGCGCTGACCACCAGCCACGCCACGGCCCATAGACACGTCAACAGGCCCGAACGCCCCAGGGACTCTTTCTTTGGATTAGACCGCTTTCCTCAGAAGCGGCTAAAGAGGCCCGTAAACAGTCACCACGGTCCTAGACCCCATGACCCCCAACTTGGGTTAAGACCTATGAGCGAAAGGCCTTAGAATCGATTCTAGAGGCGTCCGCGCCCGCGAGCGCGAGGGAAGGCGAACCTGACCCATAGGCTTACCCGGACCGATGAGGGAAGACGAGTCATGACCACCACCCGGGCCATGACCGGATAAAACCACAGTTTCAAATAAAACGTTGATAATTGGGTTTTTCATAAACTTATGAATAATTCCCCCCCCCACTGGTGCCCCCCCACCGCCCTTGAAAGCCGGACTGGTCAGAACGCCCAGGCCAACCTTAAACCGCTCACCCGGGCCAACCCTGACTAGCTTGGTTAGACCGGGCCAACCGACAAGGATCCGATCCTCACCCTCGAGGCCATAGACGACCCCCGCGCTGATGAGCGACAAGGCGAGCGCTTTTAACTGGAAAATCAGAAAACTTGCCACTTAAGGAGTACTCACCCCTACCAAAGCTTTTTAGTTCTTATTAACTTTAATTAGCCTTAATAAATAGTTATTATTTCTAGTGATAACTTATTGAGCCTTGTTAATAAAACTTGGGTCCTTTCTACAACTTTTTTGATATGTGGGCGCGTTCGAGTCCGGGCCTAAAAACATTTCATATTTAAGTTTTTAGGGTATTTTTGCCTTTGTATCTAACTTACAGCTAATTAGTGGTAATTATAGGTTATCGCCAAAATTGGCGAAAACCCCACCACTGATCCGCCATAAGACGAGTCTAGCCCAGGCCACGGCGACAGAGGCCAGGGACTTTGGGCCAAGGGTGTAAATCGGTTTTACCCCCTTTCCACTAGCCCACGACTAAGGCCAAGGGTAGTCATCGGTTGACGACCCTCTCCACTAGCCCACGGCGACAGAGGCCAAGCAGTCGCAATCGGATTGCGACTGCTTCCTTTAGTCGTGACCTTGGGGCCAAGCAGTCGGGTTCCGATCCCGACATAACCACTAGCCTAGCCCAGGCCCAACCGTCCGCTTACCTGACCACGCTAAAAAAGGACTTGACAACCGCCCCGGGATCGGCTATGATGAGCGTATCTTTTCTAAAAGTAAGTAAATTAGCCGCCCAGGGAATAGCCACCTTATGGGCGGCTTTTTTTTGGGCCACCCCTTGACAAACCCGCCAAGATAGAGTAAGACTTCAGTTCAGAGCCGGATCAACAATCTTAGGAGTCGTTCCCTAGGTAGCCACGGCGAGTTAATCCGGCCAACCTAGAAATCATCAGGCGGACCAAAAGGCGAGCCTTTCTTATATCGTGACTATGGGCGCCGAAAACGCTCGAGACCAAAGGACGGAAGCGACCGTTAAACTCGCTATTTTAGCTTCTAGACTTTCATATATTGCCCGGGCGCGCTCGAAATAAAACACTCGAAAGAGGAAATAGAGCGCGTCACCTTTGGACGTTTTCGGCGCCCGGGCATAACCCCAATGAAGGAATAGGAGCCACCATGACCCGGCTAACCAGTCTACTTACCCCCGTTTTCACTTTCCTTACTATCCTCATCAACCTAATCAAGCGAGCCGCTAAGGCGATATCTCCGTTCGCTCGCCCCGCTATGGCTATGGCCAGCGTCTGGTTACCACTTTTGACAGTCACCAAGGCCGAGGCCGAGCGCGGCCCAGACCCCGATCCAGAGACGATAAGGGATATCCCAGAGATTAAATTGTCCGACTGGACGGTTCCGGTTTTTCACGTGGCCTATCTAGCTAACCCACTGGCCAAGAGGATAGCTTGGGTTAAGGGATATGGAGATCCTTTTGGCGTCACCAAGGTTGGGATTCTGAAAGTCGCTAAAATGTTGTCGCTTAGCTTAATCAGAGCCGAGAAAGTTTTAGCCCGGACTGATCTCACCATGAAGGTTAGGACTATGGGAGGGAATAATGAAGACACCGAGACAACCGCGATGATCGAGCTTGAGAAAGCTAAGGAATGTGGAGATTTTTTGCTGAATTGCCTTTTAGGCTTAAACTCGGAAGAGCTATTGACCGCCCCAATAGACAGTCCGATAATAAAGGACCCTCCGAATAAGCGTCTTTTGGAGTCTAAAGCTAAGGCCCAGCCCAAGGCGAGAGTGAAGAGCGAATCTAGCATTAAAAATTCGAGCGAATTAGACTCAAAAAAATCGAGAAAATAACACTAGCCAGCCGGGCCAAAAACCCGGCTATTTTTTTATTGCCTAACCCTAAAATAATCCTGATAAACCCTTGACAAAACGGAGAAAAGCGCCTATAATCTTGAGTATGCTTTTAGAGCGATATATCACCCGATGTTCAATACGCTTTGTTCCACGAAAACAAGCACAACCAAGACGGCCCAGGGACAATGAGCCGTCACTTTTAGGGAGGAACGATGAGAGATGATAAGTCTTTTGGCCGATGCGATGTTAAGCTTAAAGGTTTTACCCGGCCACCTTTGGGTTTAGTAGACTATAGTTGCCCGTCAAGTACAATCTATGAAAACGGGCAAAAAGTCGATCTCGAGTGGTGTCCTTTACCTGAGGACCACCAAGGCTTTGGGCAAATAGAGTCTTACCACGGTTCAAATGGAAAAGACTATTATAACCTTGGGGATTTACACGCGCTTTTGGGTCATATTAAAAATATGGACCAAAGGTTTATCACCCTCGATGAGCTTAAACCTTGGGTAGCCCGATTGATAAAGCTTTTTCTGGAGACGCCCTCGGGGACTGTCTTTTAGCCCACTAACCCACCACCCGGAGGCCCCTAGGATCGGCTTAGGGGCCTTTGAAAGGACCGGACGATGAGCGATAAGAAGACTAGCCACGTGATCACCTATGAAGACGGGCTAGAGGTCCACACTTTTAATCACCCTGACTTTGGGCAACTTAGGGCGTTTAAAGACGCGAACGGGAAGGTTAATTTTGCTTTACCGGACGTCTGTAAAGCCCTTGGAATGACCGAGGAAGAGGCCCTTAAACAGATTCGACTTGAGGATCTTAGGACGGTTGACGAGCTTAAAGGCGAGAAAATCACTAACCATTAACCACCCGGAGGCCTCCAGGCTAAGCTTAGGGGCCTTTGAAAGGAACGAACAATGAGCGTTTTAGAAGACGGAATCAAGCCTTTTACCCGGCCACCGTTAGGCCCGGTTTCTCTTAAAGGTTCGCCCAACCCTCTTATTTTTGAGAGAGACGGGCTTACCCTTACCCCTTACCCTCAACCTGATGAGAGCCCCTCAGCATACGGGCAGTTAGAGCGTTACCACGGTTCAGACGGGGAAGACTATTATAACCTTGGGGACCTACTCGAGCTTTTTAGCCATATTGAGGATCCAGGGACTAAGCTTATCACTCTTGACCAGCTTAAGGTTTGGGCAACTACCTTAATAAAGGAATTTGAGGCTCAACCTATTAACCATTAATCCACCACTCGAGCCGGGCCTAACCCGCCCGGCTTGACCCAGCTAACTTTTAGGAGGGACGATGAAGAAGAGCTATCAGACGTCTAAAAACGCTAAGCATATAATCAATTCGTTATTTAGGGGAAATAAACCCTCTCAAGTGGTCACCTATGAAGACGGCTTAAAGATTCGCGTTTTCTCTCACCCTGACTATGGCCAGCTTAAGGCTTACACGACCGAGAGCGGGAGAACTGTTTTAGATTTGTCGGACGTATGCCGATTGATTGGAAAAACCGAGGAACAAACGGTTAAGGGACTTGGATTAGAAGGATTAGTTCCCCTTGATTCGCTTACAGGGAATAAGTCAAATAACCACTGACCCACCACCAAGCCGGGCCAATCACCCGGCTTTCTTATGGCCTATCGACCACGTCACAAGTTCCCCCACGCGCTCATCTTTGGTATACTCTCTAGTAAGGACTTAACCGCGATAGGGCCACCACGAGCCAATTTCACGAGCCTATAAACTGGAGACAGAGCTTGAATGAAATTCTAATAGGTATGAAGATGATTAGCCAATTCATGAGCTTAGGGGAAGCGGTTTTACTTAAACTGATTAGGACTGAAGGCTTCCCGGCCAAGAAGATCCTCGGAACATGGTTTTCTTGCCCCGAGGCGATCCAGGATTGGATTAGGGGCAAAGTCATGAGTCCGCTCGTGACACCGGACCAGGAGGCCCCACCGGCCCCGGCCAAGACTGGCCCAGCTAGCGAGACGATGAGCCCCAGGGAGACGGCGCCTAAAGTTAAACCCCAAGGCCAGAAGCGGAAGACGGTTAAGAAGACTGAGCCCCGCGATGATTAGAGAGAGCGCCGGTTCGGACTTAGCCACTGGTGCCCCGCGCCCGCTCGCCCGCCCAGGCGCGCCCACGTATGCGCCCACGCCCGCCCGCGAGGAACTAAAACGAATCCTTTACTTGCCCCCCTTAGCTACCTAGTCTTAAGCCGAGATCACCCCGCCACGCTCAAATATGAGAGCCCCAGGGGCCTAGCCTTGCCCACCTTAAGGCGATGAACGGACCCCCCATCAGCAACCTTGCCCCTCATCTACTAGCCACGTTCCGAGGCCCCGACACCCTGACCTTTTGGGCCACGTCCCCACGGCCCCGCTTACCTAGGTTCGACTGGCCCGACCACTTGCCCCACCTTTGGGTTTTTCGCGCCAACGTGAAAAACTACCCTCCGACCTTAGACACCTGACGACCCCCGACCCCACGACCTGACCTTTGGGCCAGGCCAGGGAGGCCAACCACCTTTGGGTTCTGGCCCCGCACGTCCGCGCCCGCGCCCGCCCGCACGCGCCCGCGTGGGGATAGACCTAGGAACTATAGACCTTTCGACCAAGCCAAGTTCCGAGGCCCAGAGGCTCTCTTAAAAGCCCAAGGCGGCCATTATGGGATTAGGTCCTGACGAGGCTAAGCTTAACCCCAAAAGGCCCCTAGACCGATATTATCGCGCTCATGACCGGAGCCCAAAGACTGGCCAGCGATACGCCTAGACCCCCAGCGCGAATCTATTGAGAAAACGTTTAGGATCTAACATTTAACAACTAACCTTTCATAACGTATGTTGAGACCCCGTCAGTATATCACTAACTATAATACGCTATAATTAGATTATAAAAACTCATTTAATAGTAAAAAAGCTTTGTTTCAAAACATACCACGGGTTTTACCTGAAATAGACTTCTAAAGACTACTAACTTACTTTGACAAGTTGAGCTTAATTGTTGGTAATGCGGACAAAAAAGTATAAAACAGAAACTTTTAGAGAACCGGGTCTCTTGTGCCGTATTTTAAATCAATTAGGAAACAGAACCTATGTTTTTATATGAGAGTGAATAATAAAATATAATTCAATATAAAATAGAATAAAAGAATAACATTACTTCTAATGACCTAACTAGCTTTGAGAGATAGGGCCCCCTCCACTAAAAGCTAACTTGACTGAGCTTTTGGGGTTCACCGCGATTGGAGGTATTGATCTATTTTGGCCCCGCGGCAAAGAGACGACCAGAGAAACGGAACTGGAGGCCCGACCGTCCGACTCACCCTCATAAGCCAGCCAGAGGGTTCACCCCGGTCGGAGGTATTGATCTATTCTGGTCATTAGTGGCGAGCCGCCCTATCGATCTTGGGTACACTCATGAGGATTAGACTCGTGACCATTGGGACACCGGCCCCGGGCCAGTCTTAACCCATGGTCAGGAGTAGACGACCACCACGAGGTTTTTCTAAATTTTTAGAAAAACTAAAGAAGTCAACATTTTCCTTAAATCCGTATTGTTTAAGCATAAAAGGAATACACCTTGAGGTTTTGGAGAAATTTCCCCGAAACCTTGAAAGTAATCAATATCACCTATAAAATCATATTGATTAACAACTAAAAGGAATATACCTTGAGGTTTTGGCGGAAAAACGCCAAAATTACTTAGACCCATGACCAGAGCCGGACGGCCACCACAGGGTTTAGTAGAATTTTCTACAAAACTAAAGTAGTCAACATTCTCTTTTGGCTCGCCCCACGCCCTGATTTATTGCCAGAATTGGCAAAAATTAAATAGTCAATCTATGGCCAGAATCGGGCGGCCACCTTTGGAGTTTTTAACATTTTTGTTAAAAACCCAAAAATCAACATTGGGCCAAGAGCCCGGGTTCGAGCCCTCACTACGCTTGATCCTTTTGACCTGCAGAGATCCTGCAGTTCAATTTTTGGGCTATAGACTTAGGCGCTCCGCGAACACTTCACTTGAGGCCCCGAGCCGACTCACTAGCCACAGACGCCCACCCGCCTAACCCAAGTCATGATGATCCGGAAGGCCCGGATAAGGCCACTAAAGGCCCCTTAATGACCCTAACCTTTGGGCTTCTTTACCGACTGATTCGCCGCGAATATTCAACACTCAAAATATAAGCTTAAATAGGGCCTTGATAAACTAGCAAAGACTGATTAGCTCTAATTAGCCAAGCTTAAAATAACCCACTAGTTACCTAGCGAACCGCGATTATGCAATGAGATAATGCAATAAGCTTTCTTTTAAAGGATTAAAGACCGATAACGAGCGTATTAAACCACGCCACCGAGCTTTTTTAACTGGATTAAACCGATTGAATAGGGGACTTTAGATGAGTGATTTTGATCCGGAAG
Source organism: Deltaproteobacteria bacterium (assembly GCA_031273455.1). Lineage (GTDB taxonomy): Bacteria > Desulfobacterota > Desulfarculia > Adiutricales > Adiutricaceae > JAIROO01. The sequence continues at coordinate 37,065 of JAISRZ010000065.1, read as the reverse complement.
ACTGGCCCGAAGCCGCCCTGTTCGGATCAGTCAGACGAGCGCGAAAGAGCCCCTAAGCTAGCCACGCGGACCGCGACTAGCGAACAGGAGGCAAGACCCGAAAAATGGTCTAAAGGACCTGACCATGATCCGGATCGAGGCTCGCCCCGCTTACCCGTCTGACCTTAAGAATTCCTGAAGGTCAACTTTGGGCCATGGTCAGAGCCGGGCGGCCACCTTGAGGTTTTGTCGGAAATCCGACAAAACTCAAATAGTCAGTTTAGGCCATGGTCAGGAACCGACTCATGACCGTCGCCTTAAGCGACAGTCAGAACCTTTCGAGCTTCCCGGAAGAGGCTTTGGCCCTCACCACGGCCACGGCCCAGGGACGCCTTTTGACCGTCCTAGCCCATGGAGATCAAAACAGGAGTCGCTATTACCGACCCCCGATCCCGGCTAAAGGGGTTCAGTATTAATGAGTCCCTTTGATCCCCCGGGCCATGGTGCCCCAAGTCGGACGCGCTCATCAGGCGGCCAAGCTTCAGGCCCACGCGACAAGGCACCAAGGATCTAGATAGTATCGACCCCCTTTCGACTGGCTAATGGAGTCGGCATTACCGACACCACCGGGCCCAATCCGGCCAGCTAAGGGAGTCGGTATTACCGGACACCCTTTCGACCGACTAAGGACGTCCACAATATGGACACCCTTTCGACCGGGCCAACCCGACCCAGCCCAGGCGGACCGGACGCGCTCATCACCGCTTGGGAGCCTAGTCACTTGACCCGGGCCAAGGCCGATCCGTGACTTCACTAATAATGAAGTCGCCAAGTCAGACTATAAAGACCGGAAAAGAGCCTAGGTAGTTATAAAATACATATAATTAGATATAAATACGGAATAAAGACCGTTTATTTAAGTCCATAATATCTGGAGGACCGAACTCGTATGCGCCCACGGTCCTTGACCCCCCCGGAAAGGACCCAAGTTTTATTGGGAGCCAACCGCAGTTAAATTGGAGGCCAACCGCTTAGACCGACTGTTATTTTTCGAGCCAACCCATAGTTACCTATGGACCAAGGCGAGATCGCCCCGCTATGGGCCATTTTTGAGAGCCTATAGAGGAAGCCCTTGATTTACCAAGGCCAGCAATAAGGGAAGGCGGTTAAAACTCGCGTTTTTAGCGAACGGAACGGGTGGAAACTCTCAAGCCAGTCGCCTAACCAGTCGCCAAGCCGGACCGGGCGCTTACCCCACCAGTCGAAAACGTCCGCTTGAGAGGAAAGGCCAGAGCCACGACCTGTTGACGGGCCAAGGCCACGTTAAAGCCGCTATGGGCGGATTCACGACCCTTTTGAGGCCAACCTAGCGAGTCGCGTCAATTACAGCCCCGACCCCACGGCCTAGGGTTCACGAGTTCGAGCCACTAACTAAAATAACGGATATCCTTATTTTAAGATAAGCCCTTAAACTAAAATAAGGCCCCGTTCAGGCTCGACCCCGCCGCGCTTGAGATCGGCGAATTCGCCCGATGAGCCACTGAATAGTTTTTAACCGGCCCCATGAGTCTTGATATTGGGCTAGACCAGCTATACCTTATTGAGAATGACCAAGCGCCCAAACTAACTTTTATAACCAATTAATGTTAATAACACTCCAAAATCATATAGCGTTATTTAGTTATAGGAACCCAAAAAGGATACATGAAAGGATACATGACTCTATTAAAGACCGGGAAAAACCAAGGAAAATCAATAGGTTACTATTGAGTTAGAATCCCTATACAGAACGCCAACTCGTTTATCACCACCGGGCGTCCTGACCTATGAACCTTGCCCCCACGGCGAAACACTGAGTAGTTTTTACCCGAAAAAAAAACCTTAGCACCAGCTTAGCACCGACTTTTTTTTACCCTCTTTTTTTAAAATAACTTATTGATAATAGAGGGTTCAGACCTTTCGACCACCTGATATAGAATCCGTTACTATTAGGCCCGAAAAGTGAGAATCCCAATTCACAGACTAGACTTTTGGCCCGATAAGGCGCATAATCGACCAATTAAGCTTAAGGCGGCTATGAGAGTCAAGACCATACCCCTAGCGATATTGAGCGTTTTTAGCTATAATTAGTCGCCAACGATTGACCTTTAGACTACAGTTTACAGACAAACAAAATAGGGCATACTTTTGGGTATGAAAATCCGTTCTCAATAAGGAAACCTAGTAAATACAAGGGGTTAAGGGTTTAATACGGATTATTGGATATAATCCACATTGGTCAGTTCCTCAAATAACAAATTAAACCCCTCCTTAAATCTAGGGCCAAGATACTCTGTCAGTATACCATTTTCACGACAAAAATCGGTAGCCTTTTTATGCGCCTCATCCATTTCGCACTTATTAAGCAAATTTGTTCTAATTTGCTCTACAAGCATCGCGTAACCACGTAAAGTAGGCGATTTATCCATTATTTCATTATTAAACTCTAAATTAATATTATATAAATCAACTGTAGAGTCTAAATGACAATTTTTATTAAATAAATCGTCAGATGGTAAAAAAGAATCTGAAATAAATTGCTTATGAACCGCTGGACATGGTCTTGTGCCATTATACAAAACAATAAATACTGGTTTATATATTTTTACTTGTTTCGTACTAAGAAGTTGTTTATTATCATATATGGCATCGATTATCTTACAATAATACCTCAACATACGAAAGGGCATATTAGGGTTTAAAGTTGATTGATGTTCTGTTAAGGCCAGTATATTATATTTTTCGATGAAAAATCCAACATCGTTACGGGGATTGGTAAAATGCCCAGAATCAGGCGATAAATCCTTAAATGACTTGACTAACTCTTTGGGAATAGTTATTCCTAAAATAGCGCTTAATAGCTCTATAAAAGCTTTGGTAACTGAAAAAATCTGCCGAAAAAAAGAATTTTTGTATTCTCTAGTCGCATCGGTATCAATTGTTGTAGACTTATCAACCATAAACTTATGCCTAATACCTAGAAGATATGTTAATAAAAATAACAGTAATTAACTAATGTTATAGTACACTATTTAACTAAAAAATTAAATTAATAAACTTTTATCTACAGTATTATATATAAAAGCTTACTGCAATCAAATCATAATAATCTATATATAAATATTTAGTGCCTTTTATTTATATATAAAAAACAATTTTAAACGTCAAAATAATAACACTAATAATATAGCCAAGGCTTTTTTTGTTTTGGCCCAAAGAAGGGGGTTACCCCCTCTTATGGGCCAGTTGAAACGATGAGTTAAAAATGGTTTTCTAAGACCCTCTTTTAGTCAGAAGGGAGAAAACAAACCAGCCACGCTAAAACACTAGGCCTACCTGGGCCATGCCGCCAAAACCTTGGCGTTTACCAGCGTTGGCCTGGAGAGATAGGGAAAAAGTTAAAGGTTTAGGCGCCTTGGAGCTAAAGGCTAGGCCCAGCTCAAAGGCCCCGGTGCCGCCTTTTTTCGAGGTGGTGGGAAGCTCTCGGTCATAAATCTTCGCCTTGGTCTTCCCGCTTAACTCGTAGTCATAAGCGGCTCCGATAAAGGTCCGCCAACGACGGCTCAAAGCCCGATGGAGCTGAAAGCCGCCTTTTAGACGATGAGAGTTGATGTCTTCGACCTCAACCTCGTGACCAGTGTTAAGTTTAATGTCCCCACCCTTAACCTTGACCCAGTGGTACTGGCCATAGGCGTTCAGGTAGGCGCGTCGAGTAAGATTAATGTAGTCACCAACCCCTAACTGGAGGCCGATGTAGTTGTTACTGGCGTTATAACTGATTTTCCGACCGTCGGAGCCCGGAAAGTCAGAGGAATGAAAATCAGAGTTCAACTTTCCTAAGCGAACGCTAGACTCCAGGTAAAAGCGGCCAAGCCGGCTAGGCCGAAAATCAAAACGGCCAATTAAAGCGGCCCCGGCGTAGTCCAGATCGCCATAGCCCCGAACCAAGCCCGTGACTAAACGACGTCTGGTCTCATAATCGCCTTTGCCGCCCTCAAAGGCGAGACCTAAAGTAAACAATCCTGGCTTAAAATATTGACCGCAGCCGACGCCGACCAAAAGATTATAAGCGTTAATATCCAGCTCGCGACCATCATCGCGTTTAATTCTCGAGCCTTTGGCTTTAGCGAAGGCTCGCGGGCAGGGGTTGACCCGGCGCGCGTTAGCCTCTTTAAGCCGTCTATTCCTATCATCCCGAGCCTTATCGGCTTGGCTTTTATCGCTAGCCTCTTTAGCCCGATCGGGATAGTTTTTGTCCTGGCCTAAGCCATCGTCTTGGTTGTCGCCATCCAAGGGGTTTCTCTCATTTTCGCGTCCGCCGCGATCTAGCGGGTCTTGACCGTCTTCCGAGCCGTAACCGCCGCCAGAGCTAGAATCGCCTCGACTGTCGTAACCGTCATCGGGGCCATAATCTTCGCCGGAGTCGTAACCGTCATCGTAATCACCATCGTAACCATCGTCCGGGCCATAGTCGTCAAAGGGATCGTCCCCATCGTCCGGGCCATAGACGTCAAAGGGATCGCCGCCACTGTCAGTGGGTAAATCGCTCCCTTCAGTAATAAGATCCAAACCAGCCCCTGGACCCTCGGGGATTATCACGGTAGCGTCGGTGGCCCGGAAATTGGAGACTTTCGCCAATAACCGGTTAGGTTCCATGACGTAACTAACATCGTAGGCCAAAAACGCCCCCATCTCCTCAGTGGAGTCCGTAGGAGCGTCAAAATTATCGTAATTAATGGGATTGTTGGTGGAGCTAAGAAGAACGTACTCCATAGCCTCCTCAACGGGTGGGCCGTCGTCAAACAAGCCTAAGGCGCCGACGCGACTGCCTTTGGTCTGTTGGTCGTTTAAATAAATCTCGCCGTCCACCGTGACCGCGGTTGTCCCGGAGGGATCCCGGGAAGAAAAGTAGAAGTTGTACACCTCGAAATAACCGAGGTTAGCCCCCACATAGGATCCTTGGCCAGTGGGGCGAAGCGCGTTAAAAACGTTGCCTTCAAATAGATAGGCGCCTTGACTGTTGTTACGATATGTATTGGAATAAGACCCGTAAGCGTTCAGTCCGATATAGACCTCGCCTTCCAAAGTTAGGACGTTGTCATTTCCCCTAATGTGGGTCCTGCCGGAGACAAGGCCAGCGATGGCGTCTTTTTCGATGTAAGTGTTTTTTAAGTGAAGAGTGTTTCTTAAAGACTCAGCCTTGGAGTAGTCGAAGTCGCCGAAGCTATAGCTATAGCCAGCGTAAATATTTTCAGCCTGGCCACCCTCAAAATAGACCGAGTTGTCGGAGGCCTCAACTGTGCCAGGATAAAAATCTGAAGAAGCGAACCCCCCATCGACGTCGCCAGTGACAAAGGCGTTGACGGCGTAAATGGCGTTGTTTAAGGCCCTAACCGAGTAGTCGCCGGTGTAGGCCGATGGTCCTACCATGACCTGGGCTCGGCCACCCCCGATCTTTCCAGTTTTAGTGTCCCTTAAAATAAGGGTGTTATTTTGGACTAAAAGGTCCCCCGGCGCTTTGCCGACTAAGGCGTGAGCTCCATCCACTCGAAGATTGGTTGTAGCCCCAATAATCGAGACGGTGTTATTAAGTAATTGAGCGTTTAAATATGAGCCTTTGGAGTGAATGAACGCGCCAGCGACATAGGCATTGACATCAACTGTCACGAAAACTCTGTTGCCCTCGTAAGAAGTCAAGGGATGGATGGCTGGATCGCCATTTGGATCCAACAAAGAGGGAATCAAAGACGGATCGTCCCAGATGATCTCCTCACCGGCCAAGGCCATTTCCGATGTCACGCTCACGAACAGAATAAAAGATAAAAACAAAACGATTATATACAGCGAAAGAATGAGAAACGAGCTCACTTTCGCGACAAATGTTGTAAGAGACAAAACAATCTCCTTGAAAACAAAAGGTGGAGCCAATTAAACCACCACCGACTATATATGAATGATCGTCTCGCGCCGCGCTTTCGCTGTCACCGCTAAACGCCTCATTAGCGTTTTTTCCGTGAAATTAGGTCTTAAGATAAGTTAAGCGACAACAGCGTTAAGCGATTTAAATGGCCATATAACGAAAAGTTAATAAATTAAAAGCCACTTATCGAGCGCGATTTCTAAGGCTATATATCCATCCGGAGCGACTCCGACAGTTAATTTTTAAAGCTTTGGCGAAAGGTACGCTAACTACCTTAACAACGCTAGATTCACAAAATCCAACATTAAAAATATTTAGCGAATTGCTTTCGCCAAAGCGACTAATTGTAAAACAGAAGTAATGACCTTGCGCGAACTTTAATTATTATTAAAGAGCCAAAGTCATATTGTTATGGAAAGTGAAAATCCTTCATTTCAAACCCGCTAAATGAGCGATCATGGGTTAAAAGCCGTGGGTCAAACTATTTTCTGGGTTATACGCGCCCTAATCTCGTAGCCGATGGGGCTTTAACTTAGGTATAGCGAGATCCCTAAAGGTCGTAGGCGCGAGAGTAAATTCCACCCTATTAACCATGATGTTAAAGGTAAATATTCTTAATTACAGAATTAAGAACGGTAATTAATCTAGTTTTCCGGCCTTATCGGCGGGCCAAAACCAATTTGGCGGCGCGGTAAGGTTCCAGGGGGAACGACTAGACCGGCGGTATCGCGTTCCAACCAGAAAGCCTCCATTAGGGCTGGTTAACCCTAAAAAAAATCCCAATTGACCAAATAAACGTTTTTAACGACGTTTTACCTATATATTCGCTGGACCTGGATCCAGATTATAAGTCTCATTTGGTTATCAACACCAAACGCGTTTGGTTCGACCGGGGATTTTTCAGCTTGCTTATATTGACAGATCGACAGGAATCGCGGCCCAGAAAGTTGGGGCCAAGACAAGGCGAATCGGCGGGTAAAGGCTAAAAGACCGAAAAAGGCGAATAAAACAAAAGGCGTTGGCGTCATACCATCAAAGACCTGTCGCCGCGGTTTACAGCGGTGACTCCCTAGCGTCCGTTAGAAATTGGAGCCTAAAAACAATTGATCCTCTACTTGGATCCCGACTCCACTACCGAACAACAAAATTTGAATGATCAAGATTATACACGGACTCCTAAAAAGATCAACAGTTTTCCTGAAAAAAATTTCTCTAATAATTTTAATAACATAGCCCTTTTTGGGGGGTAAAATCGTTGCGAAGGCCAAAAAAAAACGCCTGGGGTAGGCGATTTTTCAATTAGCAAATATTCAATAGTTTCTATTTGAATTTTGACCCCTGGAGATTTATAGAGCCAAATCGAGCCTCTTTTGGCGCCCTAAGACCACAATTAACATTTGACTTCCTAAATAACACAATTCCACTCAAATTAACCCCAAATTGCTATCTCAACTTTGGGCAAAGGGAGCCCTTTAGGGCGATCGCTAATAAAATCTCATTTAAGCTGTTTTTATAGATTTTTTACATTCTTTATGTTATTAATGATTTATCATAATTCTGTTTTCATATTCTTATCACCCTTAGCGCCTATGGTTTATAATAATTTTTCTAATGTTCGCATAACGACAATTGGCCTTTTTGATAGGCTTAGCCCCCCCAAAAAACCAAAAATTTCGGCCCCTAGCCCATCGCCTAGAGTCTCCCAAAAGGCCCTTCTATTGGCTAAGCTTCATTTCCCGGCTCTTAAGGCCCCCAGAAGGGCCTCGGCGGGCCATTGGGAGGGCCTCGGGCCATTTTAGGTTGGCCATTAGGGGGAACTCTCCATAAGGTTAGGCCGTAAACCCCTTAACCAAGCTTAACCATAGGTTTAATCCGGCCTTTAGTCAAGGCCCTAAAAGCCCGCCGCGGACCAAAAACCCGAACCTTTAACCAACCAAAAAAGACCACCTGGGTCGCCTTGGCCCTTTATCCCCTGTCAGCGGGGCGAAAATCCACCATATTTCCGGTTAACGGCGGTTTAACCTTGATTGTCCTCGGCTTTGGCGCTATTATTAACTCAATTAGCCGACAAGCCGGTCCAAACCAGTTATAACCCTTTTTGTTCCAGAAAAATCTGTTTCAAACGGGTTGAATTAGTTTTTTTGATTCAATTAGTCTATTTTCACCATGTTTGGTTGACCTTGGAAAATGGCCATGACCATCGAGTCTAACCTAAAACTTCGCTACCCTAACCCGGATGGGACGTTTTTAAACTTCGCTTTTAACCTGGTTCTGCCTGGGAAAGGCGTCACAGCCATCACTGGCCCCTCGGGCTCGGGCAAGACCACCTTTTTGCGCTGCTTATCCGGCCTCACCCGGGCCAATGGCTATGTCTCGGTTAACGGGACCGTCTGGCAGAGCGAGACCTTTTTCCTCCCAACTTACCGTCGGCCCATTGGCTACGTTTTCCAGGAAGGGTCCTTGTTTCCTCACCTATCGGTGATGAAGAACCTAACTTACGGCTTAAAGCGAGCCACTCGCCGCTTAAACGGCAAAGCCAAAAGAACCTTTGACCTAAACCATCTTTTGGACATTTTAGGCATCCAACATTTATTGGAGCGTCGCCCCGACACCTTATCCGGCGGCGAGCGTCAACGGGTGGCCTTGGCCCGGGCCTTAGCCTCTTCCCCGGAAGCCCTCTTCTTGGATGAGCCTTTAAGCGCTTTGGACCAAGAGCGGAAAGATGAGATTATCCCTTACTTAAAAAACTTACGCACCTTAGAGATCCCCATTCTCTACGTCAGCCACTCCCAAGAAGAGGTGGAGCATCTGGCCGGGACCGTGGTGCGGATGACTAAACCCGGCGAGCCTATCGTGGCCATGGCCCGTTTCGCCACCCCAACCAACGATCCGACCCACGCTTCCTTTGATTAAGGGCCATAAGTTTGGCCCTAGTCCATCGCCAGTCCCAAAACTAGCCCCAACCCAGCGGGTTAAAGGGTTATTTTATGTATTTCACTAAAATTAGGCGTAAAAAAATAAGAAACGCTATTTTAACTATAATTTTCGCGTTTTTATTCAGTCTTATCTCCTCAACCTGGAGCCACGGGCGATTTCCGCCCCCGGGCGCGCCCAACATTGGCTCCATCACGCGGGATGTCCAACGAGCCCGGCCCAACCCAGAGCCCGGCTTGGAGGAATCCGTCCCCTCGCCCGTCATCGGCCTGGACTTAGCTGGCCAGAAAACCATTTTGGTGAAAGGCTTTCAACTGGAAAACTTTGGCTCCCTTTCGCCGGCCAAAGTCCAGAAAGTTTTAGAGCCCTATAAGAACCAAAACCTAAGCTTAAGCCAACTTAATGAGCTGACCGTCAAGATCGCTGACCTTTACCGCCAAGCGGGGCTCCCGGACGTCTTGGTTTTTATCCCCCCGCAAGATCCCAGTCAAACCAATAATATTGTCACTATTAAAACTAACCTTAAGTGATCCTTTGTGGCCCCGTCAATATCCTTCCCTATTGGAGCCAAAAAACCGGATCCTGATGGATCCGGTTTTTTTTAGATCTTCGCGTTAAGCTAAAACGAGTTTTTTAGGGTCAAACGGATCTTTTTTAAGCCTTTTTGGTCAAAATGACGATGGTCTCGCTCGCGTCCGTTTGGACCGCGTAGTCTAACCCTAAGCTCTTCGCCTCCGCGGCCAGCCACCGGGGCTCATGGCCAAACTTGACAATCAGTCGCTTAAACTCGCGCCCAGTTAAAAAGGGCTTTAAAACGGTTTTGGAGGACTGGTCCGGGTCCCGAGCCAAGACCGCGGTTAAATCCACCAAGTACTCGCCTGGCCCCTTTAGCTCAAAATCGTTCGGCTCCTCGTCCTCGTCTAACCCTTCCGGGCTAAACAAGTGGCTTATTAACCCTGGGAGCGAGGCTAAACCGGCCTCAGCCTTCACTAACCGGTCCACGCCTATGGTTAGAAGCTGATGGGGGAGCAAACCTTTATAGTCCTTAGCCAGGGTTAAGGTCACCCCTTTAAGCTCCGCTAAAACCGCCTTTAGGTTCCGCCGGAAGGTGGCGATATCCTGGGCGCCGCCTAAGCTCTCGTCTAACCCATAAGCCGCTAAATCAATTTCTTTAACGGTCAAAAGCTCTCGATCCGGGCTGATTGTTAAGACAAAGAGGGTCTCCGACCCCGGTAAAGGCCCAATCCCCGTCTTCTGGACAGCCACGGCCAGCGTCAAGCCGCTAGGCGCCAAGGGGGTCAGTTTCTCGCTAAAGGCGATACCCCTAGCGGCCATATAGGCCGCCAAGGGATCGACCGAACTCATCGTGGTCACCAAAATTTCTCCACCGCCGGGGCCCGGGAAAAAGCTAGTTCCCGGATATAACCTTCCCGCTCTAAAAAGGGCTGGGCCAGTTTTTCCAGTTCTAAAGCCGCCGCCAAGCTCACGCCGCTATCCAAATCCAGGGCCGCTAAGGTCAAAAACCGGCTTAAAGAGGAGTTGCCAGCCCTTTCCCCCACCCCGCTTAAGGTCGTGTCCAAGTAGACGGCCCCAGCTAAAGCGGCTAGATAAGCGTTGGCCTCGGCTAGGCCCAAGTCGTTATGCCCATGAAACTCCACGCTAAACCCCATCGCCACTACCTTTTTAACTAAATAAGTCACCCGGCCCGGGCTCAGCAAACCCACGGTGTCGCTAAGACGAACCCTTTTAACCTTTAGTTTCCCTAAAAGCTCCAAAGTTTGGTCCAGTTCCGCGTCCTTAGCTCTAGAGACGTCCTCTAAGCCCACGCTAACCGCGGCCCCTTGGCTTTGGGCTAGGTCCAAACATTTAGCCAGATCCTCGGCCACCGCGGCGAAGGTTTTTTGGACCTTTTTTTCCAAGTGGCCTTTAGTGAAGGGCAAGGCTAAATGGATGATATCCGGCTGAGCTTCCAAGGAGGCTAAAACGTCCTCGATTCTCACCCGATTCCAGACGGAGATAAGGGCCGTGGCCGAGACTTCTTTAATCCTTTTAACCGCCTCGATTTCCTTTTGGCCCATGACCGGGGAGCCCACTTCCAACTGGTGAAAGCCAGCTTGGTCCAAAGCGGCGGCTAGAAGTAAGCGCGTTTCTAAAGTGAAGGCTAACCCCGGAGCTTGCTCCCCATCGCGTAAAGTCGTGTCCACCAGTTTGATCTTAGCTCTCAAGCGGCCTCTCCATTAGGGAGCGGGCCAGAGCCGCGAACTCATCCTCAGTCAAAGATCTCCCCAAGGCCACGGCCTTATCGCGGACCTGGGCCAGAAGGCCGCTTAAGGCCTCCCCGGGAAAATCAAGGCCTAATTGACGACACTTGAGGTCCACGGCCCCCCGACCGCTGTGGCGACCCAAGGCCAATAATCTTTTAGCCCCGGTCAGTTCCGGGGGGAAGGGCTCATACAACGTGGGATCCTTGGACCAACTGTCCACGTGGACCCCGGACTCCACGGCGAATAACCCCTGGCCCAAAACCGGTTGAAACAAACTGATCTTCCGGCCCGAGATGGTCTCATAGAGCCGGATAACGTTGGCTAAAGGCCGATTGGCTTGGGGTAAGGCCATCCGCCCGGTCTGGCGCAAAAATAACCGTAAAGTCTCTAAGGCCGGCAACCCGCCGATCCCGGTTAAGGAGGCCACCACCCCGGAGCCGCCCTCCTCCAGCCAGGCCGTGGCCAAAGCCGTGGCGAACCCCTGGCTGTCGCCAAAGACCACCTCTAAAGGCTCCAAACGCCGCAGTTGTCGAAACAGCTCCGGGTAATCGCCGCGCAAAAAATTGTCAAAACCGTAAATGGCGTCCGGGGCCACCACTGGCTCCCTAGGACGCTTCACCCCGCCGACCCCAATGGCGGATAAAGCTTTAACCCATTTCTGGGTCATTAAACTATCCGCTTTCCGCCCTTGGGCCGACAACACCGATAAAGTCGCGTCAATCAAAAGCATAAAAACCCATCGTTCTGACCAGCTCGTTCCTTTGGTCCTTTAGGAAACCATCTGGTCCTCCTTAGTCAAGGCCCTTTGGCTAAGCGTCTCCCGAGCCGCCGCCAGAACCGCCCGCTCCACTGAGTCATACGAGGCTAAAGCGAGGACGCCTTTAGCCGCCAACTTGTCCTTGGGGGATTGACCCACCCGAGTGGCCACCACCGCGTGGCAATCAGTGGCCGCGGCCACCAAGCGGGCGATAAAACCCTCGGGTTTAACCGCGGTCAAAGGATCCTTGGCCCCGCAAAAACCGCCGCAACCGCCGCCTTGGCCTAAAGCGACCCGGCGGTTTTCCAAGAGCTTTAAGCTTTGGCCATCGCTTTCGTAGATAAAAAACCGCTCAGCCTGGCCAAAATGCTGATCCACCACCACCCCGCTTTTGGAGACCACGGCCACCCGGACTTTTCCGGCCTCGTTGGCCTGGGGTAAGACCTCTAAAACAGGCGGCTCCAAAGGCTTTTGGCCCTCCCGAAAGGTCCAGGAGAGATCCTCGGAAAGTAACCCGGCCGCGTCAGCCCGGCACTGCCGACAGTGCCTGGATTGGGGTAAGTAAGTTTGGCACTCCCAACTTATCTTCTGCAGATCAAAGCGCGATATCTGGGGCAAGTGACCAAATAAGCTCCCAGACACCGGGATGTGTTGCATAACGTTACCGATCTTGGCCCCTAGTTTAGCCGCCTCTTTAGCCACCTTTGGGGCCTCCAGCTCATTAATCCCCTTTAAAACCACGGTATTGACCTTAACCGTGAGGCCAAGATCAACGGCCATTTTTAAACCAGCCAATTGGTTGGCTAAAAGTAAAGCCGCCCCGGTGACCCCTTGATGGGTTTGCCCGAGGTACTTAACCTCCTTATAGATCTTGGCCCCGACTTGGGCGTCTAGGGTGTTAATGGTTACGGTTAAGTAACCAACCCCTAAATCATAGAGATCTTTAATGTAGTAAGGTAATGATAAACCATTAGTGGATAGACAAAAAGCGATATCTGGAACCACTTCCCGAATAAGGGTTAAAGTTTGAGCTAAAGCTTTAAAGTTAGCTAAAGCCTCCCCCGGGCCAGCCACGCCCACCACCTTTAAGGTGGGCAGCCGCTCTTTAAAGGCCACAAACCTTTCCAAGGCTTCTTGGGGGTTTAAAACCTTACTGGTCACCCCGGGCCGGCTCTCGTTGGGGCAATCCAAATCCCGCCGGCAATAACCGCAAGAAATGTTGCAAGCCGGGGCCACGGGCAAATGCAAGCGGGCGTTTTTATGGGCCGCGTCCAAGGAAAAGCACGGATGGATCTCGGTTTTCCCCATCTCCCCGGTTAAACCCCAGGCTGGTCGCGTATTGACGTCGCCTAAGCCAGCTTTTGAGCCACAACCGCTGGAGCCACAACCGCCTTCATCGCCCGAGGCCACCAAAGGAATAGCCCTTTTGGCCTCTGGGGGTTGGGGAAAGGCCCAGACCTTAGGCCGAACCTCGGTGGGGGCGATAGGTTGATTATGGTGGGCCTTCAACAAGCGGCCCCGATAAGAGCTCTCCTCTTGGCCCCGAATGGCGTTGGTTAAATCATCCAAAATCTGGGTGGCCCCATCGTAGCCATAAAGACGGATCCTAGAACCCCCTTGGCGGTCATGGACGGGAAAAGCGCAGCGGACTAAAGGAAGCGACTCTTTTTCGGCTAGCCGCCGCCCCTCGGAGCTCCCCACCAAAAGATTAACCCCCTGGTCCTTAGCTAACCGCCCGATCTCGTCAAAATCCGCCTCATCGACCACCACGCTCTTTTCTAACTTCAGGTTATCAATCACCGGGGCGATCTCCGGGGCCAAAACCTCCCGAAAAGTCTTGGCGGTCCCGCCGGTCGCGGCCACCACCGGGGGCAACCCATTTTCCACGCACAAGCGGACTAACCCGTAAACCAGATCCGGATCCCCATAGATCCCGGCCCGCCCTAGGGCGTTATACTTATGCCCATCCAGCATGGCGTCTAAAAAACGGCCCCTTTGGCCTAAAGTTTTAGAGCTAACCTGGCCGCCTAAGCTTTTTATGGCCTTTAAAAATTCGTCATTATCCCGTAAACCAATGGGCGGATTTAAGCGGATTAAGGGGACCCCAAAGGTTTCCTCTAAATAGGCCCCAGCTGAAAGCTGAGGTGGGCAAAAGCGGCTTAACTCTAAAGTGGCCTTGGCCCCGCCCATCTTCTCTAAGACCGTAAATGGCGTCCCGCCACCTGGTAAGCGTTGGTAAACGGGATCGTAAGGGCGATCTAAATTATAGGAAATATCAGGAAAAAGAGCGTAATTTAAACCACTTTCATCCAATAAACTTTTTAAGGCCCGCGCGTCAGCGGGGCTCGTGGGGGGGATAAAAACGTTAACCAAGTCGGTTTTTTCCCCTTTTAGGGCGAAAGAGGCCACCGCGGCCCGGGTTCCCGCGAACCAGCCCTCGTAATGGGTCCCGGCGTAGCCGGGCGAAGGGACGGCGATAAAGCGGGTTTTTAAACCCGGTTTACTTTCTTGGTACCTTTCGATAATCGCCAAAGTGTCCTCGCCAATGGTCTCGGCTAAGCAGGTGGTCCCCACGCCAATGACTTCTGGCGCGTACAAACGAATGAGGTTATCAAGGCCCTTAATTAAGTTGGCCTCACCCCCAAAAACCGTCCCCTCCTCGGTCAACGAGGATGAGGCGATATCCACCGGCTCATTATAGTGGGTGGCCATATGGCGGCGAATATAGACGCTGCAACCTTGGGAACCGTGCAATAATGATAGGCTTTTTTGGATACCATAGAAAGCCGTGACCACTCCCAAGGGAAAGCACATTTTGCAAGGATTGGCGTTAATGACGGTTAATCGGTCTTTCATAATGAGTCTTTCAGTTTAGAGCGCCCACGGCGTTCCGAACATGAGCCCAAACCGGGCTATTAATGGTCAAATTAATTTCTTTAGTGAAGTTGGTGACGCCTAAAAAACCGGCTAAAGGGGCTTGGCGCTCGTGGTTATGGTCACAAAAGGCCACGCCCAGCTTAAAGGCCAATGGTCTTTCCTTCACCCCGCCCACCAAGATGTCGGCCCCCTTTTCCCGCATAAAGGCCTCTAACTCACTGGGGTTAGCGTCATCCAAGATAACCGTGTCCGAGGAGACCAAAGAGGCCATGACCTCGTACTCCTCTTTCCGACCGTTTTGGGCCCCGACCATGACCGTGTCCAAGCCTAAAGCGTTAAACTGGCGGATTAGGGAGATGGCCTTAAACCCGCCGCCCACGTAGATGGCCGCTTTTTTGCCCTTAAGCCCGGGTAAGTACGGTTTAATGGCCGCCAGAGTCTTTTGGGACTCGCGCTTAATTAAAGCCTCGGCCCGTTTTCTTTCCTCTTCGGTCCCTATAAGATCGGTAGTGTCCCTTAGGGCTTTAGCCGTGTCCTCTAAACCAAAGAAACTGGCCTTAATCCAAGGGATGCCAAACTCCGATTCCATTTTCATGGCCAGATAGGTCATGGATCCAGCGCACTGGACCACGTTTAAGCTAGCCGTGGGGGCTTTCATTAAATCAGCGCAGGTTGAGTCGCCAGTGAAAGAGGCGATAACGTCTAAACCAATCTCTTGAAAATAGTTTTTAACGATCCACATTTCCCCGGCTAAGTTATAGTCGCCTAAGATGTTTAAACCCTTAACCTTTTGACCGTTAAACTTCGGGGCGATGAGCTCCATTAAGGCTTCCCCGGCTAAACGGTAACCTAAGGATTTATTCCCGGCGAACCCCGGGGCCTTTAAAACAATGACCCGAATCCCGTATTCTTTTTCCGCGGCCCGAGCCACGGCCTCGACGTCATCGCCAATGACCCCAACCACGCAGGTGGCGTAGATAAAAATGACCGGCGGATTATAAACCTTAACAATCTCTTTAATCCCGGCCTTGAGTTTATCGACCCCGCCAAAGACCACGTCCCTTTCCAAAAGATCCGTGGAAAAGCTTTGGCGGTACAGTTCCGAGCCCGCGGTCAAAGACCCGCGAATGTCCCAGGTGTAGCTGGCGCAGCCAATGGGCCCATGGACTAGATGGAAGGCGTCGGTGATGGGGTTTAAGACCACCCGAGCCCCGGAGTAAACGCAGGCTCTTTGGCTGACCGCCCCGGCGACCGAACCTTTTTCGCAATCAAGATTCCGTCCCCCCTGGCTAATGGAGCTTCGCCTTTCCTCTAAGATGTCGATATTTTTGGGCACAATAATCCTTATTGGTTTTCGGGTCGCCCCGAAAACCCTATGGTTAAACCAAAAAGTTATTTTTGGGGAAAAACCTACATGACCACGTCCAAGTCCTCATCCGCGCAATCCCGATCGTAGCGGTCCATTAGGGCCCCTAAGATGAGCTCGGCTAACCGGCGGGTCCCGGCGTAACCAATGAGCGGATGGTGGGCGTGACCATAGCGGTCGAGGATGGGAAACCCAGCCCGCACCAAGGGGATATCCTCGGCTTTGGCGATTTGCTTCCCGTACGAGGTGCCTAAAAGTAAATCCACGGGCTCGTTTTTAATCCACTGGTGGAGCTCAAAAAGGTCAGCCGAAGCTTTTACTCGGGTCCCGTTTTTCGCCTCATACTGATCCAGTAACCCATTGACCTCGGTCACAAAGGCTTCGCCCGGGGTTCCGGTGGCCACGTATTTAGGGGCTAACCCCAGTTCCAAGGCCATGGCGGTTAAACCGGTCACCGTGTCCGGGTCGCCAAAGATGGCCACCTTTTTCTGGTGAAAGTACTGGTTGGCGTCGAGCATAAGATCCAATAGCCGCCCGCGCTCAAGCTCCAGCTCTTGGGGGACCGGGGCCCCGGAGATCTCTTTTAGCTTCATGATAAAGGCGTCCACCCGGGCTAAACCCATGGGAAGAACCATCAGATCCGTTTCCACCCCGCACTTACTTTTTAAGACCAAGGCCGGCTCTTTGGAGGCCACCGGCCCTAAGGCCAAGGCCCTTTTAACGCTCCCGAGCGACCGGATTTCCTCGATGGAGGTCCCGCCCTCGGGAAACATCTGGTACGTTCCGGTCATAGGGTTATCTAGGGACTCGCTTGTGTCCGGTAAAATGGTGGCCGTAACCCCCATTAAACCAAATAAACGCTTAAGCTCTCGGATGTCCCCGGGGTTAACAAACCCCGGAAAAACCCCGATCTTATTGACGGGCTCGGACTTTTGGGCCAAGTACTTAATAAACCCAGCCACCATCTGCCCAAAGCCGGTCACGTGCGAGCCCACGTAACTCGGGGTGTTGCAATGGACCACCAGTTTGCCGTCCGGGATATCCAGCTCTTGGATAAAGGCGTTCAGATCATCGCCAATGGTTTCGGACAAACAGGTGGTGTGGACGGCGATGACGTCCGGATCGTAAACGTCAAAGATGTTTTTGACCGATTGCTTCAGGTTAGCCCCACCCCCAAAGACCGAGGCCCCTTCAGTGAAGGAACTGGACGAGGCCACGGCGGGCTCTTTAAAATGGCGCGTCAAAAAGGTCCGATGATAGGAGACGCAGCCTTGACTGCCATGGCTGTGGGGGAGACACTTTTGGACGCCTAAAGCCGCGTACAAGGCCCCCACCGGTTGGCAGGTTTTTAAGGGGTTAACGCATATCCCCGTACGAACGGCGATTTCTTTGGGGGTTTGATCAAGCATGGGTAGCCTCCCGCCAGGGCGGATCAATCATTTTCCAGGCCGGGGCGAAAAGGCCCATGGTCAGATCCCGGCCAAAGTTTAAAGCCCCGGAGTAGCCAGCGTAGGGGCCAGAGTAATCGTAACTGTGCAACTGACGGCAAAGAACGCCGGCTTTTTGGACCACGAACTTATCCTTAATGCCGGAAAAGAAAACGTCCGGCTTTAAGACCTTAATCATCTCCTCGGTCTCAAAGTGGTTTAGATCGTCCACCACCCAAGACCCATCGCCCATGGCCCGAATGAGCCCGGCGTACTCCTCTAAGCCAATGGTCTCCTTTAACTCCTGGAACCTTTCTGGGCTTAAAAAGGCCCGGTATCGCCGGTCTGGCTCGACCACAAGGTTCTCAATATTTTTGGAGTCGGCGTCCTCTTTAATGTCCGGGATAACCTCCCGACCCTCGTAATCGTCCCGGTGGCCAAACTCGTAACCGGCCAAGACCGTTTCCACCCCGTAATCCAAGAGCAGCTCTTGGTAATGGTGGGACCGGCTACCCCCGACAAAGATGGCGGCTTTCCGGCCATTTAAGCGGGCTTTTAAAGCGGTCATCTCAGGCTCGACCGCGGCCACTTCCTCGGCGATAACCATTTCCGTCCGCTCAACAAGCTGGCTATCGCCAAAAAAGACGGCTAGATCCCGAAGCGACTTTGCGATGGCCTTTAGCCCAATGAAGTTGACCTTTAGCCAGTTGGTCCCAAAGGCCGTCTTCATCATCTCGGCCACGTAGTTAATGGACCTATGGCACTGCACTAGATTGATGTCGGCCCGATGGGACCGGGCGATATCGGCCACTGACCCATCGCCGGTGAAAACGGCCACCACGTTGTAGCCGATCTTCCGTAAGAGCCTTTCCGTCTCCCAACCATCGCCGCCGATGTTGTACTCGCCTAAAAGGTTGACCGTATGGCCGGTTATGGTCCCCGAGTCATCGGTCCCAATGATCTTTTTCATGAGGCCGTTATTGGCGATATGGTGACCGGCGCTTTGGCTGACCCCTTTGTAACCTTCGCAAGAAAAGGCCACGCAAGTTACGCCATAGTCTTTTTCAACTTGGCTGGCCACGGCGTGGATGTCATCGCCAATTAAACCCACTGGGCAGGTCGAGCAGATCATGATCCTTTTGGGTTTAAAAATGGCCATGACCTCGTCAATGGCCCTTTTCAGCTTTTTTTCCCCGCCAAAGACGATATCGGCTTCCTGCATGTCCGTGGAAAAACAGTATTGGATGTAGTTGTTCCCGTCGCTGTCGGGCCGAGCTTTGTTCCGGCGGGTGCCCCAGGAGTAAAACCCGCAGCCAATGGGCCCGTGGGTGATGACGCAAGTGTCCTTTAAGGGCCCGACCACCACGCCTTTGCAACCCGCGTAGCAACAACCCCGGTTGGTCATGATCCCCGGGACGGCCCTCGTGTTGGCGGCGATCTTTTGCTCAACCCCGTCCTTGACCTCAACGATGTGGTCTTTGCGGCTTTTATATATCCGGGCGTTGTAACGGCCCAGAACGGCTGATTTGAAATCCATCGTTACCTCTAAACTTCGACTTTCTGACCCAGCCGGACGCTGTAGGTTTCCTCTAAGGGCAGAACGAAGATCCGCCCATCGCCTGGGTGACCGGTGGAGTTCACGGCCACTATCACGTCCACCGCGTCGTTAATCCGCTCGTCCTCCACCGCGATAATGAACAGCCTTTTCGGAATAAGGCGGCTGGCCTCGGTCATGGACTCCCCGGCGGCGGTCAAAGGTAGCTCCCCACTTTCCATGATGAGCTTTAAGACCCCAGGGTCCACCAGCTTTTTCCCGCGCCCCAAACAGGGGATGCAGGTAAACCCGGGGAACCCGGCCGCGGCCAGGGCGTTTTTGGTGGGCCCCACCCGACTGGTGCGCACTATGGCCAAAATCTCCTTCATTTACAGCCCCTTTTTACCCGAGCTAATGGTGTAGGCCGCGTCCACCTTGGAGACAAAGATCCGCCCGTCGCCAAAATGGCCTTCCCCGGTGCGGGCCGTCCGCATGATGATGTTGACAATGTCCTCCCGGTCCTCATCGGCGGCCACGATTAAGAGCATCTGTTTGGGTAGCTCATCGTAGTGGACGTCGTTTAGGACAATGCCTTTCTGCTTCCCGCGACCGTAAACGTCGATCTTGGTTAACCCCGGGTAACCGGCGTTTAATAGCTCAGTTATGACCGCGGTCATCTTCTCTGGCCGCACTATGGCTCTAATCAATTCCACGCCTTCCCTCCCTTAAGCCACTAGCCCATGCTCCATAAGGAGGTTTTCCAGCCTATCCTGGGTCAAAGGCGTGGGGATGACAAACATATCGTTTCCGTCGATCTTCTTGGCCAAGGTCCGATACTCGTTGGCCTGTTCGCAGTTGGGCTCAAACTGAATAACGGTTTTCTTGTTGATTTCCGCCCGTTGGACCATGTTGTCCCGCGGGACGAAATGGATCATCTGGGTGCCCAGCTCTTTGGCCACGGCCGAAACTAGCTCAGCCTCGCCGTCAACGTTCCGGCTATTGCAAATAAGTCCGCCCAAACGGACCCCGCCAGTGGAGGCGTACTTTCTAATGCCCTTAGAAATGTTATTGGCCGCGTACAGGGCCATCATCTCCCCCGAGCAAACGATGTAGATCTCCTGGGCTTTCCCTTCCCGAATGGGCATGGCGAACCCCCCGCAAACCACGTCGCCTAAAACGTCATAAAAGACGTAGTCCAGATCCGGGGTGTAAGCCCCGAGCCTTTCCAACAAGGTGATGGAAGTGATAATGCCTCGACCGGCGCAACCGACACCCGGCTCGGGACCGCCCGATTCCACGCAGCGGATATGGAAGGCGCCTTCTTTTAGGACCTGATCCAGATCAATGTCATCGCCTTCCTCCCTTAAGGTGTCTAAAACCGTGTCCTGGGCCAAACCGCCCAAGATGAGCCGGGTGGAGTCAGCTTTGGGGTCGCAGCCAACGATCATGATCTTCTTGCCCATTTCCCCTAAGCCGGCGTTTAAATTCTGGGTGGTCGTGGATTTTCCGATGCCGCCCTTGCCGTAGATCGCCACTTGTCGCATTTTGTCCTCTCTTGCCGCGTCTAAAGGTCCTATCCTTTAAACGGGAGTAACCGCGTTAAAGCCCCTATTGGCCCTTTAAGGCCCGGCCCGGCCCGCTTACCGGGCCGAAAGCCTTATTAGGTCATTAAGGAGGCTGATTCAAACCACGAAAACCCCTTTAAGCATAAAGGGGGCCAAGGGGGCCTTTTAAGTCGTAACTATCTGATTTTCTAGGGTAAAATTGGTGAGAAAAAAAACTTGGGCCTGGGTTTTGGCTCTTAACCCCCGTAACTTTGGTTCCCGTTAGGGACACCTGGGGCCAACTTTCCGACAAATATGTAGGTTAGTCGCTAAAAACCCCAAAGGGGGCCTTAAGGGGCGCCTTTAGGGAGCCTTTATTTTTCCAGGTTTTACGTGAATGGGAATTTTTTTAGGGGTTAAAACGGCCCTTATCGGCCCACTAAGCGGCGAAAAGTGGACCGGTTGGGATCTTTTTTGGGGGGGTTTAAGGATTATTAAGGATTAGTCAAGAAAATGAAATAAGACAAAAATGTCATTACCGTCAAACCCGGGGTCGCGGAAGTTGGCTTATTTATTAAACTTCCAAAGGTTAGTTAGAGCTAGGGGGATTAGTTAGGGGGATTAGTTAAGGCTGGCTAATTATCAAAGACCTCGGGCTTTTGGAAATCCGGGACCAGCCGGACGGCCGACTCTAAGTCTTGGACGAAGGCGTTCTCCAACTTTAGTTCCCAAGCGAGGTTCATGGCGATCTCGTACTCCCGGACGCTAAGTGGCCGGGTTAACCCAGGAAAACTCCGAAACTCTTGGGGATCGCCATGTTTTAAAAGGTGGTTGGGGTGGTATTGGGCCATTAAGCTTAAGTAAACGCCTTGGCCTAAATTCTCGGCGATCCACTGGAGGACCAAATCCGTGCGGGCCAGATTGTCCGGCAAAACCAAGTGGCGCGGTAAAAGCCCTTTGGTGGCCAAACCGGACTTATTAATAACCAAATGGCCAGTTTGCCGGAGCATCTCCTTTAGGGCCAATTGGTTAACATACGGGTAATCGCCAGCCCCAAAAAGGCGCATGGCCACGGGATCCGGGTCGCCAAGGTTTAAGTTCGGGTCTTGGGCGATCTTCACGTCAGGCAGATAGATATCGACTAACCCCTCCATAATGGCTAAAGCCCTTAAGGAGTCGTAACCGCCGGTGTTGTAGACAATGGGGACGGTTAAACCTTGGTTTTTGGCCAACTCTAAGGCTTTGGCGATTTGGGCCACGTAGGGCGTCGGGGAGACGAGGTTAATGTTATAAGCCCCGGAGTCCTCCAGTTGGAGCATGATCTTGGCTAGATCCTGGGGCTCAATCTGGACCCCCACCTTAGGCGTTTGGGAGATCTGCCAGTTCTGGCAAAAAGCGCAAGCTAAATTGCAACTAGTGAAGAAGATGGTCCCCGAGCCCCCGGGGGGCCGACCGGAGATGGGCGGCTCTTCCCCGTGGTGGAGTAAGGTTTGGGCCAAACCAATGGTCTGACCGGCCCCACAGCGCCCAACCTGACCGGCGGTCCGGTCAGCTAAGCATTTATGGCCGCACAAGCGACAAGGCCGGTGGCGCTCTTTGTTCATGAGGGGACTTGGGCCGGGGCCGAGCGATGGCGCTTAAAGGGTTTGCGCCGCCGTCTAACGGGCGCGTTCATTTCCACCATTTTAAAAAACCGAAAATCCGGAAAGACCACGGTTAAAAGCTCTTTAACGCTATTCACCTGGATAAACTCCACTTTCTTCGTTAAAGTGGGCGGCAGATCCACTAGATCCTTATTGTTCTGCTTGGGGATAACGATCCGCTTTATCCCGGCCCGTAAAGCGGCCAGCGACTTTTCCTTTAAACCCCCAATGGCCATGACCTGTCCCCGGAGGGTGATTTCCCCGGTCATGGCCATGTTCTTAGGGGCCGGTTTATCCAAAAGGGCCGAGATGACCGCCGTCATGAGAGCCACCCCAGCGGAGGGGCCCTCTTTGGGCACCGCCCCAGCGGGCACGTGGATATGGATATCCTGGTTCTCAAAAAAGTCCCGGGCCAAACCTAGCTCCAAGGCGTGGCCCCGGATGTAGGCCAAGACCGTTTGGGCGCTTTCCCGCATGACTTCGCCCAGTTGGCCGGTTAAAGACAAGTTGCCCTTGCCCAGCATGGTCCGGACCTCAATGTACATGATCTCCCCGCCGCTTTCCGTCCAGGCCAGACCAGTGACCACCCCAGATTGACCCTCCTCGCGCTCGGGCTCGGGCAAGACCTCGGGTGGGCCCAAAAAACGGGGCACCAGGGCTTTGGTCACCCGATAGGCTCGCTCATGGCCTTCAGCCACTTTCCGGGCCACTTTCCGGCAGATGGCCGCGAGCTTCCGGTCCAAACCCCGCAAACCAGCCTCCTGGGTGTAGCCGCTAATGACCTGGCTAATGGCCGAGTCTTGCACGGTCAATAACTCGGTTTTTAAGCCATGGTCCCGAATGAGGCGGGGCAACAAATGCTTTTTGGCGATGGAGACCTTTTCCTCGGCGGTGTACCCGGAAAGCTCAATGACCTCCATCCGATCCTCCAAGGCTTGGGGGATGGAGTCCAAAAAGTTGGCCGTGGTGATAAACATGACGTTGGACAGATCAAAGGGGAGGTTCAGGTAGTGATCGGAAAAGTTGGCGTTCTGCTCGGGGTCTAAGACCTCCAAAAGAGCCGAGGCCGGATCCCCCCGAAAGTCCGAGCCGATCTTGTCCACCTCGTCCAGCATGAAGACCGGGTTATTGGAGCCCGCGGTCTTTAGGCCCTGGATAATCCGCCCGGGCAAAGCCCCGATGTACGTCCGGCGATGGCCCCGGATCTCGGCCTCGTCCTTTAAGCCGCCTAAGGAAAAGCGGACAAACTTCCGGCCCATGGCTTTGGCGATGGATTGGCCCAAACTGGTTTTCCCCACGCCTGGAGGGCCTAAAAAGCAAATGATCGGGCCCTTTTGTCGGCGGTTCAGCTTCATGACCGCCAAGTACTCTAAGATCCGGTCTTTGACTTTTTTGAGGTTGTAATGGTCCGCGTCCAAGACCTTTTTGGCCTCTAAAAGATCCAAGCGGTCTCTAGTGGCGCTGGACCAGGGCAATTCCAAGATCCAATCCAAGTAGGAGCGGATAATGGCCGCCTCAGCCGCGTCCGGGTGCATGGCCTCCAAGCGGGAGAGCTGTTTGGCCCCCTCGCTGGCCACTTGCCGGGGCAAGCGAGCGTTTTTCAGGCGGGTCCGGTACTCCAAGGTCTCATCGTCCCGGCCCCCATCGTCGCCCAGCTCCTTTTTGATGGCCCGCATCTGCTCCCTTAGGTAAAACTCCCTTTGGGACCGATCCATCTCCTCGCGGGTCTCGGAGTCGAGCTTGGCCTGCATCATGGTCACCTTAAGCTCTTGGCTTAAGATGTCGTTAACCATGGTGAGCCGCTCAGTGGGGTCAATGGTCTCCAAAACGGTCTGGGCCTCAAAGACCTTCACCTGCAGGTTGGAGATGACCAGATCGGCTAGCCCCCCGGGATCCTCCAAGTTTTCCAAAAGGCTGACCACCTCATCGGTTAAGACATCCCTTAAGGACATGATCTTCTGGCTTTTTTCCCGCACGTTCCGTTTTAGAGCCTCTAGCTTAACCGACTCCGGCGGGGCCGGGGGCTCCTCAATGACCTCTAACCTGGCCTTCAGGTAAGGCGTCTGGCCCGTGACCTCCTCGATCCTGGCTTTGGCCAGGCCTTGGACCAAGATCTTCAGCCGCCCATCGGGGAGCCGGGCTTGGCGCAGAATCTGGGCCACCGAGCCGACCGAGTACAGATCCTCAGGGCGAGGGTCCTCCTGCTGTAAGACCTTTTGGGCCACGATAATCAGCTGTTTTGAGCCACTCATGGCCGCTTCCACCGCGGCCATGGAGATGTCCCGACCGATATATAACGGCAGAATCATGTTGGTGAATATGACCACGTCCCGGACCGCTAGCAAGGGCAGTTCGTTAGCGATTTTGGGCTCATTGCGATAAGCGACCATGGAAAGAAAAAAACCTCGAAATATAGTTTTCAGCCCGCCGGCCTGGCGGCTATATTAACAGATCCTGGCGGATATGACACCCGTAAGGCCCGTATTAGCCCAAAATTATGGGCTAATACAGGTCAAAGGGCCTTTAACCCAGAGTTAAACCTTAATTTTGGCCTTTAAGGTCTTCCCCTAAAAAAAGCGATTATTAACCTTAATTAGAACAATAATATATCTATTAAGCGCTTTTATCTTAATAAGAACCTAGATAAAAAGAGACGGCCTTAAATTTACGGTCTGGGCTTATAAGGCCCAGTTTTTCGGGCCGAAAAAGTAAAGGTAAGACCGATAATCCCCCAAGAAAAGGCCCTCCCGAAAAAAAAGCGGAAAAAAAACCTTGGCCCTATTAGACCCCTTAAAACCCCTTTAGAGCCCTTGGCCCCCGAAAGCCTAGGGTTTTATATGGCCTCTGAAGTTTTTGGCCTAGAGGCCCATTTAGGCTCGTTTTTGGGGGCTAAGCCCTAGCCTGACGGCCCCCCAGCCGCCCCTTAGGTTCTAAGGAAGAGTTAAAGAGTCTTAAAAACAGCTTTAAATTTCCTAAGCTTTTAGGTAACCTTGACCCAGCCCGGGGAAAAAGGCATGATAGTTTTTTGTCAAACCGGGCTCTAGGGTTTTTGGCGGCTAACGGCCAGAAAGGGGAATTTAAATAAGTTGACCGCCACTTTCCATTAAGTTAGCCCCGCGACTCGATCCCCAGATTTTCGCGTTTGGTCTTTTATTTTTCTTAACTTCATGATAGTCTTGTTTTTTTTCCGAGTCTGGATAGACCAAGCGAAACAGAAGTTTTATATTGTTTAATTTTAAGCTACATTTTATCTCTTTTTCTTAATTCTAATTTAATGACGAAAAAGCCAGTCCCCTTTAGCCGTGGTTAGCTTTAGGAGCGGATAATATTACAAGGAAGGAATTTCATGACCAAAGCCGAACTTGTGGCTAAGATAGCTACGGAAGCTAAACTTACCCAGGCCCAATCATCCCGAGCCCTCAACAGTTTGATTGAGAGCTTAGCCAGCGAGATCCACGACGCTGGGACCATGACCCTCTCGGGTCTAGGCACCTTTACCGTGGTCAGCCGCGCGGCCCGCTCGGGGGTTAACCCCCGGACCAAGGAAGTCATCAATATCCCAGCCACCAACACTGTCAGGTTTAGGTGCGCCAAGGCCTTAAAGGACCTGGTCAATAGCTAGGCCTTAACCTAAGCTTTTAACTAAGCCCAGCCTAACGGTTTTCGCCTTTTTAGTTTACCCCCATTAGAAAGCTCGCCCCCTTAGCCGGGCGGTTTTTTTAGGAGTTTAAATGGCTAGAGTCACGGTGGAAGATTGCCTCCAGATGGTGGAGAACAGGTTCGTCCTGGTTCACTTGGCCGCGGAAAGGGCCCGGCAGCTAAAAAAAGGGGCTAAACCCCTTTCCGAGCGGAAAAACAAGGAAGTGGTCCTGTCCTTAAGGGAAATCGCCGAGGGGCTCATCACCCATCAAAACGTCAAGGATTACGAGCCCACGGCCAGCGATGAGGCCGAGGACACCATCGAGATCATTGACGAAGACCTCATGGAAGACTAAACCGTTTTCCCCCAACTTTTTTAAGCCGCTAAAAGGGCTGGAGCGCTAGCTCCGGCCCTTTTTAGCTTTCTGGCCCCCTAAAAAACCTCTGGCCCTAGCTTGGTCGGGGAAAATAACCTTTCCTTAAGCTCTTTTTTTGTTATAATCAAAGCCTAAAACCGCCAAAAGCCATTTTCGCCCGCCTGACCGGTCCACCCCGACCATAGAGGCCAAAAGGAAACATAGCCATGGGACGCTTGGGAACCTGGGAAATCATCATCATCGTGATCCTGGTGGCCGTTATCTTCGGCGGACGCCGTTTGCCCGACTTGGGTCGCTATTTAGGTAAGGGTTTGGCCAACTTCCGGTCCTCGTTTAAAGAGGATGACCGGAAAAACCCGCCTGAGGACGATCAACCCAAATCCGAATAAACTAAGGTTCGCCCTTCTTTCGTATGCCCACCTTAATGATCCAAGGGGCCACCTCGGACGCTGGCAAAAGCGTCCTAGCCACCGGCTTATGCCGCTGGCTGAAACGAGGCGGTTATAAAGTCGCCCCCTTTAAACCCCAGAACATGGCTTTAAACAGCGCCGTGACCATTGACGGGGGGGAAATCGGTCGGGCCCAGGCCGTCCAAGCCCAGGCGGCGGGCCTCGACCCCGTCTCCGACATGAACCCAGTCCTTTTAAAACCCAACTCGGAAACCGGGGCCCAGGTGATCATCCAAGGCCAAGCCGTAACCGAGATGGAGGCTCGGGCTTATCACGCTTATAAACCCTTGGCTTTGAAAGCCGTTTTGGAGTCTTACGGGCGGCTAGCGGCCCAGTATGAGCACATTATCGTGGAGGGGGCCGGGTCGCCAGCCGAGATTAACCTTAGAGAAGGCGATATCGCCAACATGGGCTTCGCCGAGGCCGTGGATTGCCCGGTCATCTTGGTGGCGGACATTGAAAAAGGCGGGGTCTTCGCCCATCTGGCCGGGACGCTGATGGTCCTATCCCCCAGCGAAAAGGCCCGGATCAAGGGGTTTGTCATTAATCGCTTCCGGGGGGACGTCAGCATCTTAAAGCCGGGCTTGGACTGGCTGTACGCGTACACCGGTAAACCGGTCTTTGGGGTTCTGCCCTATCTACTGGGCTTCCACTTGGAGGCCGAGGACGCGGTGGACAGTCGCCAAGCCCCGAAAGAAAACCCCTTTCGGGTGGTCGTGCCCATTACCCCGCGCATCTCCAACCACACTGATTTTGACCCCCTAAGGCTCCACCCCCAGGTGGAAGTCATCTTCGCTCGGCCCGGGGAAAAACCGCCAGCCGCGGATCTGTATATCTTGGCTGGCTCCAAAAGCGTCCGGACGGATCTGGCCTTTTTGGCCCAGAACGGCTGGAGCGAGATCCTAAAACGCCACTTAAGGTACGGGGGAAAAGTCTTAGGTATTTGCGGCGGCTACCAGATGCTGGGCCAAATGGTCCACGATCCTTTGGGCTTGGAGTCTCAGCCTGGCTCTAGCTTAGGGTTAGGGCTTTTGGACTTAGAGACGACCTTGGAGCCGGAAAAACGCTTGGATAACCTTGAGGCTCGGCTTTTACTGGACGAGGAGCCCTTGGTTAAAGGTTACGAGATTCACGCCGGGGTCACCTTCGGGCCAGGTTTGGCTCGACCCTTAATCGCCCGTCTTAATGGCCCCCATGATGGGGCCATTAGCCCAGACAATCAAGTGGCTGGGACCTATTTGCATGGGCTCTTTGAAAGCCCTAAAGGGGCCCAAGCTTTACTCCGCTGGGCCGGTTTAGTTGAGCCTTTGGAACTAGACTACTTTCAGCTAAAGGAAGACGGCATCAACCTTTTGGCTGACACCTTGGCCCAAAATTTGGACCTGGCGGCGATTTTTCGGGTCTTAAACGGGCAAAACGCCTATGACGCTCTTAACCCTAAACCTTAAGGCCTTAGAAAAAGCCCGGCCCGCCTATCACCGGTGGCTCACGAGCCCAGACCGCTCCGGTCCCGAGGAGGCCATCGCCTACGCTGTAGCCAAAACCGGCCAGAGGGTCATGGTCATTAACGGCCAAACCCAAGACAGTCGGCGCGATCCGGAAAAAGCGGCCCAAGACTATCTGGACCGCTCTTTACCCCCGGACGTGGTTAAAGATCAAAATCGTTCCTTTTGGTTCTTTGGTCTAGGTAGCCCCTTAACTGTGCTCAAAGCCCTTGAGCGGGTCGCTCCCTTAAACGTTTTGGAGCCCCGGCGATCAGTGGCTCTTAAAGCCTTGGAAATGGCGGACTTTAGCCGAGCTATCGTCAAAGGGGAACTAATCTTTTGGGCCTTAGCCGATTTAAGCTTAGCCCCGGCCCCAACGGCTAAAGCCACGCTTATCGCCCACCCCCCGTCAGCCCGAGCCCAAAAAAGCCGCCTCAATCGCTTAGAAAGCTATCTAGCCGGAACCGACCTAAAGTTCATCCCCAAAGATCGGCCCCCTAAGGTCATGGTTATTGGGCCTTTTTCCGGGGGGTCCATCTCCATGGGCCCTAGCCTTTTACGGGCTGGATTGGCTTTAAACCTACCCACCCGCTTAGTCGCCTTTAGCCCCAAGGCTTTGGATCTGGCTGTGGCCGTTAAAAACGGCCACAGCCCCGCTGGCCCTTTAATGGCCCAAGCCTTAGCGGAAATCCAAGAGGCCGTGGCGAGTTTTGAGCCGGACTTAATCTTAGCCTTAGCCCAAGCCCCTTTAACCGCCGAGTCCATTAGGGAGCTAAAAAAATTCACCCCCGCGGTTTTGGCTTTTTGGTTTGTCGAGGATCGCGAGGTCTTTAGCTACGTTGAGGAAGTGGCCCCAGCTTATGACCTTTTTCTGCACATCCAAGGGTCTTATATGGACGCGACCGTCCAAGCCTGGGGCTTAAAACGGGCCTTTTACCTGCCCTTGGCCGCGGACCCGGAGTTTTTTCGGCCTTTAGACCATGTCCCCCGGGAATACCAAGCCCAGGTCTCTTTGATGGGGGCTGGCTACCATAACCGCCGCTGGATCTTAAGCGACCTCTTAACCGACTACTGGCCCTCGACCAAACGCCCGTTAAACGCCTTTAAAATATTTGGCTCGGGCTGGGAAGGGGCCCCACCGGTTTTAACCCCCCGGCTCTTCGCCCGGGGCCGTCGGGTTAGCGCCGAGGAATGCGCCTATATCTACGCCGGGACGGCGGTTAACTTAAACCTCCACTCCGCCGGGGTCTTAGGCTTTAACCCCCGCTCGGCCTTTGTCAACCCCAGGACTTTTGAGATCGCGGCGGCGGGGGCTTGCCAGTTGGTGGATCATCGGCCCTTATTGGCCGATCTCTTTACTGAGGACGAAGTGGCCGTGGTGGAAAGCCCGGAGGAATTGCCCTTAAAAATAGAGTATTACCTGATCAACCCGGACCTTCGGAAAACCATGGGGGAAGCGGCGAGAGCGCGGGTTTTGGCGGAACACCAATACACCCACCGCCTCCAGACTATTATTGATTTAGCGAGCGATCCCTTCTAGCTGCGGCCAAAAGGGCTCCTTTTGGGTTAGATTTCCTAAAGGACTCACCAAGATGATGTTCCTCATTGATGTTTCTTAAAGGCTTCCTATAATGAGTGAATTATCCACTAAACAGAAGGTGGAGCGGTCCGCTAGCTCGTCGGACTCATAACCCGAAGGCCCTTGGCTCAAATTCAAGCCCGCTACCCGCTCCCTATTTTCCCCTGTTCCACAAGTTGCCCCCGGCCCAATTTCTCCTTAAAAATCAATAAAACAGCCTTTTAATTACCCCAAAGATATTCTGACAGTCTCCAGAACATTTATATCGCTAAATAATTAACATATAATTTAATAAATAAGCTAAACATGTGTTAATTATGACGCGAAGCTACGTAGCTTAAAGCCTTGAGAGAAAACCTACCAGGTTTTTGGCGGGGAGGGACTCTATTGGTCTACTAAGCCTTAGTAGAGGTTAGGGCCGAGATCGTTAAAGCCCATAATTATTAATTCTCATGGCCTTAAGGCTCATGACCCTTAAACCCCATATTTGAATAAACCCTATGACCCGTAAGGAGTCTTTGATCGCTTCCCTTAGCGGACGATCAATATAATGAGCTTTTGGCTTCCTTTAGACAAAAAAAATTTAAAAAAAAACTTGACAAAGAATCCAATAAAGTTTATCATCTCTTTTTCGCTTGAGCGACCTTGATGTAGCTTAAGTCAAAAAAAGTTGATGGTGCGGGGTGGAGCAGTCTGGTAGCTCGTCGGGCTCATAACCCGAAGGCCCTTGGTTCAAATCCAAGCCCCGCTACCAATTATCAACAAGTTATTTTAAAAAAATAACGACCATCCATCCTCCGTTTCAACAGCGGCCAAAAACGCAATTTCATTCCCATCCAAAAAATAAAATATTTTAAGAACCCGCCTAATTTATTACGCGACCGACATAGGCAACCTAAAAATAGGGGCTAGATAGGCCTAAACTTTGGCCTCGTTCCCCATGGCTTCCGTTCTATAGCTAGCGCCCTTCTAAACGAGCGGGGTTATAACCGCGACTGGATCAAACGCCAATTGGCGCGCGTCCCCGGTGGGTGGTCCTGAGGAACTATAATTACGCGGAATATCCGCCGGAACGGCGAAGGATGATGGTCGGCTGGGCGGCCTCTTAGACAAGTTAAGGGACAGCTGAAATCCGCCCTATTGACAAACAAAAAAGTGACATTATATTGAAATCACCATCCCATTTACTGGCGTCTTTAGAGGTATAAGTTATATGGCCCCCCGTTATTCACGGAGTTTTTTATAAAAAGGACACATTATGAGCAGAATGAAAGAACTTATTGAGGAAATGTTGGTTCTTCACCATAAATGGGAGGAAACTCATGGCAAAGAAGGTGAACAGATAGATTTTAGCCATTGTCATATTGAAGGTGGTAACTTTGAAGGGGCTTATTTAGCGTGTGGTAATTTCAATAAGGTTAATTTCGCTAATTCTGAGTTTTTTAACGCTTTTTTTATTCAATCAACTCTTGACGCGCTCTTACCTGTCGAAATAGCTAATGGAAAAAAAACGAGAGAAGAATATTTAGCCAGCCAGAAACGCCGGCCCCCCTTAAAACCTATTATTAATAATCGGCCCATCTTACAACTAGTCCGGCCCCGGAGACCTAAACCGCCTAAAAAATAAGGCCTTTATTTCTGGAGACCATCGGGCCACGCCTTTAAAGCCACCTTGTCCGAGTTCGCTAGCCTTAAGGCGGCCAATATTTTTTTTCTTGAAACCAAGCGAATTTGCGAAATAAGATATATTAACGAAATAATTCATTATAATTTTATAATATAATATATCGCATTTTTAATTAAAATTACTATATAAATGGTATATCAAAATTATCAACAATTTTTAACACAACATCAGTACGCCAACAATTACTTTTCGCCTTTATCATCAGTGAAATGATATATTGCGCTGTTTCAATATTCCACCTCATCCCAGATGGTCCAACCCCAAATAATTTATTGACAAGGCGATTCGGGTTTGCTAAAATCTGTCTAGTAATCGCGTGGCTAAGATGTTTTATCAAAACAATTATGACGCGCTCGTTTCTTTGCGTAAAAATTTAATACTTAGCTGATTAATAAACTTAAAGGCTGGATGTATCTTTTCAAGGATATATCTGGCCTTTTCGCGTTTGTTTTGCTCTCTGTATTTTTCTTGATCGTGGATTCGCGATATCTAACCAACCTCGCGTCTCGCCACTTACATGGTGTCTTAACTGTGAGTTCAGTTTTAATCGCGCGGTTAGTTCTGTCTAACCGAGTTATTAGCCGCCCCTTTGACCTAGGCCCACGCTCCTGCCCCACTTGGCCCACCTGCGTCCCCTCCCGCCTAACCTCCTGTTGTCGCCTCTAATTTTCCACTTTTAACATTATAAATTGTAAATATTATTGGATATTTTACGTTCCATAGGTAAAATATATGGAATTAAAGTTTTCATAAATTTTAGTAAATTATCATCCTTTTTTTGATATTATTTACTAATAATCTATTGTTTTTACTGTTCTTTAGCGAGATAGCGCCTTATCGCCTAGTAGCGATAAAGGATATCTCTGGCCATTTCGCGCTTGTTTTGCGCGATGTATCTTCTTGGTCGGGTGGATTCGCGATGTCTACTTATCAACCTCGCCTGGCCACTTACTTGGTGTTTTCATGAGCTCAGTTTTAAATGTGGTTCAGTTAGTGGATCAGTCTAACCGAGTTTTTTGCCGCCCCTTTGCCCAAGTGGGCCCATGCGCCTACGCTACTTGGCCTACTTGCCCCACCTGCGCCACCACCCGCCTAACCTCCTGTTGTCGCCTCTAATTTCCTCCCTTTAACATCTTAATTCGTAAATATTGTGGAATATTTTGCGTTCCAGACGCGGAGTTTTTGAAATTTATATCTTTAATAAACTTTAATAAATAGTCTACTTTGTTATATATTATTTACGAATAATCGAATATTTTAATCACTCTTTTGATAAAAAAAGTCTTATTTTACCTAATAGTGATACTTAAAGACTATTTTATGGTCCACGAAGCTAATCCGTTCTAAGGCGACAAGACCGACTACGAAAATTTTAGCGATATTCAGAAGTTTTTACTTGGGTAAAACTGGAAAATAGCGGCAATTATAGGGTATTCGTAGCCAAAATAATAATATATATCAAATTAACCGATTTTAACAAGTCGGCCTGGATAATTTTGCCCTTAAATTATGGGTTTAACGCAAGTTTAGAATATATAAATTAAGGAAAAGGCAGTTTAAATAAAGTGTAAACATACATAAAAAAGTAATAAAATTATTTTATTTATAATTTATAAAATAAATTATAAAAATTTAAATTATAGAATAATTATTTAAATATATAGTTATAAATTGTTTAACTTAACCCCGGGATTAGGCAATCTCGGGAGCGTGGATTTTGGCTTAATAAACACGCGTTTTCTAACTAAGGAGAAACTGATGAAAAAGTTTTTGACGCTGGTTTTGGGCGCTACTCTGGCTGTGGGTCTGTCCATACCGGCGGAAGCGGCTTCCAAGGTCGATGTTAGTGGGTGGTATAGGGTTCTCCACCACAATCTGGTGAACTTTAACCGGGCCGCGGACAGTGATTTGGCGCAATCCGACTCGTTCTTCGAGCATCGTTTAAATGTGACCGTGGACTTTAGGCCCAATGATGATGTTTTGGTTAGCTGGAATTTGCGAGCCCCTAACCTGGTCCGTTGGGGGGCCGCTAGTGGCGGTAGTAACTTCACTCAAGGCTCTTCCAACGCGGCTGTGGTTTACACCAGAGCCATTTACGCCACCATCACCCAGGATTGGGGGAAACTGTCTATAGGCCGTTTTCCAGAAACTTTCCCCACCGTCATGAATGGTTTGAAAACTCTGGGCTACACCTACGGCACTACTTACATTTACGCCAATCCTTTTGACTACAAAGACGTTGTTGACGGTATTTTATACTCATATACTTTAGATAATGGATTTGGAATACACGTTTATTACGCTAAATGGGAGACTATAGATACTGGCCCAGGCGTAGAATATCGCGATAAAGACATGGATTACGATCGTTTTGGCGTTGAGCCATTTTATAAGTGGGATAGTGGCGGAGCTACCCTCAATTTAGAGTACCGTCGTGACATGAGAGTCCGGTCAACTGAAAAAGACTATTCGTTCTTTATTAACCCGGCCTTATATCAAGCTTGGGGCGACTTTAGCCTTCGTTTTGAGGGGAAAATAGGTTGGGGCGAGACAACCGATGAAATTATCGGCAAAATTGACCGTGAAGGCCTGGGTTTATATCTCCAGGCGACTTACAATTATGGGTCTGGAGATCTCAATTTAATGGGTTGGTTCGCTGATGGGTCAAGTATTAATGAAAGAAAAAATGGAAAAGATCATGATTTAGTGAATATTGGCGATTTCGCTCCATTTTTGGTGGCTTATTATGATCAGACCTTAGGTAATAGAATTAGCGTTTTCCGTAACGATAACGATGTTTATAGCTATTCAAAATATGAAATCGAGGATTTCAAGGATAATAGCCGCCGCCGAGGCTCGCTTGGAGCCAGAGGCATTGATAGTGGCTCCAACCATTGGGGCCTTGGTCTTCTGGGAAACCATAATTTTACCGATAAAATCAGGTTCAACTGGGGTATTGGCTATTTTAGGTTAGTTGAGGAAACATACCCCGGCCAGAAAAAAGATCTTGGCGTGGAAGTTGACGTGGGTTTAAGGGTTCAGTTACTTCCAGGCGTAACTTATGAAACTCAGATCGGTTACATGTTCAATGGTGACGCTTGGCGGAATGGTTTAGGCACTGAGGCGGTTCCTTACAGGGACGCCAAAGACACCTACGCCTGGTTGAACGCCCTGCAGTTTGCCTTCTAAACCTTAACGCGCAAGTTAGTATTTATGATTAGTTAGTCTTACACAAGGACAAACTATAACTATTAGCGTTATAACGCAAACGCTTATAGAAAATGTCCAAATTTTAGATTAAAATACATTTATAAATATAAATCTTTGCGGTTAATTTCAGATAATTGGGGGATATGACCGAGCTGGTCCAGTCTGAGGCGTCTAAGCTTTGGTTGGCCGTTGGAGTCAGATTCCCCCAAGGTTCAAAACCCTAAAGATCGCCACGAGGATGGCCACGTTTGGCGGACAAATGGTGGAAGAAAAGACCACGCCTACCCCTCCGCCAAAAGGAGAAGACCAAGCTGAAGCCTCCGGCTTTAAAGGCGAAACCTAAGTCTTGGCTACCCTCGTCTCCTAATAATATGAGGTAAGCCAAGGCTGGCCCCATAGACAAGGAAGATCCTAAATCCGCCAATGATCCCACAGCGTCTTACGCGCCACCCTCTCCAAACAAGGGCCAAAAAGGCCCCTAAAACGCCCGCCAACCGAAAAAGCCCGGCCAAGAGCGCCACCAACTTATCATGAATCCAGGGTCTCAACGATGGGAATCTGGAGCTGGCCCGAAAGGGTCTCATAGCGACGCTAACCCCCATCCAGGATCGTCAATGGCGAGTCAATTCGGAAGGTCTACGCGAAAGCCAGTAAATATTCCTGGGACCAAGGATCGAGGCGCCAGCTGGGAGATCTTGAAAAAATCCCCTTCTCCCTTACGCCAAAAGGGGCTTCGCAAAAAAAATGGCGTTTTAGCGGGCTGATAGATAGCTACGCTCTTTGGCTAGCCGACAAATCCCTTATTATCCATCCTAGCCCCAAATCCTTCTCAACCGACAGGGGTTCGTCTATAATTAGAGCTTGGAATGGGAACGCTTAAGGCCAAAACCTTAAAAACGTGATACAAGAGGTTGGAAGGATTGTCGCTGGAAGGACTCTCTACAGTTCTTTGGAGTGAAGGCCGTGAATAGATACGGCCTTTTTATACCTAAAAATTACATAAAGCACATAAAATTAGACAGAAATATCAAGTTTATTGGTGTATATAATAAATATTTAGCGGTTTTAAGACGAATTCAAGAATTCGCCATCGCTTATTAAGAATTATTATCAATAAAATTCAAAAATCGGGCTCCGAGCCATCGGTCAGCCTCCGGGCGATGGTCTGAGGCCCCATCTACCCCATTTTTTAAAAATGATTTTTACAGTTTAACCAAAGTTGATTCTCTAAACGAATGAGGTTAAGATCCAATAAATATAATATTCGCTAGGTCATTTTGCGAGGCGTCTACCTCTAAGACCCGGACGCTTCAAGAGCGCCCCTTTCGCTTAGGCCAATGGTCGGCCCAAGCTTTTTGGCCCTAAAATCAGATAACGCGAGAAGTTTTGACGGACGCGCGATGACCTTAAGGATTCCTATGAACGCCAGTTTTAAAAAAATATCGACCGATTTTACTTCTTTTAGAAAGTTAATCAATGAAGACTATATCTATGTGGATAAGACAGGTTTATTGCGTGAACTTATCGAAGGTTCTAGCAAAAATATATTTCTTTCGCGTCCCAGACGTTTCGGGAAATCTTTGGTATTGAATACCATCTTAGAAATCTTCAGCGGCGACCAGGATCTATTCAAAGGCCTACAAATCGAACAATCAGGGTATGATTTCCCCAAATATCCTGTCCTAAAATTGGATATGAGTATTCCCTGTTCCAGCCCTGAGGAATTGAGGTTGGAAATTTTTAACGCGCTTACTAACTTGGCGACAAAAAATGGTCTGACTTTGAAGTCAACGTCCTATGGAGCCGCTTTAAAAGAATTGATTGAGAAAACGCGCGATGTTCACAATAAAGATGTTGTGGTTTTAATTGACGAATATGATTATCCGGTTAGCTCAAAAATTAATAATAAAACTAAAGCCAACAATAATAGTGAGGTTCTCGCTGATTTCTACGCTAGTTTCAAGTCAGTCAATGATCTTCTGCGTTTCGCCCTGGTAACCGGAGTGACTCGCAACTCAATGATGGGTATATCGGCTGGGCTTAACAATCTTGATGACATTTCTTTAGATAAGAAGTACGCCGCTATCTGCGGATTCACCCCAGAAGAAATTGATCGTTATTTCGCCGATCGTTACCCCGCCATCCTCCAAACCTTAAGGAAAAACAATTATTCCTCGAAAATTGAGGGGCGAGGCGTTTTGTCCTCTTTATCTGATCTGAAAGAGGAAACGCTTCACTGGTATGATGGTTATTCTTGGGATGGGCGGACCAAAGTCTTAAATCCGATTTCGGTTCTTAAATTTATTGATACCCATACTTTTAAAAGTTATTGGGCGTTAACCTCCACATCGTCACA
>JAISRZ010000143.1 GCA_031273455.1 Deltaproteobacteria bacterium | reverse complement strand
AAACCCGGGTTTTTCCGTCCCAGGTGTAGCCATCATACCAGTCTTGAATCGTTCTTCTTAAATCACGCCCATCGCTTCCCAGGGGTAAATAGCCTTCCTCAATGAGAAGCTCTAAAGTTCGCTCCTCGCGATCGCTAAGGAGATCCTCTAGATCCGCCGCGGTTAAGCCACAAATGGCGGCGTACTTCCGGTTGAAGGTGAGGTCTTTAAGGTTGTTCAGCTCGGAGAAAATAGAGGTCTGGGTAAACCGGCTCACTCCGGTAATGAAGATGTGGCCAATCATTTCCGAGTTGG
Organism: Deltaproteobacteria bacterium; assembly: GCA_031273455.1. Lineage (GTDB taxonomy): Bacteria > Desulfobacterota > Desulfarculia > Adiutricales > Adiutricaceae > JAIROO01. The sequence continues at coordinate 63,057 of JAISRZ010000143.1, read as the reverse complement.
TTTTAAGCCGACCATAAAATTTTCTTAAGGCGACTCGAATCTTTTCCGCCAAGGGCGGGTCCACTAAGCGCTCGACAATAGGGGCGTCGTACTCGTCAATGAGAATGGCCACTTTTTCTTTTTGACCATGATTTACGAAAAATTCTAAAATGAGCCAACTAAGCATATCAGCTGGATCATCTTTCTCAAGCTTAATTCCCGCCAGCTTAGCCGCGAACAGCAACATATTGGACAACTTTTTTTCTACTTCCGCGATGTCATCGCCAATGGCCTTGTTCATCTCCAGCCTTATGACCGGGTAAGAAGTCCAGTCGTAGTCCGATTGGTCGATCCAAAGTCCCTTGAACAGCTCCCGTTTCCCTCGGAGCAAACATTCCAAGGAGCTGACCAGAAGAGTTTTCCCGAATCGCCGGGGTCGGGAGAGAAAAAATGGTCGACGCCGTTTGACCAGCTTATATAGAAACTTAGTCTTGTCGGCGTAATAGTCGCCGCATTTACGGATATCGATGAAATCAGACGTTCCCACTGGCAATTCTCTCATGGGCGCGTTTTTTTTGACGATGACAGAATTAGCCGAATCCTTCTTCTTCATAAAATTTTCTCCATCAAGCGCGCTCCAAAGCCAAAATCGCGAATCATCCAGAGGTTAGAGTTCTAAGATTAAAGTGGAATATAGTTAGTGGAGCCTAGTTTAACGCCCGCCTCGCGGCTAACAGTCAATCTAGACTCTATAGTACAATTATAACGCTTTTAACGCGCGTTTCCAATTTAAATGTCGTCAAAGCCCCCATACGGCTATGGCGTTAGCGCGCTCCTCGTTTAGCCACGCTGGTTTATGGGGACTTGGGGCGTTAGGGGCCAAGGCTTTAGACAGGGAGGGGGGCGGAGTCACGTTAAAGAGGTGGACGAATTAATCCAAGAGGGATACATCCACGTTGTAGATGCGGTTATTAAAGGTTATTTTGACTGAATTACATATGATAAGTTTATTGACATGGTTATAGAACATAATTCTGATGGTTTAACGCTGTTATTAATTAATAATTCGTTATGATAAGACATTATGATAAGACATTATGACGGAAGTGAGATGATGGCTAACGTCCTCAGGTACGCTACGAGGATCGGTTAATAGTCCAATACGAGCTCGCCGTTTAACTTCACTAATTTAAAGCGCGCCCTAAAGCTCCCCGCCTTAGGGGGTGATAACGGGCGGTTTAGTTAACCAGAACTTATCCACCTGTCCTGTTGTTTAGCTAACTAGAGGCTAGGGCGGCGGGAACACTCCAGGTCTTAGTGTCCTTCTGGGCCAGGGGAACCCTAGCCGTAAGTCGCTCCCAACTTCGGATAATCCCCTAAAGACCTCAGGTTTTGGTTCAGAGGGGACGGAAATAATTTCCTTTCCCTAAAAATAAGCTATAATAAGATAGTAATATTCTCGGGCGCTTTGGGGGAGTCAAGTTAGGGTGGGAAAATTTGGCCCTTATCTTGCAGTGATAAGGCGTTACGGGGCCTTAAGGCCCCTTTAGATCCACCTGTCCTGGTTTGCCAGATAAACCTCAAGCGTCAAAATGAAAAAATTCATTAGATTCTTTGGATTTTCGCTAAAGTTTGGCCACGGCTAGCCGATAAATTAAACAGGCGGGGGGAAATGGTCGATAAAACCGGGCGGATTGGCCAGATGGTCAGAAACCTGGGCGGTCAGCTAAAAGACGCCTTAAAAGGCGCTCTTTGGCCCGAAGAGGGAGAGCTTAACTCCCCCAGGTCGGCCATCATTGGCCAAGTGGCTCGCAAAGCCATAGGCGAATTGGTGAACCAGGCCAAAAGACACCCCCAAAGAGGTAACCTGGCCTCAGCTAACCCAGCCTACGTGGCTTTGTCCGAACTGAGCGAGAACCACGGGCTACCGGGTTTGGCCTTAGGCCTAAGATACGAGACCGGGGAAATTAGCTTTCTAGACTTAAGCTTAGACCCGGAGACAGCCAATAGACAAGGCGGGGCTTTTGTGGACCGCCCGATGAATAGAATTCTCTGGCGACAGTTGAAGAAGCTGGTGGCCATTAAGGTTGACCGAACCATGCTCGGCCCGCCCCGGCCCATCAGATCCCCAGAAGACAACTTATCGCCAGACGAGGGAGATGAATCATGAAAATTGACCCTTTAACCAGTCAGCCTCTGGTCAAGAAGAGCGAGGTCAATCAAGAGCGGGCTAAACCCGAGCGTAACGCCGCTGAGGACTCCACGGACACTAGCGCCGCCGTCACCGCCGATCGGGTCAATATCTCCTCTAACTCCCGGCTTTACCAACGAGCTTTGGAGCTAGCGACCTTAGCCCCGGACGTCCGCTCGGAGAAAGTGGCCGATCTAACCGCTCGAATAGCCGCCGGAACCTATAAGGTGAGCTCCGAGACGGTGGCCACCTCCATGATTAGGAAAAGCGTCTCCGAGTTCGTGTAAAAGAAGCCGCGAATCATATGTCCGCGCCCGCGGCTAACTCAGAGGGTCAACCTCTGAGCTAGCCGCGTCGCGCTTCTAGGGCGAGATTTTCTGGGGCCGTAAGTTTTCGGGAGAAAGGTTTTTTAGGGGACCGGTGTTATGGCCCTTTAGGCCCCATAAGGGGCTAAAGGGCCTAAAGGGCTAAGACTAGCGGGCCTTAAGGCTAAGGGGTCATTGCGGATATCCTTTAGCCACCGTTCTCTAGTCCCCGTCTTCTAGGCCCCCGTTCTCTGGGGCCCCGTCTTCTGGCCCCGTCCTCTGGGCCACGTCCTTTAGCCACCGTCTTCTAGTCCCCCGTCCTTTAGTCCTCGTCTTCTGGGCCCTGCCTTTAGCCCCCGTCTTCTAGGCCCCCGTCTTCTAGGCCCCGTCTTCTGGGCCATAGCTTGGGGGTTAGTTGGGGTAATTTATGGTTAATCGCGATTAATTAGAGGCGCGGGCGGAGATTAAAAGGAATTAGAAGGCTATGGGATTTAATTTAAGTCAATTCGCTGGCGCTTCCCAAGGGATGAGGGTTTAAGAGGGATTTTAAGAGGAAAAATGACGGGGAAAGGAAAATATTATTTCCCTAAAGAGTTCTAGTTGAAAATGTTCTTTATTTAGGGCCGGTTTTTTGGTAAATTATCCATAATGAGAAAGACGGCCCCCATATACTGGATTTTTATAATCTGGCTCGGGCTGGGAATGACCTTGACAGGTTGCTCCCTCTTTGGCGGGGAGCGCCCTAAACCCGTGGAGCGAGCGGAGTTTGACCAGTTAACCGGTCGGGTGGTCCATTTAGAGGACGTGGTCTTAAAGAACCCAGCGGTCTTCACCCCCGGGTTAACCCCAGCGGGGTCCCCAGGTCTCACCCCAGGCTTAGCCCCGCCGGTGGCCCCGGTTAGACCGACCCGCGGTCAAGAGTGGAGCCGTTACCAAAGGGCTTTAGGCCAGGTGAAAAGCCGGCGCTATAGCCAAGCCGCGGCGGCCTTTGAGGCCATGCTGGCGGAAAACCCGGCTGGATCCTTAGCCCCCAACGCCCGTTATTGGTTAGGGGAATGCTATTACGCCCAAGGGGACTTTACCCGGGCCTTAGTCGAGTTTAGCCAAGGGTTTCGGGATTACCCCACTTCCAACAAAGCCCCGGATTACTTGTTAAAGATGTCCTACAGCCAAAGCCGCTTAGGCGATGGGCCCGGGGCCATGGAGTCCATGCGGGTCTTATTGGAAAGATACCCCGAGTCCAACTCGGCTCGGTTGGTTAAATCCGGGCGGACCCGGTTTTAACCCTTTAACCCAACTAAAGCCAGCCGCCCCCTATAGGGCGGTTAGCTTAATGATTTTTCCCGCTAAGACGATAAAGGTAAAGACGCTTTAAGTTAAGGAAAGGCCTAAAGAAGGGGCCTTTTTTGTTTTTAGCCTTTGGGGAAAGGGAAAAATTAGTATATAATGCGAAGCGTTCCTATTTATGGCCAGAGCCTTAGGCCCTGGCCTTAAACGGGGATATTTGTTTTTAATAGCCTTTAAGTCTTCTTATAAGTTGGAATCAGGTTTTTTTAAAACCGCTTACTTACATTTTACGGCTATTTTTGGCTGGAATATATTGTTTTGAGTCAAGCTCCTAATCAACGCCCCATAGCCCCGCGCCAGGATCCAGTTAACCCCGGGCCGAAAAGCCCCACTGGCTCCTATAAGGGCCCTCTAGGCTCTGGCCCTAGCTCAGCGGCTCAAACTAGCCCCACGGCTCAAACTGGCCCCGCGAATAAACCCGGGGGTAAGAAAGCCCCAAAACCAGGCTCCGGGCCCGGATCCGCGGTCGGAAAAGGGGCCGGTTCCGCGGCTAAGGGGTCCCCTTTAAGCGACCCTTCGAAACCTAAAGGCCCTAGACCCATCTTAGAGCCGCGCGAGGTTCTTAAGCCAGAGCCTTCCGCCCCAGAGGCTAAAGGTTCGGCGGAGGCTAAGGGTTTAAGCGACGCGCCTAGCTTAGCCGCCGCCGCTTCCAGCGATAACGCTTCTTCCGCCACCGCTTCCGGGAACGCGCCTTCCAATAACGAGCCCGTAGCGACTATGGTCCAATCCGGCCCGGGGCCGGATAAGGCGAACGTCTCTTTAGCCAAAGGCGAGAAAGGTTCCGCTGACCCGGGGAAAAATATCCCCGACGCCGATAAAGCCACCCCCAAGGCTAGCCCTAAGGGCGAGGCCGCTGAGGACGCTGGGGGCGTGGAACCCCAAGGGTTAGAGACTAGAGCGGCCGAGTCGGCGGTTAAGGAAGACTTACCCGATTCTAAAGCTAAGCGGGTCAAAAACGAGGGGACTAAGCTCCAAAAGGAGTCTGAGCCTCTGCCCCGGACGGATCGGGCTGAGGAGCTATTGGAGTCGCCGAAACCTTGGGTCCATCCGCAAGCTTGGGTGCCCCGGGAACTGGCCTTTTATTTTTTTCTAGCCCCGTTTTTCTTCTGGCCTATAGTTATTGGCTTACTGATTCTGCAGGTGTACTCCCAGGATTTAGAGGGCGTCCCTTTAGAAAGCCTGAAAAACTACAACCCCCCGACCATCACCTTTATCATGGCCTCGGACAACACCCCCATGGCCGAGATCTACAATGAGCACCGTTTGGTTCTGTCTTTGGACCAAATCCCCACCGTGGTTATCCAAGCCTTTTTAGCCGCTGAGGATGGGTCCTTCTATCAGCACCAGGGGGTGGATCTCTTTGGGATCACTCGGGCGGTCATCGCCAATTTTCGGGCCGGGCAAACGGTCCAAGGGGCCTCGACCATCACCCAGCAGATGATCCGGACCTTTCTTTTAACCAACGAAAGAACCTACGACCGGAAGCTTAAGGAAATGATCTTAGCTTGGCGGGCCGAGCGGATCTTAACCAAAGACGAGATCCTCTTTTTGTATTTAAACCGGATCTACTTAGGCCGCGGGGCTTATGGGGTGGAGTCCGCGGCGCGTTTGTACTTTGATAAGAGCTTAAAGGACGTGACCTTAGGCGAGGCGGCCATGCTGGCGGGGTTAGCCCAAGCCCCGGGTCGCTTACGGGCTCACTTAGGAACTGATAGTAGCGTGGAAAGGCAGCGGTACGTTTTAAACCGGATGCTGACCGAAGGCTACATCACCCAAGAGGAGGCTCGGGCCGCTTTAAACACGCCTTTAAAGTTTTTAGCCCGGAAACGGAACCTCTACCGCCAAGTGGCCCCGCAGTTCGCCGAGGTGGTCCGCTTACAGATGAGCGATTACCTAGGCCCAGACGTGGTTTTAAACGAGGGTTTAAGGATCTACACCACTTTAGACCTGAAAGCCCAAGCCCAAGCCGAGGCCGCGGTTCGACAAGGGTTAGACAACTTAGCCAAACGGCAACGGATGAGCCCCCTCGTGCGCCGGTTAAGCCCGCGGGAGGCCATTGACTACACCCGGCGGGCCAAAGCCAGTTTAGAGAACCGGGAGCTATTGGTTAACCAAGAGCCCGCTGGGATCGTCACCCGGGTGGAAACCGGGGAGACCCCGGGGTTATGGATCGCCGTGGGAGACGAGAAAGGGTTTTTGCCAGCGGCCTCCTTAGCCTGGATCGTCGGTAAAAGAAAGCTGGGCGATGTTTTTAAAGTGAATGACCTCGTGATGGTCCGGGCATTAGGCCAAGACCCCGACAATCGGGTCTGGGATTTTGGGCCAGCTCCGCCGCCCGAAATCCAAGGGGCTTTAGTCTTACTGGAGAATAAGACCGGTAAGGTTCTGGCCATGGTCGGGGGCCGGGACTTTGGCTTAGACGGGGTCGGGGCCAGTGAGTTTAACCGGGCCGTCCAAGCCTTAAGACAACCGGGCAGCTCCTTTAAGCCCTTTGTCTACGCCGCGGCCATTGACCATGGGTACACCCAGGCCTCGGTGGTCTATGACGTCCCCATTAGTTACCCGGATGGCCCAGGGAAGATCTGGCGGCCCAAAAACTATGGCGGTCGGCACGCTGGGCCCATGACTCTGTTTGACGCTTTAAAGAACTCGGTCAATATCGTGGCCGTGAAGATCTGCGAGGCCGTGGGCCCGCCGGTGGTGGCCGAGTACGCCCGGAAGATGGGTATCACCTCCCAACTGTCCCCCACCTTGTCCTTGGCTTTAGGGGCCTCGGAAGTGACTTTACTGGATCTCACTAAAGCTTACACCACCTTCCCCAACCAAGGCTCCTGGGTCTGGCCGACCTTTATCACCCACGTTGAGGATCGCTGGGGCCGGGACATGTTGAATTTTCAGCCCTACTTCACCCAGGCTATTTCCCCGCAGACGGCCTATATCATGGTGGACATGTTAAGGGCCGTGGCTAGTCGGGGGACGGCCGCTCGGGTGGCTGGGGCGTTAAAAGTGCCGGTGGCCGGCAAAACTGGGACCACCAACTCCCAGGCTGACACCTTGTTTGTCGGCTTCACCCCGGATTACACCTGCGGGGTCTGGGTCGGGCGCGAGACCCGGATCTCCTTAGGTCACGGGGAGCAAGGCGGACGGACGGCGGCCCCCATCTTTATCGACTTTATGAAAGAGTTTTTAGAGGGCAAAGAGGTTAAAGACTTCCAACCCCCGCCCGGGTTGGTCCGCCGAAGCTTAGGCGGCGGCGATTATGACGACGTGGGCGGGTACGTGGCCGCCAGTTACTTGTTTAAAGCCGGGGAAGTGGGCCGGGGCCGAGTGGACACCAACTTTGGCGATGACTTTGAGCCTATGGAAGGGCCTTTAGACGCCCGGGCCACCACCCAAGACGAGCTGGATCGGCGGCTGTTTGACTACTTGTCGGGGTATTGACCCGAGCGGATCGGATCGTTAAAGTCGCCTCCCCGTTAAAAGAGCGGTCGTGAAAGAGCTTAAAGGCTCTTAATAGTTTGGGCTAACTAGCTAGGTCAAAGGCGTTTTTCCTCGCTTTTGACCCTAGCCAACCTTACCCCCTTAAAGTGGCTTTTAGGGGGGTCGTTGTTTCAGGGCCCTTAAACCTTAAGACTAAAGGGCTCTAATCTAAGCCCTAGAGGCTTTAACCTAGCGAATCAATATGCCTAACCTCCCCATCCTTTTAGCCACCAGTAACCCCGGGAAGATCCGCGAGTTGGGGGCCATCTTAAAGCCTCTTAACCTAACGCTTCTAACTTTAGCCGACTTAAAGGATCAATACCCTCCGCCCGCGGAGACGGGCGCGGATTTTTTAGCCAACGCCCTACTTAAAGCCCGCTACTACTCGGACCAGAGCCATTTACCGGCGTTAGCCGATGACTCAGGTTTAGAGGTTAAGGCTTTAAACGGGGAACCCGGGGTCCATTCGGCTCGGTATGGCGGCGAGGATTTAGGCGACCTTAAAAGGTCAGCCTATTTACTAAAGAAGATGGCCAATATCGCCGATCGAAAGGCGCGGTTTAGGGCGGTTCTGGCTTTAGCCTATAAGGGCCAGTCTTTAACCTGGTCAGGCGAGCTGGTCGGGGAAATCGCCTTGGAAGCTAAAGGCGAGAATGGGTTTGGTTATGACCCAATCTTTATTGAGCCCCAGTCCGGTCTAACCTTGGCCCAAATGCCCTTAGAGGCTAAAAACCGGATCTCCCATAGAGCTAGAGCCGGAGAGGCTTTAAGCCTGGATTTGGCCAAAATAGCCGCCTTTTTGGGCCAGTTTAGCCAAGGGTAGGATAGCCACTGATAATGGGTAGTGAGCCTAGACTTAACGCGCCTAAACCCATCCAAGTTCTGGCTTACGCGTTTAGCTTATAAAGGTGAGACTTAAATAGCATCGACTTTAGGATTGAAGGGAGGATGTTAACCAGAAAATTTTCTAACCACTTTGTTTTTAAGAAATAATATTTATATAGATTAAATATATTGTAATTATTGTTTCTGCTCAGAAATGAAATGCAAAAAATCACTTCCTAAATCAGTTAATATTTTTACACATGAAAATATATTTTTATCATTTTCTATGACAGGAAATAAAAGATCTTTAACGCAAATTAAATTTTTATTAAATAAATCATTTATTATTAAAGAACAAAATTCGCCGTGTTTGTTTAACTCAGGATATGCTTTGAAAATAAATTGCTTAAAACTTGGATTAAGGAGATAAGACCCATTAGGCTCACGAAAAGAAATAGTTTTACCGGTTATGTTGGGGTTATCTAATATTTTAAGAAATAATATATGAAATTCATTAAATTGGTCAAGTAAGGATATAAATGTTCTTTGTTTAAACTGATCTAAACTAAGAGTTGATAGTGAATTAATAATAGCGTTTTTAAGCGCTTCACGTTTCTCAGCCGCTGAAGTTGTTAAGGCGATACGAGAGGCTTGAATAGCGACATCGACAAAATTTTCATTTGACGTAATGTCTTCTAATTTACCAATTCGTTCTATAGCGTTTTTTAAAGCTTCACCGATATATTCACACCACTCATCTTTTCGTTTATCTAATTGAGGTTGGATTAATGAAGATAATAATTCATTAACGGTTCCACCAAGTGGAAAAAAGGCAATAGCAGGTTTTAAAGCAGGTAAAATATAGTCTCTTATTTTTTTCTTTGGATACGAAGATTTAGAATTATCGTCACTCATGTTTTACCGTCCGTCAGATAAGAAAAAAAATACATCAGAAAGCTGGATTGAGTATCCGCCTTGTTGGCTAGGAACCACAACGGTCAATTTTACCCAGAATAGAGTCGCCCTGGAGTATTGTCTCTTGGATCGAGCCGATGTTGTCAACCCAATGATGAACTATTCATCATTTTCCAAGCCAGATGAAATTATACCGGTTATTTAGGTATTTGTCAAAAAGTATGGTTAGCGAATTTTTATTTAATTTAATGAGCATAGGTGTCAAATAGTTCGGGCCCATAATTAGTCAGCCATAAGCCAAGCTTTTCTAACCTTAAGTCTGCCGTTACGCTTATATTCATCCACTCTTTAACGCTCTTCTTGTCAGCGGCGTCCTCAGCTTTATAATCAGCTAAGATTGTCTTTTTAACCACTATTAGAGGCCGCCAGAATTTGGAATGTGTGTTAGATCGGTGTTATAAAAAGTTGTAATTACCTGTCAGTTAGAGAGTAATATAATAATGAATGCAGTGTTTTTCTTTACCGGTCGCTAAGGAGCTAGACTGGGCCTTCAGATGGTAAGAGGCCACAGCCTAAGGACCAACCTAAAAGTTATGATTAAGGCTTCTAGACCGACAGGTTGACGCGGCGCCCCTTTCCCCCTTCGAAAAACCCTAGCTTTTAAAAACATTATAAGATATAATAGGTCTCAAGGCCGCGCTCTAATTTTATAGACGTTTTTTAAATTTTAATATTAATTAAAATATTAAACTAAATTAATAATGTTTAGGTGTTATTAACGTAAATTTTTAGGAATAATAGGCGATCATTAATGAACGTGGTGGATTTTTTCGCGGGCTGTGGGGGAGCTAGCCGGGGGTTTCAAGCGGCGGGGTTAAAGATAGTCGCGGCTATTGAAAGTAATTTGGACGCCGCGGCCACTTTCGCCTTAAACTTCCCCCAAGCTAAAATTTATCCGCGGGATATCCGGCTCCTTCAGCCCCAAGACATTAAACCCTCTTTAGCCAAGTTGACCGGTCCGCTTCTTTTTGTGGCCGGGGCCCCTTGCCAGCCTTTTTCCAAGCTGAATAGGCTAAAAAGAGATGATGACGCGAGGATTGGTCTATTAGCGGAGTTCACGAGGTTTGTGGAGTTCTATCGGCCTGATTATATTTTTATCGAAAACGCGCCAGGGTTAAAGAAATATCAAGCTGAAAACAGCCCTTTAAACACATTTATCGAAACTTTAATAGGTCTGGGTTACCCCTCCCCCAAAGAGGCGGTGGTTACCGCTTTAGAGTATGGGGTTCCCCAAGTTAGGCCTAGGTTAATCGTGATCGCTTCCAAACATGGGGAGCTGGATTTTCCTGGCCCCACCCATGGCCAAAGAAGGCCAGAAGTCCCTTACGCCACGGTAAGGGATTGGATCGGCGATTTACCGCCTTTAAAGGCTGGGGAAAAGGACCCTCTAGATCCGGATCATCAGGCGGCGGGTTTGTCCCCGCTCAACCTAGAGCGTTTACGTTACACCCCAGAAGGCGGAGATCGATGTCACTGGCCAACCAGACTGAAACTTCCTGGCCATAAAAGGTTGTTAAAAGAAACTGGCCACGAAGGGTATGGGGATGTGTACGGGCGTTTGGCCTTTAATAAACCCGCTAGTAGCTTAACCACGAGATGCGTCAGCTACTCCAATGGTCGCTTTGGGCATCCTACCCAGGATCGGGCCATTAGTTTACGGGAAGCGGCCTCTATACAGACTTTTCCCCGGGATTTTCGGTTTATGGGGTCCTTAAACTCCCGGGCGAGGCAGGTGGGGAACGCCGTGCCCCCGCTTTTAGCCGAGCGGTTTGGGCGGCTCTTTCGGGCGGTGGAAAAGGGGCGTTTAAAGGGCCGTTAAGCTAGTTAAGGCGCTTGGTTGTGGGCTTAGGGTCGAAAACGACTTTAATAGGCTGGCCATAGCCGTAGATCGCCATCCCCAGGTCAATAAACTCATCGGCCCTGAGTTTCAAAACGGCGTGATAATCTTTATTCTTGATGGCGTCTAGGGCACCTTGGGCGGCCTTAGACAAGTCTTTATCAATTTCTTCTTCGGACTGTTCCCAACTGGAGCCCGCGTTTTGGAAGATTTCCGCGATTTCTTCTGGAGAAAGTTTTTCCCGGGCTACCTTAGCCAAAACTTTATTGAGCGCCCCCTCAGCTAGAGAAGTCAGGGCGGCTTGGGCCAGAAGGTGTTTAGCCTCGGCCGCGGTTAATCGCCTCGGTGGGGTGACGGATACAATTCGCGTGATTTCCGCTAGTTTAAATTTTTGTCTGGCTACGTTGGCTAAAACCGTATCCACCTCTTCTTGCGGTAACCTCGCCAAGGCCGTGGCGGCCAAAACTTTATCTTCTTCCTTGGGTTTAAGCTTTTTATTAGGGCGATATTTTAACTCAATGACGCCATATACCCGGTTCCCTAGATTAACGGCCAGGTCTAGCCGTCCCATAGGTCCCGATAGTTCGGAGCGCGCCTCTAAACCCATGCCCCAAAGAATCAATCGCAGAGAGCGGTGGAAATCGTCCTCGCCATCTGGCCTTTGGTGGAAAGTAATGGTTCCGAAAAGGTCGCTAAAGATGGTTTGAACCGCTGGAGCGTCACGGCTCAAAATAGCCGCTCGAAGCGCGGAGCGATTGGATTTAAGCTTAGCTTTCGATTTAGGGTCCAAAACAGCGGTTAAACAATCCTCGTTGTAGTTAGATTTCACCTCATAATTGGGAAATCGTAAATATTCGTAACCTTCTTCTAGCGGTTCAAGGATTTGGTCTTCCTCGGTTATATCAATGGAGTCATCTAGGGTTAGGTAGCCACTATGGAAAAGGAACGAGGCGGGCTCTAGCTGGTCCAGTTCCTGTTTTCTTATATCCCCGGTAATATATGACTGAAACGGGAATTCCAGGAATTCCCATGGTGTTTTTTTAATCAAGGCGGTCAAATGACCTGGGCGACCGCTCCGGATCCAGTGAGCGCCAAAGGCGCTCTTGTTAAATAAATGGAGAAGGGAAAAAGGGTTAAGGACCCTAGTTGGCCCCCCCCAGCAGTAGCCGTCATACCATTTAAAAATTGTGGCTCGTAAATCAGCCACCGTAGAGGAATCAGTGATTCCGCCAGCCTCGTTAACCAACATTCTCGAGTTGGAGTTGGCTTTGGCTTTAAGGTTTGTTAGAAGGCTTTCTAGCCGGTCCCCGAACAGGGAATCAAATTCGTCTAAGGTAAAACCGCAGATCCCGGCGTATTCTGGCCTAAGGGAGATATCATTTAAATGGTTGGGGCCAGAGTCCATAGAGGTCAGCGCGTATCTGGTTATACCGGTAACCATGGCGCAACGGATACAGGGCTGAACGGAAGGCCGTTTTAGAGTGGCGAAAAAGCGGTGAAGAATAGCTCGGTTAGCCTCGGCTACTTTTGAGTTAGCCAAATTCTCGGTCACCGGGGCGTCATACTCGTCTATGAGCGCCACTACTTGAGAATTAAATTTTTCGTTAAGAGCTTCGATAAGGTTCCCAAAATACGCATCTGACGTATCCCCCAACACCTCAAGACCTTTTGGGGTGATTTTCTTAAGCTGACCTAGGATCGCGTTCTCAAGGGCGGAAGGACTGTTCGATTTTACTGAAAGAGTCAGAAACAGGGTGGGATACGCTATAAAGTCGTAATTGGACTGGCCAATCCAAAGACCTTCGAAACGCTGGCGGTTACCGGTGAAAAGCTCGCGCAAGGTGTCAAGCGAAAGGGATTTGCCAAAAACGCCGGGGCCGGGATAAAAAAATTGACCTTTCTGGCGTAACAAGAGCTGATATATGTATCTGGTCTTATCCGCGTATAAATAGTTATCGTCAATTATTTAGGTAAAAGGTATATCTTCCATCGGCAAATCTTTTAAGGCCATTGGTTATCTCCATTATACCCCCGTATTTGTTGGGGCGCGTGACCTTAATCAGGACCTAAGGTCCTTAAGACTTTTGGCCTTTTAGCGAGTTAAAAGGGGATCTTTACTTTAAGGACTCTATATAACTATACCATATTCGGCTCAAAATTACGATCGCCTTAAATCGCTAAAACACGCTAGCTAAAGGATTTTTCGGCTTTAAAAAGGTCCATAACGAGTCATTCCTCGGGCGGAGTCAAAAATTATCGTGAACGGATACCCTGTGGTTACCTAAAATTAGATGTTTTTAGTTATATATTAGCGTTTTTAAGTCAAAAATTTAGCCAAACATATCTAAAACATGGTTAAAACCCAGCCAAAAGCCCGCCTAAATCTCCCGGCAGCCCGGGCCGTCCAAGCGGCTTTGACCCCCAAACTTGGGCGTAACCTTGATCTGGGTGGAGACCCGATGCTCTAAGCCGGCCACGTGGGAAATGATGCCGATGGTCTTACCCTCCGCCTGAGGTAGATCGGCTAAGGCGGAGATGGCGAGATCCAAAGATTCCTCATCCAATGACCCAAACCCCTCGTCTAAGAAAAGGGAGTTAACCTCCACGTTTTCGCTAGCCATCATGGATAAGCCTAAAGCTAGGGCTAAGCTGACCAGAAAAGATTCCCCGCCGGAAAGGTTTTTCGCTGGCCTAATCAAACCGCCTTGGTAGTTATCAATAACGTCTAAGGAAAGGCCAGTGACCTCATCGGGTTTCAGAAGGTACCGAGGGGTCATCTTCTGGAGTTGGAGGTTGGCGTTGGCCACTAACCTTTCAAAGGCCAAGGTTTGGGCGAAGGACCGAAACTTGGCCCCGCTACTCTGGCCGATTAGTTCGTTAAGGTTAGCGAAGCGGATGGTCCGGGCGTTCTGGGCGTCATACAGGGCGGTGGTGTCCTTGGCTTTCTCCCGGATCTGGCTATCTTGGTCCAGTTTTTCCTGAGCGGAGCCTATTTCCGTTAAACCCTCGTTCCGCTTAAGGGTGGCCTCCTTCTGGGTCGCGGTTAGTTCCTCTTCCCCGGTTAGGGTTAAGTTTTTAGCCTCTTCCTTAGCCAGTTGGTCGGATTTGTCTCGAGTTAAAGAATTGATCTGGGTTTCCCGGGCCATTAGCTCTTCCCGTTGGTTAGAAAGCTTCTGGCGCTCGTTTGGGGCTAGACGAGCCTCTAAAAAGGCGCTCTCGTCTTTTAAGCCTTTTTCCGTTAAGGCGGCTAAAAAGGCGGCGGAAAGGGCTTCCAGTTGGGTTTTCCGGGCCTCTAGGTTAGCGGTTAGGGTTAAGGCTTTTTCTTTAACCACCGTTAGCTCGGTGTTTAAGCGATGGCTCTTGTCCTCAAGATCTTTTAAGCTCTTTTCCGCGGCTTTAACCTCGTTTTCAAGCCTTAGGCCCTCTTTTTCCGGATCCAGATCCCCCGCTAGCTCTCGCCTTCTAGTGACAATCGCTTCTTGCCGCTCCAAGAGGGCCGCGGCTTGACCTTTCTTTTCCGTTAGATCCGCCTCTAACCTTTCGAGGTTGGGGATTTCCTGGAAGATGGCGCTGTTAAGGGCGATTATGGCTCTTTCTAGCTCATCCGCCTCGGCGATGAGCTTTTGGTGGGCTTTAAGCCTTGATCTTAAGTCGTTTAGAGTCTGGGCTAGTTTCGGGGGAAAGTTCGTTATACCGTAAGGGGTCAGTTTTTCCGTCAGTAAAGCTTTTTTGGCCTCTATTTGGTCGCTTAAGGCTTTCAGGGCGGTTACAAGACGGGTCTCGTCGGCGGCCAGCTTTTCTAAGGTTAAGGTGGCCTCAACCACTAGCCTTTGGGCGCTGGCGCTCTCGTTTTGGGCTTTTTGGGCCTTTTGGCCAAGCTCGGCGATCTGGCTAGCTAGAGCGTCGGCGGCTTTTAGCCGCTCTTTAATGGCGGTTAGATTTTTAGCGGTCTCTTTTTGGGCTGTCTCTAAAAAGGCGGCGGGCTCTAAGCCCGGCCTTAAAGAGTCATCCAGATTAAGCCCATCCAGTGAAAGAGCGTTCGTGGCTAATAAGGCTAAGACATTGGAAAAACTTTTTTGGTTTTCCTCTAACTTATGGGAGTTCTCGGTTAAAGCTAACCCTAAGTGCTTTTCTTCGCCTAAATAGCCAGCTAAAGTTTTATTGGTCTCCTCTAGCTTCTTTTTCCGTTGTAAGGCTTCCTTTTTGGCGGCTTTTAGCTCTTCTTCCACCTGGCCAACGGCGGGAAGTTTACTAACCGGATCCGTTGACTCATTGGTAGCCACATAGGGGTGGTCCAAAGAGCCGCATAAGGGGCAAGGCGCCCCAGAAACCAACTGGGCTCGCCTTTCCTCTAAAGAGGCCACCGAGCGAGCTAGATCGAGTTTTTCGGCTAAAAGGGTTAAACGCTCGTCTAACCCTTGCGCGTAAGTCTCCTCGGTCTCTTTTTCGGCTTGGGTCTTGGCTAAAAGCGGGGTTAAAGAAGTTCGTTTAGCGGCGATACCTTGGAGTTCTTTTTCTAAGGCCACCTTTTCCCCGTGGATCCGGACCGCGTCGTTAATCTGATTTAAGCGGCTTTGGGTGGCGTCCTCCAAGTCGCGCCAGTGAGCTTTCGAGGGGCTTTCCGTTTCCGCAAGACGCGCGGTTTGGGTTTTTTGCTCTTCTAAAAGCTGGGCTAGGGTTTCCGCCGCTTTTTGGGCCGTTTTTTGGTGGGCGCTAAGTTTTTCGCTTAAGGTGGCTTTGGCGTCTTTAACCCTTAATAACTCTTTATTGGCGCTTAAACTTTCTTGGTCCAGTTCGCCTAAGGCCTCGGCGTCCTTTTCTAACCCTGATAAATCGGTGGCCAAAGACTCCTCGGCTTTAGTCGCCTCTAAGCGGGCTTTAAGGCTGGTTAGCTCCCTTTGGAAGACTTCCAGGGAGCTTTGCTTTGTAGCTTGCTCTTTTTCCAAGGTTAAACGCCGGGCCTCTAACCCTTGGGTCTCTTTAGCCAGATCTTGGGCCGTGTCGTTTAAAGAGGCGATCTTCCCGTCCAGCTCTAAAGTCTCCTTTAAGATGGGCCGAGCCTTAATAAGGTTATCGGTTTTTTCCAGCGCCACTTGGCTAGCTTGTAAAGCTTCGGCCTTAACCAGATCCGTTTGGCTAATAAGCTCAATCTCTTGACCCTTAGTCTTTTCGAGAGCCTCTTGGTCCGTTAGATCGGCCTTTTTTAACGCGGAAAGTTTCTCATAAGAGCTTTCCAGCTCCAAGGCCACTAACGATAAGGCCAGCTTAGCCGCGCTCGGCTGGAAAAGGGTTTGGTCATTAATAAGACTTTGCTTTTGGCGATCCAGATCCATTAAGGCGGCTTTTAGTTGGCTTTTAACCTTTAGCCACTCCAAAGCCGAGGTGGCGGTGGCCACTACCTCTCTTAACCTAATATCCTCGGTCTTTAGAAAAGCGAGTCTTTCCTCTAAAGCCACCCGCTCTTCGCTCGGTAGGGCCTTTAAGCTTTCCAGGTCCCGGGCCAAAAGCTCTAAGGCCCGTTTTTCCTCGGCGTGCCGTTGGTAGGTTAAGATGGAGATCCGCCCGTAATCGTCCATTTGGGTGATCTTTTCTAGGATTAAAGAGCGCTCTGGGGGCGGGGCCTCCAAAAAAGCCGCGAACCCCCCTTGGGCTAGGAGGATGGATTTAGTGAACCGGCCAAAATCCATGCCCACTATTTCCGTCACTTTAGCCACCTTGGCTTTGATCTGGCTTTCTAAAACTTGACCCGTTAAGGCGTCCACCACCTCTTGGGCGATGGGGCCAAAGGGGTTGGCGCTTTTGGCTTTAGTCCGCCGGTGCTTAAAGCTGGCCCGAAAGACGCCCTCTTTAGTCTCAAAGGTGACCTCAGCCAAGCAATCGCTGGCTTGACGGGACATGATCTCGTTAGTGGCTTGGGAAATGGTTGGCAATCTAGGGGTGCGCCCGTACAGAGCTAAACAGATGGCGTCTAAGATGGTGGATTTACCGGAGCCCGTGGGCCCCGTGATGATAAAGAGCGGGGAATTGGCGTACTCGGGTTTAGTGAAGTCGATTTCCCACTCGCCGGTTAAAGAGTTGAGGTTTTTGAGTCGGATCTTTAGTAAACGCATGGGTTTAACCCTCGCTGACCGCGGGTGGAAGGTCTTCCCCGGCTAAGGCTTGTAAGATTTCCTCGTAAGTCTCTTTAAGCTCAATCCGAGCCTCCTCCGGGATCTTTCTTTGGTCCAAGAGCTTTTCAAAAACTTCCAGATGCGTCATTTCCGCTAAATCCCGGGCCTCAAAAAGCTTATTGTAAGTGGGGGCCGCTGGGCTGGCCTCAATGACCGCGGTTAAAGCCAAGTTAGTTCCTTTAATGGCCTCCTCAAACTCCAGCCGTCTAGCCCCAATGAGCTCCGAGCCGGTGTGGACGATCTCTAAGTACGCGTTGGAGCCAGCTTGTTTTAAAGCGAAAAGCTCCTTTAGGATTTGGTTCCGATCGCCTTTAAGCCTTAGAAGCTCCTGAAAGATTGGAACCGGTTTAAGGCTAATCTCTAAGCGGTTATCGCCTAAGGTGACCATGGTGACGCTTTTATTGGCGTTTTCTTGGAAGCTCATCTTTAAGGGCGAGCCACTGTAGCGGATGGTCTCTAATTTGGCTTTCTGGGGCCGATGGAGGTGACCTAAAGCGATGTAATCAAAGACCTGCGGAAAGGTCTGAGGGTCAAACAAGGCCATGGTCCCCACGTAGAGGTCCCTAACCCCATCGCCTTCAGTCACTTCCCCGCCTCTCGCGAACAGGTGCCCCATGGCCACCGCTGGGATAGCCCCGCCTAAAGCCGCTTGCCGCTTTTGGGCTAGTTCAGCTAAGGTCGCGTAATGGCGGGCTAAACCTTGGGCGAAGTTAAAGTCCCTTTCGCTGACCGTTTCCCCTTCCTTGGAGGTTCTTAAGTACCGATCTTTTAGGTAGGGAACCGCGGCCACCAATAGGATTGGTTGGCCGTTAGAGTCCTTTAAGGTTAAGAGATCGCTAGACGGATCCGAAGCGGGGTCCCCGACCACGTGGATGTTTAAGGCCCTTAATAACCCCGACGGGGCGGTTAAAAAGCCAGCGGAATCGTGGTTGCCAGCGGTGATAACCACTTGTTTTAAGTTAGTGTCGCGGCAGTTGACTAAAAAGGCGTAGTACAGCTCTTGGGCTTGGAGGGGCGGGTTTTGGCTATCGAAGATATCCCCAGCCACTAGTAAGATCTCAATGTCCTCAGCTTTAATGACTTCGATTAACCAGTTTAAAAACTTCTCTTGCTCGGCGAAACGCCGATGGAACCGGTTAATGGCCCGACCCAAGTGCCAATCCGAGGTGTGGAGGATCTTAACCTTCGGCCCACTTAAACTAGGCCGAGGGCTCAGGTCTTCGCGGTAGACCGCCAGGGGTTGGTCTAAAGGGTCATTGGCCATGGAAAGACCTCTTAACTAGGGGGTTAACTCTAACGGATCCCACGGGTTGGGGCCTAGTGGTTCGGTTGGGGATCAATCGGGTCATCGGGAAGGCTATCCGGCTGGTCAGCTGGTTGGTCGTTAGGACGGTCAGCGGTTGGGTTAGCTAGACGATGGTCAGCTGGGCCCAAAGAAGAAGGGCCATTAGGGGCGTTCTGGGGCGGACCCTCTAGGCCGTCTAGGCCGTCTAGGCTCTCAAGGCCCGTAAGGGGCGTTAAGTACAGTTCCTCTAAGATCTTTTGGGCCCGAACCGCCAACTGGCCTAAAGACTCGTTGGCGACAGGGGTTAAAGGCTGACCAATGGCCGCGGTTAAGGTTCCGGTTTTAGGCAACCAACCGCCCGCTGGCCACAGCTCGCTGGAGTGGTGGATGGCGATGGGGATTAACGGGGCCGTGGCTCGTTTAGCTAAGATAAAGGCCCCTTTTTTAAAGGCCAGAACCGGGGTGGCGGTTTTATTCCGCGTCCCTTCCGGGAAGATGGCCAGAATCTCGCCGTTCTTTAACCGCTCTTGGGCTTCGGCCACCATCTTTTTGGCCGCGTCCGCCCCGCCGCCCCGGTCCACTAGCATATGGGAGCGCTTTAAGGTCCAGCCAAAAACGGGGATGCGGCCCAAAGCGGCCTTAGCCACCCAAGAGATGGGTTTGTTTACGGCCACGGCCACGGTGGGGATGTCCAATAAAGAGCGGTGGTTGGCGAAGATGATGTAGCCGCCGGTTTGGGGGAGGTTTTCTTGGCCTTTAATCGTAACTTTAATGGCCGCTGGCCAAAAGACAATGGCCGCCCAAACTTGACTGGTGATAAACCGGCTGGCCGTCCGGGAAAAGAGGCTGACCAGTAAGCAGATAAACCCGGCCCCGACCGTTAAAACGAAGAAGACTGGCCAGTACCAGAGAGCGAAAAGGACTCGCGTCATTAGACCCGAACGCCGCTTAAAAGATGGCTTTCTAAGAAAGCCTTAAGTCTAGGGAGCTCTTCCTCGGTCCAGGAGGCCGACAGCCGTAAGGTTAAAAAGGTCTGAAAGAGGTAATCCAAGGCCGCGTTTAGGGCGGTTAAAAGGGCCGCTTTATTTAAAAAGGCCCCGATCCGGCTTTTGGGGCCCTCTTCCTCGACCGGGTTAGCCTCCCTTTCAAACTTGACGGACATGGGGGCTAAAGTGTCAGCGGGCAAAGCGAAAGCGCACTCAAAACTGGGCGTGGACATGGTGAGGTGAGCTTTAATGACCTTCTTGCCCACCCCTAGGGCCGTGTAAGCCTCAGACCAATCGTGATCCGGGTTTTGGCAGACCAATTGGCTCCGGCCTAATCCATCGCCTTTTTGGAGCACCAGCTTCTTTTCAAAGCGGATAATGGTCTCGGAACCGCCGGGGCCGTTAAAGACGCTGTCGCTTTCCGCGGTTAACCACAGCCAGGTCAAAAACTCTTGGCCTAAAAAAAGCTTTTCCGTCCAGAGATCCAGAAAATCCACGTTTTTGGGGTAAGGCGCGGGCAAAACCACTCTCCCGCCTATATTGGATAGGCTTGGTTAAAGGTTA
This sequence comes from Deltaproteobacteria bacterium, assembly GCA_031273455.1. GTDB lineage: Bacteria > Desulfobacterota > Desulfarculia > Adiutricales > Adiutricaceae > JAIROO01. The sequence continues at coordinate 43,113 of JAISRZ010000143.1, read as the reverse complement.
AATATAATATGGTGTTTATGTTGTTAAAAGATATTTTATGGTTATAAATTGGTTAATAGTTCTTTAATAACGATTTAATAACCACTAGGCGCGGGTTAGGGTCCCTAAAAGGGGCCGCCCCGGCTCCCTAAGGCCTTAAGCTAGGTTTACTCGTCCTCGCCCCAAAGGTCGCTGGCTTGGGCCTTTAAAAGAGCTTCCCCGAGCTCTTGGGGGATCATCTCAAAACCCAGGGTGATGGGGACCAAGAGACGGACCGGTAGGCCAAAGGATTTTTCCCACAGCTCCTCAAAAATAAGCCGCTTTTTCTCCCCAGCCCCACCGATCCAGATTTCCCGCACCGTGGGGAACCAGATGATCTCCAGTAAGTCCGTGTTCAGTAAAGCCCGGCGGAGTAGGTCTTGCTTTAAGGACCCCATTAGCTCCCGCTTTTTCTGGGAGCTAGGTTTTCGGCCCGTCTGGGCGATGACCTCGGCTTCTTTAAGAAGATAGTAACGGCGTAAGGTTTTACCGGATAACCGCCGCGAGTCCAAGCGAGCTTGAAAGGCCAAAAACCCGCCAAAATTAAAGGATTCAGGGGTGAAAGCCGTGTTTAAAGGGTTAAAAATCTCCACCCAGCCTAAGCTTTCCTCTTCGGCTAAGCGCTCAATGTCCACAAAGGCGTTTTTAGTCAGTTTGGACTGAACAAACTCGTCCGTGAGCTCCTTGGGGGAGTCTAAAAGGCGGTAGCGGCTAATGGTGGGCAGACCGGCGAGAAAGGCCATAGGTTATTAAGCTCTCCCTTAATCTTCTCTAAGCTTGGGTTGCTTCGGCGGAATCGAGGGGAACATGTTGGGGGGACGGTGACTGGCCTCATCGGGCGGCAATAAATTAGTTTGTTTTTTAATCATGTAACGTTGATAGGCCTGCATCCAGTAGGCTAAATCCTCTAAGGCCGCTTGGGTTAACCCGCGGTAGATCCAGATTTTCTGGTTTTTCTCAAAGACGTATCGGCCTAAAAAACGGACCCGTAGGCAGGAATGGGCTTGTTGGCCGAACTGGGGGGAGTCTTTAATAAACTCCTGGGACAGGATCTGGACGAGGATGACCAAGGTGGGGGATTGGATTTCCACGTCCAAGCCCGCCACGGGTAACCGCATGAGGCCCACAAACCGCTGGGTCTCCCGTAAGGGGACGTTTTGGGGTAATTTCAGTTGGGCCCCGCCGATACTGATGTCCAAGATCTCGCCCGAGCAGATTTCCTCTAAGGCCTCTAGGCTAGGTATATCACCCTCGGGGACGTTGTTTAAGGAGCAATTGAAGGCGAACTTGTCCGTGGGCCTTAAGCGCAAAAAACTCCTTCTCTGGGCCGAGGTGATGACCCGGGGGATGGGCACTAAAAGCTGGGCCTCCCGCCAACCGTTGTGCTTAACGAACCGGTTGGTGAGGATTTTGGTGGCGAACTGGTAGTGCTCCATGGACTCTTTGGGCGCGGGCCGAAAGTTGATGTGGATAACCCCCGGCAACCCGGCGAAGTCCGCGTCCACTGATGGGGTGTCGGACAAAGAGAGGACTATCCTATTGTCGGCCTCCAGTTTATCTAAAACGCCCTTATAGTTAATGGTGTGGTTGGCCTCGTAGATCTCCATGGTGAAATGGGCTTGGCGAGCCACGGCCTTGGTTAAGACCTCCCAAATGGCTTGGGAGTTGGTGATGGAGGACCAACCCCGGTTCTGGCGACTTTTCTTGCGGCGGACCCGGTAGATGATAAAGGCCGCGATGGCCGCCAAAAGGCAGATCCCCACGATGATATAGACGAGGCCTAAGCTCCCCGAGGGCAGATCCGGCGTCTCCGCGAAACCCGCTTGAACCTGGCTTAAACGCTGGGAGGAATTAACGGTGAATGTCAGAATATGGGTCATAGGGTTTTTGACATCCTCCTGGAAAACCTGGGGAGCGTTGGGGCCATAAAAGCCCAAAGAAAAACCAATATATCATCTTTTTAACGGGAAAATAAAACGGTTTAGCCATCACTGGAAGCTCTGGTTATGACCCGCCCTCAAGCTTAGACGGTCCAGCCCTTCGGGCCAAGGATATAAGTCATAGCTTTAAAGTCCCCTCGGGCAGAGCGAAAATCATAATGAGATTCTCAATGGCTTCTTGCGTCTCTTGGCTGGGGTCAATAAACATGAGCCCATTTTCCAAGTAGGGATGGGTTAAACTGGGTCGGCACCAAATGGCCCGGGCCTGAATGGAGATGCTCGGGGAGCCCTGCTCTTGAAGGACCTTAGGCAACTCTATGCTAATAGCGTAGTCTCGACCAATGGTGAGCGAGGCCGTGCCCATTAAAAGTAGACCTTTAGCGTGGATATCCACCATCCGACCAAGTTCCTGACTATTCAGAAGATCGGAAACTTTCAGGTAGTAAATGAGTTCGCGTCGGACTAGTTCGCGTTTTTCGGTCAAAAGAAGACCTTCAGCCATACAATCTTCCTAAAGGCCAAATCGCCAAGAGACCAGAAGTCAAAAAAAGGTTAAGTTAGGTGACCCTTAAGAAACTAAAGCTGGGTCGCCGGTGGTGACTCCACGGTTATAATACTTTAGGATCATACTTGAAATTGGCGGGAAAAGAAAGACTTAAACCTATGGATCAAGGGGGATTAAAATTACCCAGGCTCCAGGGGCATAACTATAAAAGCTTCTCAAAATAAGGCTATTTTATAGTTTGACGCTTATTTAAGAAGTGATTATTATAGCGCAAACAGTTAATTACAATAGAACGTTATTGATATAGCGATTTACACGGATAAAAGAGGCGCTTAGATCTATTAAACCTTGGGCGCTTGGCGAGCTTTAGAGGCTAGTGGCGCGCTTAGGGTCGCCCGTCTTCGAGCCCACCTTGACCCCTTAAGAGGCTGAGGCGGCTAAAGACTTTAACCTAATTCCACTTTAGTCATATTATTAATAAATTAACCTTTAAAAACCATCTTTTGGGGCCTAGTTCTTAACCTATCTAATTTTCGTTCCGCCCCTTAGCTTAAGGGCTAGTAAAGCCTGGGGCCTAGAGTGGGGCTGGAACGGGTTAGGGCGTCATAGGGTCTAAAAGGTCTGGTTAGGGCGGGGCCAGCTTAACCCTCTTTAAGAACGTCTGGAAGATCCAGCTTGGCTAGCTCCAGTTTGGTTAGGTCCAGTTTTGGCTGGCTCCAACGTGGCTGACGACACCTTAATATGACACCACCAGTGAAGATGGGGTAGCTGATTTAAACGCCAGGAACCACAAAAGGCCGCCCATTTGACTTAACCTTTATTACGAGTGACCTAAGAGGGTCAGGCGGCTAGCCAGACTGGGTAACCTGGCTTTAACCAACGGTCTTTTTTCCTAAAGGCTTCCATATTAAAGAAGGTTCGGAAGCGTAGAACGGAAAAGACTTCATTGAGACCTGGTCATTATTGTTTGATCCCAAAAAGTCGCGAAGAGCCCAACCAAACAAGAAAGGGCCACAGACGCTCTTTCCATTTAATGAGATAATGACTTAGACTTTAAGATAGCTTAACGACTAAATATTTTCGTTATCGCAAAAGATAACAAGGCTACAAGAATCAAAACAGTAATATTATGTATTCTATTTGCTTTATTAATCTCATTTAACAACTCATATTTAAGAGAGACGAGTTTGTTATTAAGCAAATCAAAATTCTTGTTAAGTGAGTCGAAGATAGTGCCAAACGAGTTGCTCATAGTGCCGGGATCAGTCTTTATCTCAGGTTTTAGTTCAGATCTAAGCGAGTTGACGCTCTTGTCAACCGAGTCGATCCTAGCGCCGAGAGTCTTCATCTCAGCTATCAGCTCAGATTTGACCGAGTCGATCTTAGGGGAGATGTTTTTGATGTCAGCGCTTAAACTGGCCAGGTCCGTAGTATTGTTATCAGTATTTTCCATTTGAGTTCACCCTTATTATGGTGTGGCGGATTTAATCAGTCCCCAAGATGAAGCTCAGCGTGGAAAAGCCCATCCAGTCGGACTGTCGTTGTCTTTCCTTGAGCCAGTGCCTACTACTATATTGACGCGCCTTTTGAATCTGACATAGACCATCTAGGGAAGCGGACAACGCGTTACGCTAAGCCAGAGAATTGTCCTCTCTCATTACAAATATAGCATATATTAAATTTGTTAGCAAAGCAAGAAGCGTCAACGCGTCAACCAAGAACCTAGCGGCTCAGAAAAGCGAAAAGCTTAGAGGCGGTTAAAGCGCCGCATCGGACTGGCTCGCGCTATCTGAGTCAAGATTAATGATTATAGGTTGCAATCCTAGATCGGCTTGGCGGCCAAACTCTAACAAAAGTTTTTCTTTCTTCTGAGGGTTTAATGATTCGAAAACGCCATCATAGAATACGAATCGAGGGAACTTTTCGTGAATCCGCGACCTTAAAACAGCTAAATCAAAGGCTACACGGAATAATTTACGATAAGGCGATCTATTAGTAGGGACAATAGAGCTCCCTGACTCATTAAGCATGGACCCTCTAAATTTTAAATGGCCAGCCTTATTGATCAAGACGCTTAAAATAGCTTTTCTACTTAAAACGTTTTCGATTATTTCACTAAAATAAAGACGTATTTGGGAATAAATACTAGTATTATTTGATTTATGAATATAAATATCATCGTTAACGCTTTCTTTAAGAGCGTTGATTTCAGCTTTAATGATTTTAATCTCCTTTCGCAAATCCGCCAGACCGCGAATATGTATTCGTTTCTCATCTAGAATGGCTAAATCAGATCGGAGCGTGACCAATTCATTCGAAAGCTTTTTATACTTTTTGAAAGAGTCTTTTTCAGTAATAAAAGATAAGATGTCAGAACGTTTTTTGTTTAAAATAATTAGTTCAGTATCTATATTTTGTAATTTTGTTTTAATTTCAGCAAACTCAACTTGAAGATATTTTTGGCGTTCTTCGGTAATGGCGCGATTAAAGGCGATTAGCGTCTCGAAATCCTTTTTTATCTGACCAGCGAATAAAACTCCGGCTTCCTCAAAAAGAAGTTTCGCCTTCTCAGGGGAAAAAAGGATCTGGCCCGACTCTAAAGAAGACTTAATCTTGTTTAAGTTAAAATTAAGGGAATAACGCTCATTGTTGAGCTCCGCGATTCGGACGTCAATGTTGTCCGCTAGATTAATGGTCCGTTCATAATCTGGTTCGCTAAAATCGAACGCGTCAAGAAGTTTCTGTTGGCGAGCCACCTCATCGCTCTTTAGTAAAAGGAGACCTTCAATATCAGTATAGCCAAGATTGTATAAAAATAGTTGTACTTTTTCTCTTAACTCGTTCTCTTTTATTAATAATTCTTGTAATTTATCTTCTTTTTCATAGAGCTTTAAAATTAAATAAGCGTTAAAACCAAGTAAACACGCCTGTAATGGTATACTGTTAATATGTTTAGAGTGGAGTTTCAAGCTCTTTTTAAATATATCGTGAATATCCCGCCGGGCGTGGATAGAGTTGAACAGAGCCGCGCGGTAATTCCAAGGTCGCGCCGATTGGAAGTCCAATAAACCATTAAGCTCCTCGATAGCTTGGTCTAAACTAAGGTCTTGGCGGTCCCAATCCTCCAATGGCGGATCGGAAAAATCTTGAAGAGGGGTTGGGCGCGTTTTAAAGCAGATTTTCGATGGTTCCGCGACGCTACGTTTAATGGTAATATAATTCGCGTTATCCACTTTGATTTCTAGAAAAAAGACCAATGGATCAAATATTTTATAATTTTTAGACAGAAAAAGATTTATATCTTTATTTGATAAAAGCGTAAAGTCTAATATAAAGCCTAAAAAAGACTTCTTAAGATTTTTATTATTCTTATTTAGATTCTCTAATAGCATATGTTCAGCCATGATTACATTAACACCATCATTAAATACGATTGGCTTAAAAATATGTGGCGAATTAGAATATAGTTTAGATAATTTCATAATCCCGTATACTCAAATTCATCAGTTTCTTGACGGTACTCCAGTAAACCTAATATAAAAAGAAAATTCAGCGTTGGCCAAAAAAGGGCGTCCACCCCTGTGGCGTCCACCCCGCCACTTAGGCTCTGTTTAGAATAATTAAGCGAATCATCAAATTTAACAACGCGTTGTTCCTTTAGTTTCGCCAAAAGTAACGTCGATAAATTGATGATCGTCAGATCTGGATGCGAATGTCTAGTTGGTCTAAGTCGCAAGTTAAAGCCTTCCGGTCAAACTGTCGTCTTTCCCTTCTTTCCACCAAGCCAGTCCTTCTTTTCCGTAGGCCAGCCCATCTTGATTGACGCGCCTATTGAGCCTGACCTAAGTCCCTTGGGGAGAGACCTTTAGGGAAACGGGCGAGGCGTTAGGCTTAGCCAGAAAATTGTCCTCTCTCAACGCCAGTATATTATATATTAATTTTGATGGCTTGGGAAGGGTTAATTTAGGATGGTCGTATTTTTTATATTGAAAGGGCCGTTAAACGAAAATCTTGTGGTGGGATCATAAAACCATAAAGGTCCGGGGCTAAAATGGCCGCTAGCTTGGGGCCGATGACGGGTTTAGACGCGTTTTTGGGGCTAAAGCTGGGGCTCTTTAGGGAACCCCAATAGCTAAACCGGTAACGCCAAAGAAAAAGCGGCGATCTCTGGCCAGGCTCTTTTTTAATGAAGCCAAAAACCAGACATCGCCGCCACAGTAAAGATATCACCGGCTTTACGCCTTATTGTTTATAAAGATGAGCTCCGGCTTTTTAATAAAAACCTTAGTGTCCGGGGGGACGCTATCGGTTAGCCAGACGTTGCCGCCAATGACCGAGCGAGCCCCGATGGTGGTTTCCCCGCCGAGGATGGTGGCCCCGGAGTAGATAATGACGTCGTCCTCAATGGTCGGGTGACGTTTATGGCCCTTTAACGAGACTCCGGCGTCTTTGGGCAGGGATAAGGCCCCCAAGGTGACCCCTTGGTAGATCCGGACCCTTTGGCCAATGATCGAGGTTTCGCCAATAACCACGCCGGTCCCGTGGTCAATAAAGAAGCTTTCCCCTATCTTGGCCCCCGGGTGGATGTCAATGCCCGTGGTCGAGTGGGCTTGTTCCGTCATGATCCGCGGGATAAAAGGGACGTCCCGGATCAAGAGCTCATGGGCTAAGCGGTAGACTAAGGTGGCTAAAACCCCGGGGTAGCAGAGGATGATCTGGTCTAGGTGACTCCCCGCCGCGGGATCGCCTTCTTTAGTGGCTAAAACGTCGGCGGCTAAGACCTGCCTTAACCGGGGGATTTCCAGGATAAACTGTCGGGCGAGGAGCCGACTTTGTTGACGACAGTTGACGCAAGCGCGCCCGTAACGAATGTGGTCATGCCGAATGGAGGCTAAGATCTCCTTAGACAGAAGGCTATACAGAGCGCTAACCGTCTGAGCGATGGAGTACTCCGGGTTCTGTTCCCGGTGAATTTGCGGGGGCTCGAAAAAGCCCGGGAAAATAAGACGGCGGGCTAACTTGACGATTTTCCAGACTGAGGTCGCGTCCGGTCGAGGGGCCGCGGGCAGATACTCGAACTCGCGAAGGGTCTTGCGGCTCGCGAGGAGCTTTTCGGCGACCTCTTTAATGACCGGGGCGTCGTTCTCAAGGTAGTCCTGAAAGGATTCATTGTATTCGCAATTGGAATGATAATCAGCGCGAGTAGTCATGGTATTTATCTCTATTTGTTTAAATTCGAGGTAATAACCAAAGTAAATTGATTAACTAAAAAAACGAGGCCCGCCTTACGGGGCTAAACCGCGTTTTCCGGTCGCCATGTGGAACAAAAAATACCGGGAGAATTGAATGTATTATAGCCGCCAGCGACCGGAAAAAAAACTTCACATACATCGCCCGTTGGCCACGGGCGGATCGACGCTAGGGTCCGGGTTGGTTTCTGGTTGGGGCTGGAGGTTAGGCTCCGGTTGAGCCAGGGGGGACACAGTGGTGTGAAAATCATTGGGCCCATGTTCGCGGGCTAGGGTTAGTTGACTAACTATATTTTCTTTGTCCAAGTGGAAAAAGTTTAAAACCGAGTCAAAAACGGCCAAAGCCGCCTCAAACTCCTCGGCTAAGACCTCGTTAGCCCCTAAGCGCTTTAATAACTCCCCGGTCAATAAAAACCGGGTCCGGGCCACGATGTACAAGTTGGGGTTTAAAAGCCGAGCCTGGGCGATGATCCTTCTGGTGGCCACCGGGTCGGGGATGCTAATGACCAAGATGGCGGCCCTTAAAACGCCCACGTGCTCTAAAACGGCCTCATTGACCGCGTCGCCAAAGATGATGGGCTCGCCTTTAGCTTGGTAGGACTGGACGCTACCTGGGTTCATGTCGATGATGGCGTATTGCCGACCCATTAAACGGCAAGCTCTAGCCACGGCTTGACCAGCCACCCCAAAGCCAATGACCACGGCGTGGTTTTCCACGTGGCCTTTAATGCTGCCAACAAAGGGCGTTTCCATGGCCCCAAAGCTGGGCCCTAAGCGGCGCCCCAGCTCTAAGGCTAAGGGCGTCATGGCCATGGTTAAAACGGCGATGTTTAAAAAGGCGATCATGGCCGTGTCGGACAAAAGGCCTAAATTGCCGCCGCTTTTGGCTAAAACAAAGGCGAATTCCCCGACCTGGCACAGAGCGAAGCCCACCATGACGGCCACTCGGCCTCTTAACCCAGCGGCTTTCATGGCCAAAGCCGTGGACACGGTGTTTAAGATCATGATGGCTAAAGCCAGGCCAATGACGATAAAGGGGTTATTGACCAGGAATTTAATGTCCATCTTCATGCCAATGGAGACGAAAAAGAGGCTGGTGAAGATGTCTCTCATGGGCATGACCGAGCTAATGGCCTGATAAGCGTAGGGCGAGCCCGCGATGATCAAGCCAGCCATAAAAGCCCCTAGGGCTAAGGATAACCCAGCCTCGGCGGTTAAAAAGGCCGTGCCCAGGCAGATTAAAGCCACCGCGAACATGAAAAGCTCGTTACTCTTAGTGGAGGCGATCTTCTTCATGAGCCAGGGCACCACCCAGTTGGCCATGGCTAAGACGATGACCAGGATGGCTAAGACTTTGCCCAGGATGATATAAACCGGATCCCCGCCGCTATGGCCAGCCAGCATGGGGAGGATTAAGACTAAGGGCACCACGGCCAGATCCTGGAAGATGAGAACCCCAAAGGCCCCTCGACCGTGGGCCGAGTCCATTTCCCCTTTTTCCTGTAAGAGCTTTAAGACAATGGCCGTGGAGGACAGGGAAAAGAGAAAGCCAAAAAGTAGAGAGGTGTTCCAGGAGAAACCCAAGAAGAAGGCTATGGGAAAGATGAGGGCCGTCCCAAAGAGCATCTGGAGACCACCGCCCAATAGGACCAACTTTTTCATCTTTAATAAGCTCTGGATGGAGAACTCCAGGCCTATGGTGAAGAGTAAAAGGACCACCCCCAGCTCGGATAAGACTTCCACCTGGGCGGGATCGCTGATTAAACCTAAGCCGTAAGGGCCAACTAAGATGCCGGTGACTAAAAAGCCCACAATGGCCGGCATTTTAAGACGGAGGCCAAAATAGATGAGACCGACTGAAAGACCAAGGAGAACGATAATCTTGCCAATCAGAATTTCCGGAGATATTTCCATCGCGAGTCTTTCAGGCGCTTGTTCCTAACAAATAGGGAAGGCGATAGGTCGATAGTGATAAGGGCGCTAAGAGTTTAGCCTTCCCAAACCCAAAAAAACGAAAGGGGCTTATTAAGTTCCCAACGCCTTTGGGGATAAGCTAATACTATCACAAATTGAGAAAAATAGAAGATAATCCCGAGCCGCCATTAAGGTCTGAAGATCAAATAAACTCTGGGCCAGACTGAAGCGGCCGAAGCCCCAATAAGCCCCAAAGTAAACCCTTAAGGCTTATTTAACGATATTTACCTTTAATAACTTAAAACAACCGGTTTTTAAGCGTAAGTTAAGCGGTCTTTTAAGAGTTATTAAAAGATAGGTTAGGGGTTATTTCTGTAAGGTCCGACCAATGGAAAAAGCCTTGCCCAGGGCCGGGCCCACTTGGTGATACTGGGCCCCGCTATTATAGACCAGGGGATCGACTTTGGTGAGGTCCAAACCGCCTTGGGGGCTTTCTAAACCCTCATCGGCCTTAATGTCCAGGATTTCCCCCACGAATAAGGTATGGGTCCCCAGCTCCAAGGTCTTAAATAACCGGCATTCGGCGATCACCGGGCATTCGGCCACGTAAGGGGCTTTAACCAAGGAGCTAGCCACGGGGGTTAACCCGGTGGCCGCGAACTTATCCTGGTCCCGACCGGAGAAGAGACCGGCGAAATCCACTTGGGTCGCTAGGGTGGAGCGGGGGTAGTTCACGGTGAAGGCTTGGTTCTTAAAGATGGACTCATAGGAAAGGCGGGTGGGTCTAATGGAAACGGCCACGCAAGGCGGATCCGAGTTGACAATCCCCGACCAGGCGGCGGTCATGATGTTGGGTCGGCCTTTAGGATCATAGGAGCCAATGAGATAAGCGGGCAAAGGGTAGGCTAAGGTCAAAGGGCCAAGGGATTTTTTCATGGAAGCCTCTTTATGAGATAGATTACCGAGAATAAGGCTCTAAAAAGCCTTAAACCGGCTAAACCAAGAAGGTTCTAGATTTAAGCCCCCAGATTGTATCAGAAAACCAATGGCCGCGAACGGAAAATATGGCTTAAGGGCGGAATGATAGCTAAAGGGCGGCGAATAAGGAAAAGGGTTAGGGTCACTCAAAACGGCCAAGTGGTCCGAAGCGGTGTCATTTTAGCCAAAGTCTTATGGAGCCGGTAGACGGCTAAGAAAGGCCCATATCCGGGCAAAAAACCTGATTTGACTTTAATAAAGATAGAAGGTATATTCTTCCCCGTCTTAAAGAAGGCCCTTGAAGGTTTAAGGCGGTTTTCCAGTTGGGGAACCCCTTAATTTTTCTAGTGTTTTAGGTGGTTAAGGCGGAGGTTAAGCTCCTAAACTTTAATCGTCTAAGCCTTCTAAAGACCTGGTAGACCCTCGGTCACTAAGGCGATTTTTAGGCTACCTTTTGTCAACAGAGACGCGCCATTAGCTCAATGGCAGAGCAAATGACTCTTAATCATTAGGTTGAAGGTTCAAGTCCTTCATGGCGCACCAATAAAATCAAGGACTTACGGGGAAAATGGAGAGGAAAAAGAGGGGTCGGCGCTAAGGTTTTCTAAAAATCAATTCCCAAAATTTTGAAAGTAGATATCCTAGTTTGAGGGTAGTAGCTGACCCTCGGCCCAGAGGCGCAGAGCCTCCTTATCGGCGTTGGCTTGTCTTAAGGAGTACTTGAGTTCTATCCCGAGTTTCGCAGTTACCATAGAGGAAAACCAATAAATCCAATAATATCACATAGTTAACCTTGTGAAAATGTATTACCTTACTTGATTTTAAGAAAAAGCTTGTATTACCAAAGGATTAATGAGAAAATCAGACTGTTGTGTTACCCTGCTAACGATGGACTTAAAATCATAACTTCTTTGGTGACCAAAATAAAAAAAGGGCGTCCTAACTACTATGCTGTCGATTCAGCTAGAGTTAACTGAAAGCCTCGTATTATCAAGCGGGTTTATCTAGGCACGATCGAAAAAATGATGGAGGCCAGCGATCTATCAAAGGGCTCGAAGATTCAAGAGCCTGATCATGCCGTTGTTTTAGAGTTTTGTTCCTTACCCCTTCTAGTACCTCTAATATGGTTTGCTCCTCTAAATCAATCGCTAAACGCCCACCGTTACGAAACCGGCCTGTTTGACAATTAGTCAGACCCGGAGACCTAAATCACCTAAAAAATAAGGCGTTTATTTCTGAAGACTATCGGCTTAAACCTTCAGAGCTACCTTGTCCGAGTTCGCTAGCCTTAAAGCGGCCAATAACTTAACTGTGTAAATCGCTAAATCCACGTTAGTCTGACCTGTTAATTTAGGCTCGGGAACCGTCTGGAGATAAACGAACTATGGGTAACAAGGGGTCGAGATTACCGGTCTACTGGCGCAGCTGACGGTAAACAAAGTCAGGAAGGCGAGCGTAATCCCAATCGTAATTTTCATATTAACCTTTTAACCTTTTAATTTTTCGTTGACAAACTACGCTTCACACAATAAAACACACAATAAAATAATTATGACACTTAGTAACTATTCCGGGCTTAAGACAAATAGACACTTAGGACAAATGATAAACTCTAACAGAGCATGATGTTGGTGATTTATGGCTATTCTTTATCAAGCTATAGCTATCGCAAATTGGTTTATAGAAAAGAATTTAAATGATAATTCTAATTTAACACATTTGAAGATTCAAAAGTTACTTTATTACATTCAAGGCTGGTATTTAGCTTATTTTGATTGTCCTTTATTTGAGGATAATATTGAAGCATGGAAATACGGACCAGTTATAGATTCAATTTATCGTTCGTTACGGCGTTATAGAGATAAAGAAATTAATAAATTAATTCGAGGATATGCTATTATTAACGGTATTTATACCATAACAAAACCAAAAGTTATTTTTAATAACGAAAAAGAAGAAGATTTTATACTTTCTTTTTGGAATGAATTTTCTAAGATTCCCCCTTGGGATTTAGTAAATGATACTCATAAAGAAAATACCCCTTGGTATCAAGTTAGTCTTGCGTATGAAAATAAAAAAACAACATCTAAAATTATTCCTGTAGAATTAATGAAGTCATATTTTAAATCATTATTAACCGAATCTCCTACAGATAGACGCTAGAAACAATGTCCTATGATTTCCCAAATAAACCTGCAAAAAATGAAACAAAGCAACAAAAAGGTGTTATATATAAATAATATGACAAAATATTGCAAATGACACTGGCAAAACGTGAAATATACCGTTTTATTAAAACAATTGCCGATCACGATAGCAAAATTAAAGCTTTAGAAGTTATAAACATAGATAAAGATAGACAAATAAATGAATTAATAAAACAAATTTACTGTTTAAAATATTTAAAACAAGAAAATTTTACAATAATATTTAGTCATATTATTTTAACTTTTATTACTTTACTTGGAGGAATTGTTGTTTCATCAAATGAATCATGGTTTGGTATACCAGAAATTTATAATAAAAAGTTAGGCTTAATATTAATTTTTTTATCAGTTATTTTTAGCTTTTCCCTTTCTGTTGTTTTAAAATTTTTTATTTTTGTATAATAAATTTATCAACAATAAATGAACCGATATTCCCAAAAAAATCAACTCACGAAACGAAGCTATTTTCAACTGGTCTAACCACCCAAACCCCGGAAAAGAAAAACCCCGGAGAAGTAAAGTCTTCTTTAATACTGACTATCGGCCCACGCCTTTAGAGCCACCTTGTCCGAATTCGCTAGCCTTAAAGCGGCCAATAACTCAACTGTGTAAATCGCTAGATCCGCGTTAGTCCGACCTGTCAACTGGGGCTCGGGAACCGTCTGAAGATAAACGAACGGCGGATAACAAGGGGTCGAGATTACCGGTCTACTAGCACAACTGACGGTAAACAGAATCAGGAATCCGACCATTTCTCCAAGCGCAAGCTTCCGCGTCACTTTCATACCACTTCCTTAATTTGGCGATAACGATATCTTTTTCTTTAATCAAGGCTTCGGCGGCTTCCGACCGCGCCGTTAAGGCCGCCTGGTTTGCCAACTGACTTTGAGCGAAAGCCTCTAATTGAGCGTTAGTTTGAGCTAGCTTCGCTATCAACTCTTGATTTTGTCCTTAGCCCCTGGACCCAAAAACTGAACGCCACGAGCCCAAGGCCTACGCTTCCGGCGAGAATCCATTTCCAGTAGAGTAATAAAAGGTCATTTTTCTTAGTCCTTTGAACTAGGGGAATAGTCGCGAAAATCCTGGATATTTGGGTCGCGCCGGAGATCGCGAAAATCATCATTAAAATTGCCCTTAAAACCTCTTTATCCGGCCAAACCAGTTACCAGTCATAAGCGAAAAAACTCGTCAGCGTCACTATCAGGACAATAGTTTCTTTCCAATTCGGAAGTTGTACCTCTATTTTTTTCAGTTTCTGATATAATGTCTCTTTACCCATAAATCACCTTTTAGTTAGGGATATCGCTACATCGCAGTTATTTTGGTTGATACAGGCGGCCTTTTAGGTTAACCCTAATGGCTCTAAGAGCTTAAATCCTTTCATAACCCCTTTCGTGGCCGTTAACCTTCGAGGCCGTTAGCCTTATTGTTAAGAGCGTCATAAAGGGTCAAAATTGTTTTTGGCCCTTAACGAAGCCTCTAGCCCTCATCTTTAGGTCCAGTCACCTAAGGACAGCTTTTGGCCCCAAAGACCAAGACTAGCCACGGTTAAAGGTTAGGCGGGGGGACTTAAAGCTAGGGAGGTACAGCGAGAGGGGTTTTAAAAGTGGGCCATTTTCCAATATAATGCCCCTAACAGGCGAGCGAACCCGTGAGCGTCTTAAATTAAGGCGTTCGCGGGTTATTTGTTTTAAGGCTTGGCGCTGGTCAGGCAAGATTTGGAAGAACCATAAAAAAGTCCCGGCTAGGGATTAGCCGGGACTAATAGAGCGTCTGATAGTAAAGACTTAGATGCGGGCGAGGAGCGGCTTAGAGGCCGGGGCCAGGCTGTTCTTGACCGCGGCGTAAGCTTTTTGAGCCTTCTGAGCTAAGGACTCGCCATTAAAGAACTTAGAGCTAGAAGGGGTTTCGGGTTGGCTAGAGAGAGCCGTTGTCCCTGGGCCTTCCTCATCCTCAAGCTCATTTTCCTTAGTCTTTTCCTCCCTAACCTCTTCGGTTAAGCGGGCGATATCCGCCGAGGCCGCCGCGGCCACGGCCCGGTCTTGGCTAGACGGGGAGGCGGGGGCTTCAGCGGCCCTTTTAATGGCCTCAGCGTCTCTTAAAGCCTGAGCTGGGTCACTGGAGGATCCGCTATGGACCGAGACTTCCCCGCCAACGGCGTAACGTTTGCCATCAGGGCCGGTCTCGTAAGTGTAAGAGGGGCTACCGGCCAGACCACCCGCCGCCGCCTTATGGGCGGCCTCGTGGGCCTTGACTTCCCGGTCGCGGGTTTTTAGATCCGCCACCTCGGCCTTTTCCTCTGGGGTTAATTCCTGGGGAGCGGCGTAAGCGTCTTCTTCAGATTCTTCGCTTTGGCCCTCGCTGGAGGTTTTTTTGTCGCCTTTAACGGCGCGGGATTCTTGGATTTGCCCCAGAGCCCCAGAACTAGCTAGCTGGGTGGCCGCCTCGGCTCGCCCGGCGGCTTGTTCCTCCGCGGTTAGAGGGGTTGGCCCGGACTTGGTGGCCTTATCGGTTGATTTAGCCTCTTCCTCTTTGGAACACTCATTAAGTTCCTCTAAGGGAGGCTCAACCGTCCGGGATATGGAGTTGGCTCTGGTACCGTAGATTTGGAGACCTACGGATAACCCATTGGAAGCCAGGGCGTTGAGATAACTCAATTTAACCCTCCATGGTTGAAATGGCGACTTTAAGCCCTTGTGGCTATCTCGCGATCTTCTTATCGGCCAGGGGAATAAAAACTTAAGCCTTTAGGGGAAAATATTTTATTTTTTTGGCCGCGCCGCGAAACTTACCGAAACTTACCGTTCTGGCCTTTTATTGTGGCGAAGAAAAGCGCTTTTTTGGTTATATACCGGAAGGGTGGAGGAAGCGAAAGTAGCTGTTTCAAGGCGTTGGTTATGGATATTTTACAAAAAAACAATAAAATCATAATTAATTAACGTTGTTTAAGTAGGTTAAGGTCGAAAAAAATGACTTCGGACCCTGGAAATTACGATATTTTCTTTGTAGAGGCTTTAAAAAGCTTTTAAAGCGAGACAAGTCAGAGAAAATTTGCCGCCGAATTGGGAATACATTTTCCGTGAAACATACCAGTCAGCGGATATGTTTCATGAGTCGGGGGTGAAGCCTTGCTGGCGTAATGAAGGTTTAGGACGTTAAATAATCTTATTAGCGGTAAAAGAGGCGGAAAAGAGGATACTAAGCGTTTAATAGCGTCAGCCATAGGCTATGGCGTCCCTCGCTTCATTGATTTTCATGATATCGGACGAGCTATCTTAGAGAAGAAAGCTCCTAACGAGGTTAAAGCGGTCCACGCCAGCTACGGCCTAGGCCCCATCCACCGCCTCCCCACCTGGCTTGAGCCATACCTTGACTACCTGAACCGCTAAGAAAGAATGGCCAAAAGGCCATCATTGCCCTTATTAAAGGACTAACTACCCCCGAACCCGAGCCCAAACCCCAAGAACGCGACTTCGGTTTACCTTTCAAAGAGGCTTATACGAAACTGATTTGACTTTGGGACAGAAAATTTATATTGTTTTTAAGACAAAAGATGTTACGCTTAAGCTTGGAATTCAATTCTTCATTGTGTCGCGGTTATATGAGAAAAATTCACGGTCGGCGCCGCTATAGTCGGCGTTTTTCAAGACAAAATTATCGGAGTTTATTTAGCTGTTATTAGTGGATTATTGTCTATATTCTTAACTATTATTCATGACATAATATTTATAAAATTGGGGCAAAAAAAGTTTTAAATAGGCGACAAGCTGAGAAGTCATTTAACAGGCGACAAGCTGAGCGTCAAAAAACTGTCAGATCTCGTTTTCGAAATGACCAAAGGAAGGAATAGCTTATGGACTTCTTATTCGCCAAGCAAAGCCCCGAAATAATATGGGGAACTCTCTTTGCTTTTATTGTATTTTTGTTCCTTGTTGGCCTTTATTGTGGTTTTACTGCTAATAGAGACCTAAATAAACAAGATAAAAAACGAAAAAAACTGTCTAAAGACAGCAAGACTAGGTAATTTCTCCCATGGCGAGCCTAATTAACCCGCCTAATAAGAAGGCAAAGCCTATGACCTTTAGAAATAATCCGCAAAAATCATATCAATTATTAGAAAAAGCTCTCATTATTGTAGCGATATTGCTTTTATTAATTTCTTTTTATTGCTTAATTAAAGATAAAAATAATGGAAAAGACCATAAAAAGTTTACTAAAGAAAAGATCTTTCTTATTCTCAGCCCCGCGGTATTCTAGCGTCTAAGAAACGCTCCCTAAAACGGCCCGGCCCGCCATGGTCTCCACCCAACCCTTACCTAGGTGGTGTGGTATACCCCAGTTACCAAAAACGCTTCCGCGCTGTCAAGCTCGTTACCATTATATATAGCCTAAATTCGGTTTATTTTTTAGAACATTTATTCACGCCGTGGGGCTGGTCAGCTGAAACAACGTCAAGGATACCAAAAATGAAACATTATGATTTTTTTCTTAAGCGCCCGGTTTTCACTGGAGAAGAATTGGAGCAATATCTGGCGTCTGAAGGTAAAGAAGGCGGACTGGCTAAAGAGACGATCTTGGCTAACCACTTGAAGAAAGGGCGGATTGTTAGGGTTTCCAGTGGTTTATTTTTCGTCACTCCGAAGAAAACCGAATCACGTCCGTATATGGTCGATCCATTCCTCATCGCCGGGAAACTGACTCCAGACGCGGTGTTGTCGCATCATTCCGCGTTGGAGTTTTACGGCTTTGGTTACTCGATTTTTTTTCACATCTATTACTCGGCCTCTCGACCAATTAGTCCATTGAGGTTCAACTCTCAATTAATCAGAGGGACCAAATTTCCGAAGGCTCTTTTGGAAGCGGAAAAAGTCCACTATGGCGTTATAACCGAGAATCGCTACGGTTTAGAACTCCGGGTCACGTGTTTGGAGCGCGCCTTGGTGGACATGCTACATTATCCAGCCTTTGGAGGAAGTTGGGACGAAATTTGGTTGTCTTTAGAAACGCTTGATTCCTCAGACATTGATCTTGATAAGGTCGTGGAGTACACGCTTCTTTTAGGCCGCGCGTCCACTGCGGCTAAGGTGGGCTTCTTTCTGGAACAGCATCGCGAATTGTTCATGGTGGAAGAGCCTTACCTTAAGGCGCTAAAAGAATTAAGGCCCAAGCGACCCCATTGTATGGACCGCTTTAATAGGAAATCTAGTCGCTTTATACCGGAATGGAATTTGGTGGTTCCCCCTGTGGTTTATGAACTGACGTTTGAAGAAGAGCTAGTGTTCTATGGTGAACCACTGGACCGTGACGACATCTTTGCCCTTATTCCTAGGTCAAGATATTTTGGTGAAACGCCTAACATAATTGGCGCCAAAGCGGAGAAGATCTTATAAGAGGTTTAAGCCCCTACCTAGCCAGACAGTAGTGTAGCGATATGGTCCCGCCATTTATTTGACTAATTTTATTGATGGATGGAAACATTATTAGTGATCTTCTTTTGCGTTAAATTCAGTGAGCTCACGTTTCTAAGGCTAAGTGGACAATTTTTGTTTCTTAAAACTCCAGATCCGACAGTTAATTTTTGGGAGAGTGTTTTAGTTAACGAGTTTATAGAACGATAACTACCGGTATTTTAGGTAGAGACCTACTCTTTTGTTGGTAAGGACGGCGTCAAATATTTATCCTTAAAGCCCACCTTGGACGAGCTATCTTAGAAGGGAGAGATCCTAATAAAATTAAAGCGGTCCAAGCCAGCTACGGTATCGGTCCCATCCACCGACTCCCTACCTGGCTTGAGCCCTATATTGAACGTCTGGACCGATTAGATGAAGGTGATCAAAAGCTTGTCGCCGATCTAATAATAAGGTTGGCCACCGACCATAACCCAAAACCTAAACCCCAAGAACGCGACCTCGGGTTCCCTATAAAAGAAGCCTAATAAATGCCTGAACACGTCAAGAGGTAATCCCATGCCTACCGTTACTTTACAGTTTAATGAAGCTAAAGTTTCGCTTATTTATCTTATTTTCCTCGTTTTAATTATAGTAGTTTCAATTATATATTACTTTCTCGAAAAAAAGGCATTAAAAAAATTTAAAGAGAAGAAAAAAGAGTATGACGCTCTAGTCGCTCAACACGAAAAGACTCTCTCTAATGCCTTGATTAAATGTCCCGATTGTGGCGCGGAAGTGTCCAATAAAGCTCAGGCCTGTCCAAAATGCGGATGTCCTATCAACAACAAAAAAACTTTGGACTTCTGGGCTAAATGGGATATAATCGAAATTAACACGCAAAAACGCATCGCCGATTGGTTTGAAAAACTTTCGGTAGGTTGTTGGCTTGCGTGGATTTTTGAAGATCACAATTATGCTCTTTTATTATCTTTATTTTTTTTCTATATGTCTTATCGGCTTACAAGTAAATATAGCAATATAGAAGTGAACAAGGAGGAATCATAATGACCCAATTTACATTTATAGTTGGCACTTTAGCTCTTGCCATGTGTGGCTTTGCTATCGTACACTTTTCCATTTGGCTTGGGCGTAAAAAGCTTATAGATAACCTTAAAACACAAATTTCTAATAAAAAATTGGAATCTGACCATATTAATGTCACCAAAGATACTCTCTAATCTCTAATTAACATCCTCCCGTGGCGGGCTCTCAAAAACGGCACTCAAAAACGGCCCGCCACGCCCCGATCTCGTCCTAACCCTTACCTAGCTATACCCCTAACCTTATATTATATAGACCCTCTACGTCCCCACCTCTAGTTCAAATTTTTGAACAAGCCCCAATCCACGATCGTTTTCCCATCCATGATCCACCTCCCTAAAAAAATATTTTTTTATCGACCTAAAATCACCTTTTTTACCCGTATTTCACGCCAACCCGCTAAACGGCTCTCCCCAAGCCATAATCCCCCCCGAAAATCGCCTAAAATCGCCCTTCTGAGAGCCTAAACCATAAATACCCTAATAATCTCGTCCAATCTTTCTTTTAAGCCTCACAGGTCAAATTTTGGGCTTCCGCGCCATTCGAGGGTCGCTCTCCATCGGACGGGAGTATACTCTTCCGACTTCCGGCTGAAGCCGGAGTAAGGAGAGAAGAGTTATTCTCTCCGTAGGAGAGGCACACTTCGAATCGCGGAAATCCTTATCCTGTAAGGCTTAAAAAATCTTACATAATTATGTAAAAATTTTACATTTTATGTAAGCGAAAATACCAGGAGATCGACTCGCGTTCTGGGAGGTCATGGATATAGGCCGGTTTCCAGGTTTTACATAATTATGTAAAATTTTTGGTTTTTACTCGACTAGCTTTTTTACCTTTTACGTAAAGTCCATTTATCAAACACTTCCAAACCCTGTTGTAGAGCGGGTTTCCGGGGTATAAAAAAGAAAGAAAAAAAAAGGGTATTGCAAACTATACTGGGGAGCAGATAAATTTGCCGAAATCGCAATTGCTCGCTATGCCCTAGATCTTTCACCATACGGTCAAATCCAAACGCTAAGTATTTAACCAGCTCGACAAAGTTGAGCTGAAGGTCAACCGAGTTATGTCCACTGTGGAATGTGGGGATTAGGAGACTCGCCTATGGCGGCAATCATAAAAGTGATAGCGGGTGTTGTGACGATTACCAGAACGTCAACGTTTCAGTTGACAGTTTTGGAGATGGCGGTAGACTTGGCTACGCCGCCAATCTATCAAACATCTGAAACTTGTCAGTGATAAGCCTGTTTACGGCTTCTTTAGCGCCGCTATCCTTACAAGCGATTATTGAGTCTATGGCTTCACAATAGGCTGGAAAATCGTTGTTATGTTGGTTACTTTTTCGAAGTTCACCCTTAACATACTTCCAAAACCTTTCAATCAGGTTTAAATTTGGACTATAAGGTGGTATAAACACAAGTTTGATGTTAAGCTTATCAGCAAATTCCCTCACAGTTGAACATTGTTGATATCTTGCATTATCTAAAACCATATAGATTGATTTTTTATGATATTATGAAGCTATTTTATTTAATAATTCGCAAACTTGAGTCGAAGTTATATATATGTCGTTTGTAACTGTAGTCACTTGTTTAGTTATGAAATCCAATGCTCCAAGGACATTGTATCGTTTACGACCTGAAAAAGTCCGTATAATCTTGCGCGCCTTTCCCCAAAATCTCCCAAGGTGTTCATTGCCCATGACAAAATGAGAAGCGTCCATAAACAATAAAGAGGCTCTCAGGCTCTGGGCCGAGGGTCAGCTATCCCTAAGCTTATCTAAGTAGTTCGCCCAGTCGGCCATCATCTTTCGCCGTTCCGGCAAGTATTCCGCGTAATTATAGACCGCCCTAACCCCACCGGGGACGTGGGCCAGTTGACGCTCAATCCAGTCGCGGTTATAGCCCTGCTCGTTTAGGAGGGTTGAGGCCATGGACCGGAAACCGTGAGGGACGATCTCGCCCTGACCGTAGCCGAGGGTTCGTAAAGCCACGGTTAAGGCCATATCGCTAATTGGCCGAGTCTTAAGCCGAGGGCTAGGGAACAGAAGCTCGCCCTGGCCGGTGAAGTTCTTTAGGTCCATTAGGGCGGTTATGACTTGGTCGGCCAGCGGCACCAGGTGGGGCCGCATCATCTTCATTTTCTCCGTTGGAATCCGCCAAAGCTTTTCCTCCCAGTCAATTTCAGACCATAAAGCCGCCCTTAGCTCGCCTGGGCGAACGAACAGGTAAGGGAGCAGTCTTAAACCGTAGACCACGGAGATATGGCCATGGTAACTAAATACGGCCTTCATGAGCTTAGTCACGCCTGGCGGGTCCGTAATAGTTGGCATATGGTGGACAGTTGGAGCGGAAAGGTAACCTTTAAGGTCTTGGGTAAAGTCCCTTTCCACTAGTCCGAGAATGATTCCATAGCGAAGAACCTGGCTACAGACGCTTTTGACCCTACTAGCTGTTTCCAGGTGATTTAACGCCTCCATAGGCCGTATCAGGTTATTAAGAATGACCTGAGAATTGATTTTGGCTAAGGAAATATGGCCTAGGGCGGGTAGAAGATACTTGGCGACTCGTAAGTTAAGATTTTTGAGCGTTTTTTGAGAAAAACGACTAATATTTTTAAAGTGCCATTCGTTAAAGAGGTCGTTAAACGTTAAAAGTTCACAGGGAGCAAGATTAAGCTCGTCTTCGACCAAATTATCGTCAAAAGTAGTTCGTCTTTCTCGAGCCTCCTTTATCCCTATCTCAGGGTATTTCCCTAGACTTCGGCGAACAAGCTTGCCGTCTACGCGTTTTTGAATCCGCCATAACTTGGAGCTATTGGGGAAAACCTCAAGGTAAAGGCATCCGCCGTCACAAACCGAATAAGGCTTAGCCTTTGGCTTAAGATTACGGATTTTAACTTCAGTAAGGATACATGTTTTGGCCATGGCCGCCTCCATGTATCCATTTATGTATCATTTTATTCTGGTTGTCAACGGGGTAGATAGACTTATTGGACGTATTGGAAAGGCTAAGTAGTTGATTTTATTGACTAACCTGTCGTTATTGGACGTAAAATTTTTAATGAAAAAGAGGGTTGGCTCCTCAGGACGGATTCGAACCGCCGACCCGGTGGTTAACAGCCACCTGCTCTGCCGACTGAGCTACTGAGGAACGCTTTTTGGACTTTTTTAAACTTTTTAGCCCCACCAAAGGGGTCTATCAGCTTTGAAGTTTGGAGATACTACTTTAAAAAACCGACTATGTCAAGAAAAAAACGAGGGGGTTTTAAGCCCTCGTCTATAACTAACCTCAACTATTAAACAGGCTTACTGGTTTTCTTGATTAGGGGCCGCGTCGCTGGGTTTTTCCAACACGATCTCGGTTCCATTATCGGGCCCAGACTCGGTTCCATTATCGGCCCCAGTCGCGGAATCGGCCTCTGGGCTAGTCTCACAACTGACCTCCGAGCCAGGCTCATTCTCACAACTAGCCTCCGAGCCGGGCTCAGTCTCGCCGTCTTGGAGGCTATTGAGCTTTTCTTGATAAGCTAAGGCCTCAGCGTGGTAACGGCTAGCCTCGGCGGGCGAGGAAAAGTCCATAACCGCGCCTTTGCGGTCTTTACGCTCTTCCCAGCCAAAATAGGTCAGAACGCCGCCTAAGGCGATGATGGCTAGAGGGGCTAAAGCCTTAATAAGAGCCCAGAAAAAACCAAACCAAGAAACAAAGAGAACCAAGCCGCCAACGATGATCAACAAGCCTATAATTAACAAAATTGGCATTATAATAGTCCTTAATCTTATCCTAAAAGAAGAGATTAGGCTTCGATAAATCTAAATACAGTCAATTAACTTGTAAGTCAAGGCCAAAAGAGATTAAGTTAATAGCTAGGCGTCTAGCCAAAGGGGGCCGATAAGCGGCGGGACTATCAGGAAGCGGGCCGTTTGCCGCAGTCCGTGCAGACTCCATCTGGGCCAATGATGCCAATACAGCTTTCATCGGAGCAGAGCTGTCTTTTCGCCTTGACCTCGTTTTTAGATCGGGCTTTGGTCATCTTCTGGCCGCAGTGAGGGCAGAACTTAGCCCATAAAGGGACTAAACCCTTACAACCATCGCACTTGTCAGAGGGGAGCTCAGCCCCACATTCATCGCAGATAAGTTCCATACACTCCGCTGTTGACGCTGTCATAAGTCGTTGTTAAAGGTAAAAAGCTCGCGGGCCGTGGTATAATACGCCCGGCTCCTATCGTTGGCCCTTCAGAATAGGCCGATACCTTAAGCGTTAGGCCAAAATAACGTCGCCCAAAAGTTACAAGGCGGGACTCCGTTTAGCCAGACGTTCATCGGCCATCTTACTTTATTTTGGGGGTAAAATCCAGAGCCAGTTTTGAGCTTGAATAATATTAGTAAAGTGGATTATTAATAAATTAGCCTGTATCATTTAGATAAGATATCATGTACGTTGTTATTTAGACCAATAAATTTTTTAAAGACTTTAATTACTAAATAACGCCATACTTTGTTGTTTTTAAAGTGGTTAGAGGTTTTTCGGGCCAGCCCAAAAAGGGAGAGCGCTCTTTTTAGACCCTCCTTAAGACCCTTGTAAGACCTTCTACGCTCCCTTAAAGGCTCTTGTGGCCCTAAATTGGCGGCGAAACGGGGGCCTTCTTTAGCGTAACCTCCTAGTTGGAGCCTTCTAGCCGGAGCCTTCTAGCCGGGGCCTCCTATTGGAGCCTTCTAGTTGTGGCCTTTTAGTTGGGCTGGGTTAGGCGGTTGATCCCAAAGGATTGGCTTTAAGGGCCGGTTAGGCCTTCAGCCCCAAGAGATCGACCTAAGACATCGACCTCGTCCTCGATCTAGACGATTAGTTTAGGCCCTCCAGTTAAAGGGACCGCGAAAAACCTCGTTAAAAGCCTTAAAACGAGCTAACCCCGACGGTAGATAGAGGAGAGATGGGCCGCGACCCAAAATCGCCCTGGGGCGACTTTACGGCCCCTTTTCCCGGGTCTTCTGGCGGCTATTTAGATCTAGAAATCCGGGTTGGGGGTCTAAAACCCTAAGTCTTTAAGCTAACTTAAACTTTGGCCCATAATCGCTGGCGTTGGCTCAAACACAAGGCTTTAGCCCTTTTAACCTTTTAAAGGTTAGGCCAGGGTTTTATAAATTATGGCAAAAAAGCGGTTTATTAGATAAAATCAAAGAGGCCTCTCAGCCCCTTCAGCGTTTTGGAGTTTTTCACTACAAAAGGCGTATATTGTAGTTTACTGTAGGGACCAATCATTATTTAACTTGTAATTCAGTCAATAACATTAGTATATATGTTAGTTTAGATTAGCTGGCGGTCTCACCGCCTTAGGTCCGGGTCCATCTATCCTTCGGTTAGTCGTAAGTTCCCGGGTTGGTAAGGAAGGCTGAAGTGAAGCGTATCGCCCTGGACAAGGCCACGCCGGGACAGGTCTTGGCCGAAAAACTCACCCGTCACGATGGGGTTCTCTTGGCCAACCAGGGGGCCGAGGTGACGGACGGGCTTTTGCGGATGCTGGCCCGCCAGAATATTGAGACCATTCTCATTGAGGAAGACGATGGCCGCTCCCCCGAGGAGATCATGGCCGATTTTCAGAACTTGGTCGCGGCTTTGGAGACCCGTTTCGTCCGGGTTAAAGATCAGGGGATTTTGATGGCCTTAAAAAAGACCATGATTTACCTAGCGGAAAGGGAGCGCGACGAGACCTTGGCCTTAATTAACCCGCCCGATAACCCCAGTGGCCCCGCCGCTAAACCCCAAGGCTAGATCCCATGGCGCCAATTCAAGATAGGGTTCAGGCCAAAAAAGAGGTTCGCCGGATCAAAAACTTGCCCACCGTGCCCGGCATTGTGGCCAAGATCTCCCGGATGGTGGAAAACCCCGAGACCTCGGCGGCGGAGGTGGGGCGGTTGATTTCCCAGGACCAGGTCCTTTCTGCCAAGGTCCTAAGAATGGCCAACAGCGCCTTTTTCGGCATGTCCCGGAAGATTAGCTCCATTTCCCAAGCCCTGGTTATCTTGGGTTTTGACGTGGTTAAAGGGTTGGTCTTAACCAGCTCGGTCTTTGACATGATCCAAAAGAGCATGGCCGGGCTCTGGGAGCACTCCATTGGTTGCGCCGCCGCCAGCGGGGCGGTGGCCACTTATTTGGGCCGGGATGACGCCGAGGAGATCTTGGTGGCCGGGCTTTTGCACGACTTAGGTAAGGTGGTCTTGGCCCTTAACCTTTCTGAGGAGATGAGTTTAGTCCAAAAGAAGGTGGCTAGCGGCCCGGTCCTCTTTTACGAG
Organism: Deltaproteobacteria bacterium; assembly: GCA_031273455.1. GTDB lineage: Bacteria > Desulfobacterota > Desulfarculia > Adiutricales > Adiutricaceae > JAIROO01. The sequence continues at coordinate 17,524 of JAISRZ010000143.1, read as the reverse complement.
GCCGAAAACGAGCTTTTGGACTACGACCATTGCGACCTGGGCCAGTGGTTGGCCGAGCACTGGAATTTACCGGAAAGCTTGGCTGAGCCCATGCGCCTCCACCACCGCCCGGAAAAGGCGGTCATTAAACCCGAGTGCGTGGCCATTGTCCACGTGGCTGACATCATCATTCGGGCCAAGGGCTTTGGCAATGGGGGCGATATTCTCGTGCCCCCCATCTCCATGGCCGCTTGGGAGTTACTCCGCTTAAAAAAGACTGACTTTTTGCCTATTCTGGAAATCTTGGAACCTAAACTGGCTAGCCTGTGCGATCTAACCTCCATCAATTGACTTTTTTTCGGAAGCTGTGGCTGGTCCTGCCCTTGACCGCTTTGACCCTCGTTTTGGACTTGGGGGCCAAGCGTTGGGCTTTAACCAGTTTGTCCCTATTGGAAGTCCGGCCTATCACCGGGTTTTTTAACCTCGTTCTGGTGGAGAACCAGGGGGCCGCCTTTAGTCTCCTTTCTGGGGAGGGGGCCCACCAAGGGCTAAAAATGGCCCTTTTAGCCACCGTGGCCTTGGTCCCCTTGATCTTCTTTTTCGTGGACGCCAAAAGAAAATCCACTTTAATCGCTTTGGGCCTAGTCTTGGGCGGGGCCTTGGGCAATATCCATGACCGCTTAAAGTATAACGCGGTGGTCGATTTTTTGGATTTCCATTTCCAAGAGCGCCATTGGCCAGCCTTTAACCTGGCCGACGTGGCCATAGTCATTGGGGTGGCCATTTTACTCATAGTCACCCTAACCGAGGGGCGGTCGCCTAAAAAACCTAAGCGTAAAAGCTAGAGGTCTTGAGTGTCATTTGTCATTGTCGTGGAAGCCAGCCTGGCCCTGGCTAATTACGCCGCCGAAACTTTGATCCAAGCCGGTTACGAGTCCCGGGGGGCCGACGCCCAAAACGAGGCCATTGCCTTAACCCAAGAGCGCCGGACGGATCTGGTCCTAACCGACTATTACCTGGCCCAGGGCGATGGCTTAGGGTTAATTAGCGCTTTAAAAGAGCTGGCCCCCAAGACGGCGGTGGCCTTAGTCACCGGCTTGGGCGACGAGACCTTGGCCCAGGCGGCTTTGACCCAAGGGGCCATGGATTACGTCATTAAAGGGCCGGACTACTACGAGGAGCTCCCCAAGGTCGTCCAGTCCTTAATGGAAAGGGCCCAAAAAGAAAAGGCCCAAATCAACCGGGATGAGCAAAAAAGTCGCCTTTTAGCCCAGATGGAGCTGGCCAACTGGCTGGACCACAACTTTAAGAACATCTTGTCGGCGGCTTTGGGGTCTTTGGCTTTAATCGACTTTAAAAACCCAGACCAACCCTTGGATAAAAGGCTGGAGTACTTAAACGATAGCCAGGACAGCTTAAAGAGCGCTCTAAAGTTATTGGAGTCCTTAACCGCCATGGCCACGGTGGTGGACGAGGCCGACGAAAGCTCGCAAAGGAGCGTATTGGTGGCCGCGGTGGTGGACGAGGCTTGGGAAAGGGTCTTGGAAGCGGCCCGTAAAGCGGGTCGGCCTTTGGCCGCGGTTTTGGAGAAGGTCACTTTCCAGAATAACTCGCGCTGGTTGCCCCCGCAAAAAGTGGCTGACCAGGATCTTTTAACCATCTTGGAGGCTCTTTTAATCAACGCTCTAGAAGCGGTCACCCAAACCCTCGACCCTTTAATCGCCGTCAACCTGGAGACCCAAGATCGGAGCTTATCTTTCACTGTCCGGGACAATGGCCGGGGCATGGACGAAAAAGTCCAAAAACACGCCTTTGACCCGCTTTTCTCCACCAAAGGCGAAGTGGGGGTGGGTTTATCCTTAACCACGGTTAGGGCCCTAGTCGTCCGCCATTTTGGGGAAATTAGCCTATCGTCAGCCCCGGGCCAAGGGACGACCGTCACCTTCACTTACAATGTCAGTCTGTAGCCTCCCCGAGGACGCGGAAGACCTTCTACTCCACGTCTGCTGCGGGCCGTGCGCCATTTGGCCCCTGGAAAGCTTAACGGCCAGTCGGCCCAACCTGCGTTTATTATTGTGGTTTTATAACCCCAACGTCCAGCCTCTAGGGGAGTTTCAGCGGCGAAGGGACAGTCTGGCTTACCTAGTGGCTAAGTTAGGCGGTTATAACGCTTCCTTGGGGGTGGATTTTAGCCCGCCTTACGATCCCCAAACTTTTTTAGCCCTAGCCGCCCAAACCCCTATAGCCCCGGAGCGTTGCTTTAACTGCTATAGCTTACGCTTAAAGGCCGCCGCTAGGGCGGCTAAAGAGAAGGGCGTCAAATATTTTTCCACGACTTTACTTTTTAGTCGCCAGCAAAATCAGGAGTTAATCATTAAGGCCGGTCGGGAGGCCGAGCTACCGGGAGTTACCTTTTACGAGGAGGACTTTCGATTGGGCTGGAAAAAAGGGCGGGCCGCGGCCAAAGATTTAGGGTTGTACGCCCAAAAGTATTGCGGTTGCGTTTACGGGGCCGTGGAGACTGGTTAAGGCTAGTTTTAGGCTAAAGGCTTAAGGCTAGTTAAGGGGATAAAGCGATTAGGGGCGTTAAGCTTAAGCTTAACGCCCCTAATTGATTTGGTTAGGCCGTAGGTTTTGGGCTACGGGGTTAGATCTGGTTTTCCACCCTAATTAAGCGGGTGGGCCCGGTTAAGGCGTCCAGCTTATCCGTCTCGGCTAAGGCGGCCAAGAGGTCTTTTTCGATGGCCTCGTGGGTTAAGATGATTAAAGTCACCCCATTCCGGTTGGGGTCAAAACCCTTTTGGATGACTTGGGCGATACTAATGTTGTGGCGGCCCAAAACCCCGCTAATGGCCGATAAAACGCCGGGTTTGTCCACCACGGTTAAGCGCAGAAAGTAGGACAAACGGGCCTCGGCTTGGGGTTTAATGGACCAGGATTGAAGGGTCTTCCAGCCTAAAGAGGGCACCTGGGGCGCGGCCCCCGGCAATAAGTCTCTGGAGGCCTCGATAATGTCGCCCATGACCGCCGAGGCCGTGGGCATCATGCCAGCCCCAGCCCCGGACAAGAAGATATCCCCGCAAGCGTGGCCTCTAATCATGACCGCGTTCATGACGCCGTTAACCCCGGCCATGAGGCTATTTTTAGGGAGCATGGCTGGGTGAAGGCGGATTTCCAGGCGGTTGTCCGTGGGGCTAAAGGAAGAGCTGGCCAAGAGCTTAATAACGTAACCAAACTCCTGGGCCGCCGCGATATCGTCCGGCTCTAGGTTAGTGACCCCTTCCACATGGAAATCGGCGATCTGGGGTAAGGTCCCGTAAGCCAAGGCCGTTAATAAAGCCAATTTATGGGCCGCGTCAAAGCCTTCCACGTCGTTAGTGGGGTCAGCCTCGGCGTAACCGCTCTTTTGGGCTTCGGACAAGGCGTCCTGAAAGGTCAGCCCGTTTTGGGTCATGCGGGTTAAAATGTGGTTGGTGGTGCCGTTTAAGATACCAAAGACGCTTTGGATCCGGTTGGCGGTTAACCCTTCCTTTAACACCCGAATCACTGGGATAGCCCCAGCCACCGCCGCCTCAAACTTGATCTCCCGGCTAACCTCGGTGGCCTTTTGGAAGATCTCCCGACCATGGATGGCTAAAAGAGCCTTGTTGGCGGTCACCACGTGCTGGCCAGAGGCCAGGGCCTTCAAGACTAGCGAGCGGGCTGGCTCCAGACCGCCTAACAACTCCACCACAATGGGGATATTAGGGTTCCCCACGATCTCATCCGGGTTAGTGGTTATCAGATCGCTTGGGGGGCTGTAATTACGGGCGCTAGAGGCGTTCCGCACGCAAACTTTGGCCAGGCGTAGGTTATAGCCTAGCTTCTGGCCGATTAGCTCCGCCTCCTCAATCAAGATTTTGGCCACTCCAGAACCCACGGTCCCTAAGCCCAGCAATCCCACGTTAATCGTCGCCAATGAACACTCCTTGACCAACGTTCCCCAACAATCTTGAAGGAAAAACGTTGTGAAAAAATCACTTAAAAAGCGTTAATAATTTTATTAATAGAACTGATATCTTAAATCTAGTAAGCTAAGTTATTTTAAAAAACGCGTTTTAAAAAACGTATTTAAATAAAATATTTGTCTAAATACAAAATAGATATCTATAAAGTTTAAAAAATTAGGCTTAAATTTTTTAAACAAAATAATATGTGTTTAATGCTTATTTATAGATTTTAGATTAATAATTAATGGTAATTAAAACTTTAAAGCCCGCTAACCACTTAGCCAACCTCTAAAGGCCCAGGAAGCGTAAGGAAAGTTAAACGGGTTAAAACGGACGGCATTGTACCATAACCCCGGTCAAGAGGCTATTTTAGCGGCTTTTTGAGGGGCGATAATAAATTGACGATTTAAGATCAGCCAAAAAGGGCGAGATCTAAAAGGTGGCTTTGGGGTTTGGAAGCGTAAGCCTGGCTCCAAAGGGGTCGTTAAGTAAACCTGTCGCCTAGATTGGCCTGGACTGGACTGGACTGGATTTGGGGGGTCTCGAGCGGTTTGGCTGGAGGCTTGGTTCGCCTTAAAGGCGTTCTCTAATCCGAAGTTTATTCCCGGCTTAGCGTAAGTCTGGTGACGAACCTGGCGCCAGAGTGGTGACCGTTCGAAGCCAAGCCCGACGGGCTACCCGTCAATAGGCCGTCACCAGGCCTATGAAGACGGTTAGGCTTTAATCTTTGGTGGACTCGCTTTTTGGGCTTTCTTCTGGCGAACGGTTTTGGATGGCCATATATTCCTTAGCCAAATCCCCAAAGTTCGCCCAATTGGCGATAGTTTTCTTTTGGTCATTAATGACTATCCCTAGGCAAATAGCGCTTTGGTGACCAGCGGCGTAACGTTTTTCAATCATCCGCGTCCGAGCGTTCTTCAGAGTCTCTATTTCTTTATCTTCTTCATCTTGGTTGACTATTATTTCCAGCATCCAGGCCCACTTTTCTCTCCGCGCCATTAGATCCGGTCGGTCGAGATTGCGGTGAGCCTCGCCGGAAACGTCAAGGCCCGCGCCTCTAAAAAGAGCGAAGAAGGCTTGGCGGTAAAGCGACTCCAAAAAATTCCCCCACCGTTTTTTGTCTTCCCGCTGGTTCGTCTCTCGCTTGCGCTCCGCCCGCCTGACATCCTCCCAGGCGGTTTTCTCCAGCTGGTCCTCCTTCCGAGCGGCGTCGAGAGCGTCATCGGGGATTTTGGCCAGGAGAGTATTGAGATTAGCGATGACCAAAGGAGCGTCGCCGTTGTCCAAACCATTCTTTAAGTCTAGGTACAATTTGGAAGCTAACTTAGCGTCAAGAATATTCCTAACCCAAAGATCCGACAGGGACTCTAGAACCTCGCGATTGGAATAATCCAAGGTGAATTCGTCATCTTTGAGTCCCGGTCGCAAAGTCAGGTAACCGGCCTGGTAAAGATAACACGATGGATCATCATTGGATAATTCGACTGGAATTTCAGCGAAATCCTCGTCAACTACGAGTCCACGAAACCCTTCCACGGTCAGCCGATTTTTTTTCAGCGAATCGGCCAGATAAGCGTGGTTCCCAGTGTCATACCAGTAATTTTTAAATTCTTGTTTTTGAAAGAACAGTAAAGTGGAAAAAGGGTTATATAGGCGGGTTCTCCCATCAAAAGAGAAGCCATAGTAGTAATCCGCCATCTTGGCCACAAGTTCCTTCTCGGTCATTTTGAGGGTCGCGGCGGTCCGTTTCAGGTCATGAGCGAATTTATCCTCCAACTCCGCCTGGGTGAAACCGCACATAGCTCCAAATAGCGGTTCGGAGGATATATCGTAAATTGTGTTAAGAACGGCGGAAAATTCAAAATGAAGTTTATTGGCGATACCGGTGACAAAAATAAAAGATATATACCTATCCAACGATTTAAACGCTTTATAAAAAAAACACATAGATTCGAATAAATTTTCCCTCTCCTCGGAGCTTCTATCCATAAAAGCGAGAAAGGGGGCGTCATAATCGTCTATCAGGATGGCCACCTTACGCTTGGAATTTTCGGCGGTTCGCTCAATTAATTGAACTAAAAGACTCTTAGGCGGGAGGGATGGGTCCAAGGTGAGGTCTTGTTTTGCGGCGATTTTGACGATCATTTCCCCCAAAGACCGCTTAAGCTCTTCTAAACCGCCATCAACGGTTAGTTCACTCATATCCAGGCGAATGACCGGGCGAGGGGCGAACCTGGCTTCATTGAGGCGACTATAAATGTCCAGGCCCCGAAAAAGCTCCCGTTTCTCCGCGGAAAAGACGGCTTCTAAGGTGGACACGGTTAAGGTTTTCCCGAAACAACGGGGTCTGGCTAAAAACCAGACTTTGATATTGTTCGATAATAATTTGGCGAGGTAGGAGGTCTTATCCACGTAAACGGATTTTTTCTCAATGATTTCCTCAAACGTCTGGGCGCTTGACGCTAGGTCGTTATACCGGACTATCATAATAAACTTCACTTTATTTAAATAATATCACAACGTTAAATTTTATTAGTTAAATAACATTTTCTGAAAGCTAAAAACATCATTAATCATCGACAAAGACTGGGGTCAGCCCTGGCGAAAAATTAAAATTTGCTTTAGTCTCGGCTAGTTCACGCAATGAAACAATCCTTTAAGGCGGCGAATGTTTCAGCCAGCGGAACTCCTGAATTCTCTTGGTTTTTGGCCTTATCCCGGGTAGACTAGTCAGGCGTTTTGTGAAGCCTTAAATTGAAAATAAAGCGCGCGTGTCAAGAATGAAATTAGGCTTCAAAATCCAACTCCTTTTCACTTTGTTTCCTCTCCATAAATTTATCAACCGTCAATTCAGGCTGACCACTTAGAATCCCCAGCAAACCATTGGCGCGGTCAAAATTATCCGCATAAATAGGTTCAACTGTCAAAATTTGATTATGTCTGCGTACTAAAATCTTTGTAGTATTAAAATTTTTGACTATAAATTTATGAAATTCGTCTAAATCCATGACTTGTTCAGACATTAATAAACCTTCATTAAAAAAAGAATTTAAAATTTACAAAATTTCATTATTATCAAGAGGAAATCTAAATTTACTTTCAGTTAGGTCTAATTTTAGGAAGGCGGATTAACGTCTCCCTCACTCGCCCTTTTTGGTGGTTAAAGAGTAAACAAATCACTTTGGCGCTTTTCGCCGCGCCATGAGGGGGTTTTGACGAGTCCATCATTACTGACAAATTTATATAGTTTGAAACTAAAAGTCAAGAGGCGAGCGCGTCAATAAGGGGCTAGAATGGTTCTTAAGAAGATTTTAGGGTCATTTAAGTTATAACGGACCGGTTTAAAGGGTTTGGCCTTTAGCTTGGGCCTCTGAAAATAAAAACCCCTCTTAAGACCTAAAAAAAGATCCGCAAAAGGGGTTAGGCTTCCTTTAGCTCTGGCCGTTAATTCCAGCCAATAGCTCTAGCCCTTAACCCCAGCCGTTGGCCGCGGCCTAAAGCCTCTAGTTGGCGCCGGAAAAACTAACCTTTAAGGGCCATAAACAACCAAAAATTAACCTAAAAACTCGGCCGAGCGGGCGAAGACGTCATCGATAAAGGCTTCCCCCGGACCTTTAGACGGGCCCGCCGCCGGAAAAGGATCCTCGTGGCGCAAGGGGAAGGGGGGATCTAAGACTTCCACGGGAATGGGGATATCCCGGCGACTGCCGTTAAAGGTTCCAATGATCTCATAGGGCGGGACCACGTCGTCTTGGGCTAAAGACAAACCTAAGATATTTTTGGCCAAGGCCCGAAACCGCTCTTCCCGGTAGGCTAAATCCACGCGGTAGTTTAGTAAACAGCGAAAGTTCCGGCCCACGGGCATGGCGTCGGATAAGTGGCGGTCGAGTTCGGGATCCACTTTCCGGTGGCTTTCTAAGTGCTCCACTAAAAAGGAGTAGAGTCGCACGTTGGCCTCGCTATCCAAGATAAATTTGGTGACCGGGGAGAGACGATTAAAAACTGGGCCCCCGCAAAAGGCCACTAGCTTAGAGTCGGTGAAAAGCTGATCCTCGTTGGTGAATAAAACGATTTCACCCAGCAAGGTCCCAATGGAGTAGGTGAAAAAATTAATCGGGGCGTTGGCGGCGATAGCTGGGTTCCCGCCAGCCCGGATATCTTTCACCAAAGCCACGATGTCGTGGTAAGAGACTAACCCGGACCAGAAAAAGCGGGCTGGGTTAGCGTGCAACCGAACGCTAATGGCCGCGTTGGACAAAGTGGACTGTAAAACGTCTGGGTACAAAACTTTCCTTTCAGCGCTAACCTTCTTCATGGCCCTCGGGTCATTCCAAAGGGCCGGGGCCCGGTTCATGTGGAAGGCTAAAGGGAAAAGCAAAACCCCCTGTCCCGTCCTTTTCACCAACTGGGCGGCCCAAGGCATATACTTGGCCCAACCGCGCTCGTTAAAGCCGTGGACCAAAACGATAAGTTTTTCGGCCTTATCCACCCCTTTGGGCAAGATCAGGTGGTACCGAAAGGCTTGGTTTTCCGTGACCGCCGCGTCGGGTAAGCGATACAAGGGGAAAAAAGTTGGATCGTTGGAGGTTGGCCCAATCTTCAGTAAACCTAAAGACGAATCGATTTTCTGTAAGAGCTCAAAGTTTTTAGAAACAAAAGAGAAGTTTTTGGCGTAAAGGTCAAAACCTAAGTCAACTTGTTCAGCTTCTAGGGAAAAATCGTGGCGTAAAGAGGCGAGTTCTGGAAATTTGCGCATTAATAAGATCCTAAAAAAGGCAGTTTAGATAAAACCCCGCGCCTAAGGCCTCTCTAACGGGGCCGAAAACGGCCCCGTTAGAGGGACTAATAGGTTAAAAGCTAAATTTTTGGGGTTAGCTTAAGGGAGGGTCAAGGTCATAAAGGCCGGTTCCTCGGCGGGATCGCGATTTAAACCCTGATACAAAGGATCCCGGTAGCGGGCGAAAGACTGGTTGTCATTAAGGTCCCAGGCTAGTAAGCGGCCCCCTCTTTCCATGGTCACGGTCAAAGCGATGGGATAATCCACGGCGATATCCCCGGCGAGTAAAGCGCTTTTATCGTACTGGGCCACTGGGGCGATGGTCAAAGCCAAGGTCCCATCGCCATCGGTCACCCCAGTTCCAGAGCTGGGGCTAATTAAACGGGCTGGCGGGGCCACTTCGATGGTGGCCTTAGCCCCAGCGATGGGGGTGAAGGAGCCGTCTTTCTCAAAGATTAGAACCAGTTTTCTTTCTGGATAGACCGGGGCCTCGGGCCCAAACAGCCCATTGTCAAAGGGCGTGGGGTAAGCGCAACCGGTGAAAGCTAAGGCGGCCAAAAAGAGGCTCGCTAAAAGTTTAGGCCACCTGAACAAGAGGGGCCTCGCTTTTGGGTTCCCGGTTTTTCCGAGACTTTTGGCGCTTTTTGGAGCTGGGCCGATCCGGGCCATGGAACCCATTGGCCGGGGATTGGCCGTTCCCGCCGTGGCCGTTTCCGCCCTCGGAGCTGTGGCTAGCCATAAAAAAGCCGCCTTGGCTGGAGAAATGACCGAGTAAGGGCCCGGTTTTCGACTCTTGGCGGTTATCAAAGGCCTCGTCCTCGGCCTCCTCGTTTTGCCCAGCCACTCGGCCCGGTTTAATGGCGCTATCCCCTTCAGCGGTGGCCCGATAAGCGTCGATTTCCCATTGGCCGCTGTTAAGTCGGCTATCGCCGTTAACGATGACCCGGGCCTTATGGCGCTCCTCTAAACGGGTGAGCTCCAAGCGCTTATAGTTAACCAAAAAGTTGGCCACTTCCGGGTGAACCCGGGCCCGAATCTCCCCAACCTCCCGGCGGTTAAAGAGGAGGTGGGCGATCTGGCGCAAAAAGGCCAAAGAGGCGCTCTCCGAGGTCTTAATGAGCCCGCGGCCTTGGCAATGGGGGCAGATGGTGAAAGACCCCAGCTCAATGGAGGGCCGGAGCCTTTGCCGGGTTAACTCCAATAAGCCAAACTTGGAGATAATCCCAAATTCGGTTTTCGCCTTATCGGCCCGGGTGGCTTCGCGGATCCGCTTTTCCACTTCCCGGCGGTGCTTTTCCTCGCGCATGTCAATAAAGTCCACCACCACCAAGCCGCCTAAATCGCGTAACCTTAACTGCCGGGCCACCTCATCGGCGGCCTCTAAGTTAGTGGCGAAGGCCGTGTCCTCTAAGTTCCCCTCTTTGGTGCCTTTACCCGAGTTGACGTCAATGGAGACCAAGGCCTCGGTGGGGGTGATAACGATGGAGCCGCCGCTTTTTAGCTTGACCGAGGTCTGGAAAATGGTGGCCAACTGCTCTTCCAACTGATGGCGAGCGAAGATGGGTCGTTTTTCCTTATGGAACTTCACCACCTTCTGTTGCCCCGGGGCGATGGCTTTAACGTAATCTTTGATCTTCTGCCAGGTGGCTTGATCATCGACTAAAATCTCGCGAACGTCTTGGGTTAAATGGTCTCTTAGGATTTTAATGGCTAAATCCTGCTCGCGGTAAATAAGGCTGGGGGCCGGGGAGTCCTGGGCTTGGCGCCGGATGTCCTCCCACAGGTTATAAACCTGGTAAAGGTCGTCAGCTAGCTCCCGTTTGGACCGCTCCTCAGCCACGGTTCTAACGATATAGCCGCAACCCTCGGGCACGGGCAACTCCTCGGCGATGGCCCGTAACCGATGGCGCTCTTTATCGCTTTCGATTTTCCGGCTGACCCCCACGTGATCCCGACCCGGGGTTAAGACCACGAACCGACCGGCTAAGGAGATGTAGGTGGTTAAAGAGGCCCCTTTGACCCGACCGGGCTCCTTTAAGACCTGAACCAAGAGGGGTTGGCCTTTTTTGAGGCATTTTTTCAGGTCAGGGTCCCGACCGCCGTCCTCCAGAAAGTACTCCGGGTGGATATCGGCCAGTTGGAGAAACCCATTCCGGTCTTGGCCGAAGTTGACGAAGACAGCCTGGAGACTGGGCTCGATGTTCTGAATGACCCCCTTGTAAATATTGGACAGGCTTTGCTGTCGAAACCCAGCGTCCGAGTAGTACTCTTGCAGACGGCCATCGCTATCCAGCATGGCCACTCGGCATTCCTCCGGATCCTGGGCGTTAATGATGATTTTATCCACTCTACCTCCCTTTAAGTCTGGCGTGGACCTCTAAGGCTTTAGTGAGCCTCATTTTGAAAATTGCGGACCTGGCACATGAAAGCCTCTAGCCGGGCTTGGGAATTGGTCTGGCTTTGCCCATCGAAAGCGAGGGATAAAGCCGGCATCCCGTTGGCTAAGGCCCGAAGGCGGCTGGTCAGCCCGCCGACGATCATGCCGGGCATGCAGGTGAACGGCATAATATTGACCAGCCCTCGGGCGCCATGTTGGTAAAACTCCAACCCTTTGCCCAAGGACAAAATAGCCTCTCCTTGAAAGGCTCGGTCTAAAAACTTTTCGCCTAAACTAATGGTCTCTAAGATGGCGGGCTCCTTGGCCTCGCCCGGGAAGAACCCGGCCCAAGGTTTGGCCAAAGACCCCAAGTCAAAATCTTGGATTAAGGTGGTCAGACCGGCTTTAAAACGGCTCTTCCAATCCCCTTTCCGCGCGGCTCGCATGGAATTGACGAACCCCGTGTAAAAGACCCACTCCGTAAAGGGCGGGGCTAAGATCTCGGCCCCCAAATCCTCTAACCGGGTGATAACTTCCTCATTGGCGAACCGGTTGGAGCGGACGTAGATTTCCCCGACTAACCCCACCTTGGGCCGGGGGAGAGCCCCATTGGGTTTGGCCCGCGCGGCCTCAAAGCGCTCCCTAGCCCTAGCCATGGCCTTTTTGACCCCTAAGCGGCCCAAAGGGATAGCCAAGGTTAAATCCTCTAAGGACTCTTGGTAAGCTTTTTCGGCGGCCCCTAAGGTTTTTTCCCGCGGCCGAACGTGGAAGAGGGCTTTCTGCAAAAGATCGGTCCCCGCCAAAGCTTGCCAGACGCTCCGGGAAAGGTTGGGCGCCCCTTTGGCCCCAGCTTTATTTAAGGCCTCGTACATGCCCCCGGTTTGGTCTAAGGCCACCACTTCCACCTCGGGGATCCCCAACCGCTTCGTTAAAAGGGTGAGGTAGCGGGAGTACTGGCCAAAGCGGCAGGGCCCATTGGAGGAGGGCATGAAAAAAGCCGACTTCCGCGGATCAAACCCCGGGGTTTTAGTGACTTTAATAAAATCCCCCACCGTTAAGATTAAGGGGTAACACTCTTTCCCCGAGGTCTGGGAGCGCCCTAAGGTGACCGTCTCTTGATCCGACTCCGGTAAAACCTCGGCCTCTAAGCCCGCGGCCCGTAAAGCCGCGGCTAAAGGGAAGGTGTGGTCGCACATGGGGGGGATGTAAATGGTCCGACCGGGTAAGGGCCGGGGTTTGGGGGTTAAAGGCGAGGGTTCGGGGTTAAGGCTCGGTTTGGCCCCTTTGGCTTTGCGGGCGGCTAAGGAGTCTAAAAAGGCCTCCAAGCGGGTGACCGCCCCCACGTCCGAGGAGTGCTCATCGATCTCGATTTCCAAAAAGGGCTTGGACCCCATTAAGTGCTTAAAAAAGTGGAGAATAAAAGAATCCGGCCCGCAACCAAAGTTAGAGATGTATAAGGCCTCTAACCTAGGGTCGCTAGCGATGGCGTAAGCGGCGGCGGTGATTTTTTGGCCATAGCGCCAGTAATGGCTTTTAGCCTCGGAGTGGGCGTTCTCTAGGGGCAGAAAATCCACCGGCAACCCCAAGACCCCCAAGTCGGCTAGCTTCCGGCTTAGCCTAAGGTTCATGCCCGGGTCAAAGCCATTGTAGGGCCGAGCCACCACCACCATGGCCACGTCATTTTCCCCGAGCTTAGCTAAAGTTTCGGCCCCTTTATCCCGTAACCTTTGGCCAAAGTTTCTCTGAGCGGCCCAAGCGTTATCTAAAGCTTTAACCACGGCTTTTTTGTCGATTTTTAAGGAACTGGTTAAGTTGACTAAACTATTTAATAAGGCTTTGGGCCCTTCGCCAAAGAAGACCGGCCCAGTTATGAGCTGGTCTTTGGGGATGTCCAAAGCCGCCCCAGCGGTGAAAGGCAAAGACTGGGCGTAAGGGCAAGCCGCGTTGTCTCTGGCCCCCTCCCGGTCAGGGGGAAGATTAACGACGGAGGGTAAAAAGATCTTGGGTAACCCCATAGCCAAAAGATCGAGTAAATGGCCATGGGCCGCTTTTATGGGAAAGCAGAACTCGCCTTCGGTCCGCTCGCAGCCCCGGTGGATGGCCGTTTTATTGGTGGGTTGGGACCAGACGGGCTCAAAGCCTAAACTGGCCCAAAAAACTGACCAAAAGGGCCCTAACTCGGCGAAGACCATGGTCCGAATGAGCCCTAAGGGCCCTTGGGCCGGAATTTTCCCCCCTTTAATCTCCGCTAACAGAGCTTGAAGCTCGGGGCAGTTAAAGGCCGCCTCCGAGCGGAACTGGAAAAGATCCGGAAAGCGAACTGGCTTAGTTTTCCGGCCTTTAACCTCATAACGCTCGCACCTCGACCCGTAGTAAAAGGGCTCCCCCCCCGCCACTTCCACCTGGCGGATCTCGCAGCGGTTGGCGCAGTGTGAGCACTCAAAGCTTTTAACCTGATAAGAGCGCTTAGAGAGATCAAAACCGACAAAGTTGGATTGAGCCCAAGAGCGCCGGTCCCGGGCGATTAAAGCCGCCCCCACGGCCCCGGTGACGTCGGCGTTGTCCGGGACCGTGACCGGACGGCCTAAGCGGGCCGCGAAGGCCGCGGCCACGCCTTGGTTAAAGCTGGTCCCCCCTTGGAAGAAGATCCGTTGGCCAATGGGTCGGGTCTCCACCACGCGGCCGAGGTAATTGGCCACAATGCCGTAACAAAGGCCCGCGGTTAGATCCTCTAAGCCAACCCCATTTTGCTGGTGATGGACCAGATCCGACTCCATAAAAACGGTGCAACGCTCACCCAAAGCCACCGGCCCCGGGCTAGCTAAAGCCATGGCCGCGAACTCCTCTTTAATGCTTAAGCCCAGCTTATCGGCCTGCTCCTCTAAAAACGAGCCCGTCCCAGCGGCGCAGGCCTTATTCATCATAAAGTCAGTGATAATCCCTTGTTTAAGGGAAATGTACTTGGAGTCTTGGCCGCCGATCTCAAAGATGGTGTCCACCTCCGGGTCTAAGCTAACGGCGGCCGTGGCTTGGGCGGTGATCTCATTGACCGTTAAATCGGCCCCTAGGTAATCGGCCGATAAATACCGACCCGAGCCAGTGGAGCAAACCCCTAAAACCGTGGTCTTATCTTTAGCCGCTGGTAAGATGTTGGCCATGGCTTGGGAAATGGCCTCCAAGGGTCGCCCGGCGGTGGGCAGATACTCTCTAGCCACTAAGCGCCCTTCCGGGGTGACTAAAACCACGTTGGTGGAGACCGAGCCCACGTCCACGCCAATATAGACTTCCAAGGGGTTAGCTTTGGTGACGGTGGACCAATCAAAGGAGTCAACTTGGGGTTTTTTGGCGGGACGAACCAAGGGCGGCAGACGATCCGGGCCAGGGCGGCGGCTTTGGGCGAAAGATCTTAAGTTGGTTAAGTCTAAGCCCAAAGGGCGGTCCGGCGAACGACTAAAGGACTCCAAGGCCGCCCCCAAGGCCGCGAACACAAAGTGGGTATCTGGGATGATTAAAGAATCGTCCTTAAGGCTTAAAACTTCTTGGAGAGCCCGGGCTAACCCCGGGTTGGCCGCGACCCCGCCCACGAATAAAACCGGCCCCGGCAGATCCCGGCCCTTAGCTAGACCGCTTTTTAAACTTCGAGCCATGGCCAAGCATAAGCCGTAAACGATTTCGTAGTCCGGGGTGGCGGATTGCTGGAGGTGGATCATATCGCTTTTGGCGAAAACGCTACAGCGACCGGCCACGCGGGGCGGAACCGTTGATTGGAGGGCTAGGTTACCAAAGGTGGCGATGTCGTAACCTAAGCGGTGGGCTTGTTGGTCTAAAAAAGAGCCCGTCCCAGCGGCGCAGAGGGTGTTCATGGCGAAGTCCGCCAAGACCACGTCCTGGCCTTGGGCTTTAAACCACAAAACCTTGGTGTCCTCGCCGCCGATATCAATGAGGCTTAAAGCTTTGGGGTAAAGTTTTTTGGCGGCTAAGGTCAAAGCCATGACCTCGCCTAAGGGCTCGCCCGCCAATAAGCCAGCCAAACCCGCCGCCGCGACTCCCGTGACTAGGGGCGGATAGATGTTGGCCAGAGGAAACTTAGTGGCCAGATTTTCCAGAATCCCTAAAGCGGCCAAGAACGGTCGGCCTTGATGGCGGACGTATTCCTGAAAAGCCAGGGCCCCTTGGGCGTCCAAAAGGGTCGCCTTGAGGCTAATGGATCCGGCGTCCAGGCCAAGAAAATAATTCTGGTCCGGACTGGGGGGAACGGACATTGTCGCGAAAGTCCTTTGGCGAAAAGCTAGTCAACCGGGTGGTCAAGAGCTTTCGCTGGAGCTAGATATTTTTGGGGCTAAAAAGACGACTATAAAGCCCAAAAATTAAAATTCTATGAGCTAACCTGGACGGCCCACTACCTTAAATAGGGCGGCGTGGGCCGCCAAGCGCAATTTTTTTATGTCTTTAAATTATAAAAATTTAAAATAAAGCTTTAAAATTTAATGATTAAAGACGTATAAGACTTGCTAGGATCTGCCAGGATTAGGGCGGATCGCCCGGAGGCGTCCAGCTTGTTCAGCGCGTCCGAGCGTGTATTATAACAAAAGTTAAAGAATTAAAACACCCATAGCCTTAGGGCCACCCGGAAAACCTTAGTAAGGGGGTTAGCTCGAAGTGAGGCTTTAAGTTTAGGTCTACTTAACCCACCTTCTAAGGAAGGGTCTAACGGGGCGACTTTTTCGCGCCGCCCTTAAGGGGATATGGGGAAGGGCTAAAGCGTATTAAGCGGGTCTTTGGTTAAGCTATAGACGGCGAACGGCTTGGTCATTAACGTAACCCCAAACTTGGTTATTATTAAGCGTAATTTTAAGGTTTTTTATCTATATAACAAGATAATTGACTCAATATTATTGGTATAATATTTTTGTTAGATGTATAATAACCATATCTATTCACGTATTTACCGCGCCTAAATTCCCTAAAAGCGCCCTAAATTAGCCTTTAGTCCCTTAGATTACGCCCAAACGGATTTTTTAGGGCCTTTTTTAAACAGGCCCATTGTCGGTTTTCCAACGCTTTAGGCCTTAGCTAGCCGTAGGGTTATTAAGGGGCGAAAACAACGTATCTATTCAGGGGTTTTGGCCGTCCCTCTGGGGGGGTAACCTGGATCTGTGGCTCCCCAATCCATTTTGGCTAAGAAAGTCATTCTGTCCTAAATTTTTATTATCTGATCCCTCGATTAGTGGATTTGATAAGCTGAAATCGTTTCTGAGCGTAAAATAGTAAATTAGGTATAGATTTTTGGGCTTAATAGTTGGATCTATTCACGGCCTTCGCTCCCAGGGGCTATAGAGAGTCCTTCCAGCGACCATCCTTCTGGGTCTCTGGTCCCCCGTTTTTAGGGTTTTGGCCTTAAGCGCTCCCAAACCCCCGGGCCAATTATAGATGAGCCCCTGTCGGTCGCGAAAGATTTGAGGCTAGAATATTAAGGGATTTGTCGGCTAGCCAAAGGGCGGAGCCATCCTACCGCCAGCCAAGGTTAAGGCCAAAAATAGCCTTTTAAAAACTTAATGTCACCCCCTACCTAAAATTAGGGTATTCGTTAAGAGGCGAACGCGGGTCGCGCCTTAACGACCAAAAGAGGAGAGGTTAGGGGCCTATGGTCCATTAGATTGAGGCCAAACGGATTTCCGTCAGAGTTTTAGCTCTACATATTGAGGCCCTCTTTTGACTAAAATACTATGAGAACCAGATACCCTTTTAGGCCGAGGCTTTTTAAAGGCCGCGCCCTTAGGTCAAAACTCAGCCGAGTTATTCATATGGGTTCCACCTGGAAAAATGTTTCTCTTTCTCCCAATTTAAGGACCAGATTCTTTCCATCGGAAATTCGGGGTATAAGACTTCCCCAGGAAGAGGGCTAAATCGCGCGCCTTGAATGATTCGGCTAATTACCGAGCTTTTTTTAGGAAACTCGCTTTCTGGTTTATCCAGCGCGTTTTCGGAAAATGTCCGCGTGGGTTCGTCCGATGGTATAGTCAGGGTGGTTAAAACCAAGAGCTGACCTTTGGCCAAAAGCCTTTCGGATAGACCTAACGCGGTCAGGGATCCGCCTTTGTAGACCGCGCCGGTGTCAATGTTTATGGCCTCGATGAAGCCATGTTTCCCAGGGTTAAATTTGACGATGTCGCCATTGACTGGTTTTGGTTTTAACTTAACGTAACCAGACTTTTGGTCCTTGGAAAAAAGAAAAGGGAGGTGGCTTTCCAGTTTATGGCGCCGGAACATGGGCTCAAATTCCTTTGGCGTGGTGGATTCATTACTATAATACTCATGGTAAGACAAGGTCGGGGTATGCCCATGAACGATAACCCCATCGCCGATATACGAGTAAAAATAATTGTATCCCCGGCCCCAAAG
>JAISRZ010000141.1 GCA_031273455.1 Deltaproteobacteria bacterium | reverse complement strand
TCCCGTGATTAATCGCTCTATTAATTTTAGATTCAACAATCGAACATTTTTAATATTTTAAACTACGTATAAAAATAAAATCAAGTTTTATCTGTCTATTTAAATATTCTTGTATGATAGTTAAAAAATTTATTTTTCAACAACAAAACTTTAATATAAATTATTAGGTTGCAGTATCAAATTAAATTATTGTAAAAAATATAAATAAGTTAAGAAACTTTTAATTATAAAAAAATGTTAGAATTATTTCTTAAAATTACTATAAAATTGAATTATCTATAAAATTTACCTGATCCACAAAAATTTGATGTGAGATTCATTCTGTTCAACAATATCCATTTCGTGGTGGTCAGAGGTAATGATAGTACCATTTGAAACAGAAGTTTCAGCTAATACAATAGAATCAGCAAGTGAAATTTTATAAGTGGTTTTAAAGCGAGCGGCTTCTTTAAGTGTAGGCAATGATAAATTAGTAATCTCAACAGATGAGTTGGTAACTTCACTGAGGCGTTTTTCAGAGAATTCTAAGCCAAAATCATATACTAGTCCATAAAAAACTTCAAGTAAATTTACTATGTTAATGCGTAAAGATAATTCGCCTTTTTCTGCCTTCGCATATAAATCGGCTACAGTAATATATCCAATTTCTTCTTTAAATGTGGCTAGCAAAGCGCAAGCGTCAAGGAAATAGACGTTTGTCATTTTGGAACTCTAACTCCTTTTCTTCCTGTTTCATTTCAAGAAATTTATCAACTGTCAATGTCCCTCCCTTTGCTGTCCCTAAAAAAGGACATGAATATTGTTTACTATTTTGCTTTCTTTCGATAGGTTCAATTAAAAAACCGCTTTCGGTTTTTTTTATTTTAACCATGTCTGTATTAAAATGAGTGAAGAGAAACGATGGTACTGATTTTATAGTTAAAAATATTTCCGACATAACACAATAACTCCTCTAATTTAAATAAAAAGTCTACTCTATTATACTTGAAATTCGTGTATACTAAATAGTATAACTTAATATAATATTTATTTTAAAGGTTGTTAGTCTGCAAACAATATAAAAATAACAAAATATTTAATCAATTAATGATTTTATTATTAAAGCTACAATTTGATTCAATTCTGATTTAAACTCTTTAATAAAAGAAGAATCAGCCTTTAAAAGTTTTTGCATGTGAATTAAAACTAAGCATCTTGTCGTTAATAAGAATATATTTAGCAATTTATATCAATAATGTTTTTAAGTATTGGATTTAAAAATGATGTTTAAATGCTATTATTAATGATTTCATTTATTTAATTAATAAAGTCAGAAAACTTATGAATTAATTGTTCTTTATTAGTATCAAAAACAGTGTTTTATAGAAGCTCTTTGTCGATATCATTTTAAGAAACAAACATTTTTAGAAACAAATGAATCAACTGAATGAATCAACTGAACATTCAACGATAGAGGACTGTTCCGCTCAAGCCTCAACCGGCTTTGGAGACTTTTCGCGTAGGGCCGTCACTTTTAGATCATTTGGTCAATTATCATGGCTCCTTTTTTCTCAGATTTGTCGCTAGAAAATAATACCATATTTTCGACTGGGATACAAAAAAAAGTGTAACTACCTAGAAAAAACCCTTGACTTTCCCTTAACTAGTGAATATATTAAAAAGTTACTGGGCCAATGGTTTTTTTGGGCCCCTAAACTTTAAGGAAACTAACCTCTGTGCGGACGTTAAACCCTAACATTACGGATCGAGTTATGAAGACTTCAGCCGCCCTGATTTTGGCTGGGGCTTTTAACTTATTATTGTCGCTTAGTCGGTTAAGCGGCCCGGAAGGGGTTTAGGCGCGACCTAGGGCAGGGGAGTTTATTCCGTTGGTGGCCGGGTTTTGCCCGGCTTTTTTTTTATCCATTGGCGGTTAAAGGAGACACCATGTTTGACCCCAATCGCGTATGTTTTTTCGACACGACCCTCCGAGACGGGGAGCAGGCCGCCGGGGTCAATCTCAACGCGGACGAAAAACTCCAGATCGCGAGGCAGCTGGAAAAAATGCGCGTTGACGTCATTGAGGCTGGCTTTCCGGCGGCCTCGCCTGGGGATTACAAGTGCGTTCAGGATGTCTCCCGGGAACTGAAAAACACCACGGTCTGCGGCCTGGCCCGCACCCGGGAGGGGGACATTCGGGCCGCGGCCCAGGCTTTAGCCCAAGCCCAAAGGCCGAGGCTCCATGTCTTTATCGCCACTAGCCCCATCCACATGGAGCATAAGCTTAAGATGACCCCCGAGGAGGTCCTGGCGGAAATCCGCTCGGGCGTGGGTCTAGCTCGCTCTTTGGTCCAAGAGGTGGAGTTCTCCGGGGAGGACGCCAGCCGCTCGGACGCGGATTTTTTAATCAAGGCCTTTAAAGTGGCCGTGGATTCGGGGGCCACCATCCTCAATATCCCAGACACCGTGGGTTACGCCATGCCCGAGGAGTTTTTTAAGTTTTGCCGGAAGGTTATCTTAGGGGTGGGGGCGCCCGAGGGGGTTATCTTTTCCGTTCACGCCCATAACGACTTAGGTTTAGCCGCGGCTAACTCTTTGGCCGCCGTTAAAGCCGGGGTCCGGCAGGTGGAAGGGACCATTAACGGCATGGGCGAGCGGGGCGGCAACTCGGCCATTGAGGAAGTGGTCATGGCCATTAAGACCAGGGCGGACTATTACGGGCTAGCGGTTAACCTCGACACCCGGCGCCTTTACCCGGTCAGCCGGATGGTCGCGCGGTTATCCGGGGTCGGGGTTCCGCCCAATAAGGCCGTGGTCGGCTCCAACGCCTTCGCCCACGAGGCCGGCATCCATCAGCACGGGGTCATGGCCAACCGCGAGACTTACGAGATCATGCGGGCCGAGGACGTGGGCTGCACCCCGGCGGTCATGGTTTTAGGCAAACACTCGGGTAGCCACGCTTTTCGGGCGCGGGTGGAGTCTTTGGGTTACAACTTGGATGACCCCCAGCTAGCCAAAGCCTTCGCTATTTTTAAACGGCTCTGCGACGAGAAAAAAGAGGCCACCGATGGGGACATCGAGGCCATTATCGCCGATGAGATCTTCTCGGTGACCCCGGAGTACCATTTTGAGCTCAAGGACTACACCGTCCACGTGGGCTCAGGTTTGGCGGCGGCGGCGGTGGTTCTCCTCTCCGGCGATAAGGAGCTGAAAGACGCGGCCACGGGCAACGGCCCGGTGGACGCGGCCTATCTGGCTATCAAACGGATTATTAAGATCGAGCCTAAGCTCGAGTCATTTAAAGTGGTGGCCGCCTCGGAGCGCTCCGACGCTTTAGGGGAAGCCCAAGTCATCCTGAGCCACAAAGGCTTAAAGGCCCAAGGCCGGGGCGCCTCCACGGACGTGATTAAAGCCAGCGTCAAGGCTTACGTGAACGCGGTTAATCGCCTCTATAGCGTGGCCGCGGCCCGCGAGGTCCACTTAAACGGCGACTAAGCCTAATCCTTACATTTTTTTTCGCCCCGACTTAAAGCCTGGTTAATCTTGGCCACTAAGTCGGGGCGTTTTTTTTGGCGACTTACCTTTGGGCCTAATAGCTTTCCAAGGCCGCTAGCGGCCTTGGAAAGGTTAGGGTGGATGAGTATTATAGGTTAGGGGGCGATCGGGTCAGGACGGGCCGTTTTTGTAAGCTAGAGGGGCGATGGGTGACATAGGTCAGAGGCGAGATCGGCGCGGCCCCAAAAATCGGGGTTTACAATAAGAGGCTTTGGGTCTATATTTATAAAAAAAAGATTTATTGGTAGGCGCTTAAATGTCCCTAAAGAAAACTTCTAAGCCGCGTCTAAACAAAGACGCTACGACCCTAAATGAAAGCCAGGGTCAATCGCCTTTGGCTGAACCGCTGGACGAACCTCTGGCCGAGCCCCCAGCCGAGGCTGAATACCATTCCTTTGACGATTGGGAAGAGGCTCTTAAGTGGCTAAACGATTAAAGCCAAAGCCCTAACCTGTTTAACCTCCCCCTTTAACCCAACTCGCTTGACGCCCCTAGTCTAAGCCCCGGCGGTTAACTTCACTCTCCCAATACTTACTGTTTCCCAAGAGCCTCGCCCCCAAGGCCGCTAGCGACCTTGGGCGGGCGAGCTAGGGTTTTTTCCCACTAGGTCTGAGAGCGTTCGGGCGAGGAGCGGGCCGTTTTTTCTCGCTTGAGGGGGATCTTTTAGGTCGCTCCGAGCCTCCCTGTCGAGATTGATCCGGCGATTTATAAGGCGATTCCCCCGGTAGCGGTGGCAAATTAATTGGTTGACAAGAGCTAAAAATTTAAGTTTACTATAGCTAAGATTGATTTTTCTAATAAAGCCTTGGGTTACTAATCTGGGGGGGATTTTTGGGGTTTTTCCCATCCAAAAGGTCCCTATTAGTCCACCATTTTGGCTGGCTTAAAGCTTTAGGACCTTATTTTTTCTAGCTATAGTCTATTGACTTAAAGTGGGAGGTAAAATGCCTAAGGTGGAGTTTAAGTTACCCGAGACCTTCGAGTCTTTTGGGGAGGCCCGGAAGAGCGGCTTTCTAAAAATGAAGGCCTTAAAAGAAAAGGGGGCCGGCGTGGTGGGCGTCTTTTGCGTGTACACGCCTTTGGAGGTTTTCTTAGCCGCGGGTTTGGTTCCGGTCAGTTTGTGCTCCACCAGCGATGAGACCATCCCGGAGGCCGAAAAGACCCTCCCCCGTAACTTATGCCCTTTAATTAAGGCCAGCTACGGCTTCGCCGTGGCCGATAAGTGCCCGTACATGTATTTTTCCGATCTAGTGGTGGGCGAGACCACCTGCGATGGGAAAAAGAAGATGTACGAGCTTTTGGGCCAGATCAAAGACGTCCATGTCCTGAACCTGCCCCAGACCCAATCCGGCCAGCGCTCTTTACCCTTCCTCATTAGCGAGCTTAAGGCCTTAAAAGACAAGGTCGAAACCGCTTTTGGGGTGACCATAGCCGAGGCGGATCTGACCCGAGCCATTAAGGAAAAAAACGCTGAAAAGCGGCTTATTAAAGAGTTCTACGAGCTTTCCCAAATGGATCCCCCGCCCATGACTGGCCTCCAGCAGTTACAGGTCTTGTTTGGCTCCCAGTTTAAGTTTGACCTCCCGGAAAAACTGGCCGACTTACGCCAGACCATTGACGATCTTAAAGAGGCCCGGGCTAAAGGCGAAAGACCGGTGGCTAAAGGGGCGAAACGCCTAGTTATGACCGGTTGCCCGACCGGCGGGGCCACGGAAAAGGTCATTAAGGCCATAGAGGAGTCGGGGGCGGTCATCGTGGCCTATGAGAATTGTACGGGGGCTCGGCAATACGACCGGGAAGTTCGCGAGGACGGGGATCCTTGGGAAGCCTTGGCCGAATATTACCTGGGCGTGGGTTGTAGCGTCATGACCCCCAACCCCAACCGCTTGGAGCTCTTGGGTCGCCTTTGCCGGGAATTTAAGGCCGATGGGGTGGTGGAAATGGTTTTGCAAGCTTGCCACACCTACGCCATTGAGACCCAGACCATTCGCTCATTTTTAAGCGATAAGGGCTTACCGTTTTTAACTTTAGAGACCGATTACTCGGCTGGGGACGTGGGCCAGTTAAAGACCCGGGCCGCGGCCTTTATCGAGACTTTAGGTTAAACCTTTGGGCCACCAAAATACCCTTTGTATTGGCCTCGACTGCGGCTCCTCCTTTTGCAAGGGGGCTTTAGGCCTTAACGGCGAGATCGTAGGTTTAGCCAGTCGACCGACCGGTTGGGACGTGGCGGGCTCCGCGGCCTTGGTTAAGGCCGAGTTGTTAAAGGGCTACGACCCCAAGGAATCTCTGGTCCGGGTGGTGGCCACGGGTTATGGCCGGGAGTTAATTAAGGCCGATAAAATCGTCACCGAGATAACTTGCCACGCTAAAGGGGCCGAGCTCTTGGCCCCCCAAACTCGGCTGGTTCTGGACATTGGCGGGCAAGACTATAAGGCCATCGCCACTTTAAACGGCCAAGTCATTTCTTTTCAGATGAACGATAAGTGCGCCGCTGGGTCCGGGCGTTTTTTAGAAGTGATTTTAAAACGTTTGGAAGTGGATTTAAGTCAGTTAGACGAGTTTTTAGCCGCGGGCCAGGCTATCACCCTAAATAGCGCTTGCGTGGTCTTCGCGGAAACGGAGATTATTGGGTTATTGGCCAGCGGGGTCTCCCGGGCCGACATTTTAGGCGGGGTGGTGGCTTCCCTGGCCCAAAAGATCGCTAGCCAAGCGGCTCGCTTGGACCCCACGGGCCCAGCGGCCTTAACCGGGGGGTTGGCCCAAAACCTCGGCGTGGCTAAGGCCTTGGGCCAAGCTTTGGGTTTAACGGTTAGGCCTTTACTTAAAGGCCCCTACGCTGGGGCCCTGGGAGCGGCTTTAATCGCCTTGGACATTGACTAAATAGATCCCTAAATATGACTAGTTAAGGCTTCTTTGATTACTTAATTTGACGCTTTCGCCCCGAAGCGGCTGGGTCGCTACGGGGCGATTTTCTGGGGGATCCAGGGTTTTTTTGGTTAATCGCCCAAATTGTGATAAAAAAGCCCCTTGGATCAATTAAGATCGATCTGGGCGAATATCGGAATAACCCTATAAGGCGACCGCGAGCGTGGCCTTAAGGGGGGTAAGGGGTTTAGAGGTTATGAGGATCGGGCTGGCCTGGCTGGGCGCTTTGGTGGACTTAGAGGATTTAACCCCAGTCCAGGTGGCGGATAAGTTAACCATGATCGGCTTAGAGGTGGAGGATCTCTTCGATTGCCTGGAGCACTTGAGCCAGGTGGTGGCCGGGGAGGTTAAATCCATTAAACCCCATGGCCGCCATCTTTGGGCCACCGAGGTCGCGATAGGCGCCGAGACGGTCACCGTTCTAACCGGGGCCCCCAACGTTACGGTCGGCGGGGTCTACCCTTTAGCCCCCTTGGGGGCCAAACTCCCGGCTGGGCCAGTTAAAAGCGTCACCATGGCCGGGCTGGCCTCGGAAGGGGTTTTATGCTCCGCTTTGGAGTTGGGTTTAGAGGGCGGGGCCGCGGGGCTTATGGAGCTACCTTCGACCATTAAGCCCGGGGAACCCTTAAAAAAACTGTGGCCCGAGCCGGACTGGGTGGTGGATCTGTCCATCACCCCCAACCGGGCTGACGCTTTGTCGGTTCGGGGCGTGGCTCGGGATTTAGCCGCCGCCTTGGGTCGGCCGCTTAAAGACGTGACCTTTGAGCTGGTGGAGGACGGTGGCCCGGCCAGTTCGCAATTAACGGTGGCCATAGATTCCCCGGAGCATTGTTTACGCTATTGTGGGCGGATCGTCAATAACATCAAAATTGGCCCCAGCCCCCACTGGCTGGTTAGAAGGCTTCTCGCTTGCGGTTTAAGAGCCATTAACAACGCCGTGGACGTGACCAACTACGTCATGCTGGAGCTGGGCCAACCTCTTCACGCCTTTGATTTAGCCCGGGTGGCCGAGAACCGGATCTATGTGACCATCGCTAAAGCGGGCCAAGAGTTCACCACCTTGGATGGGCAAACCCGGGTCTTAAAGGCCGAGGAGAACATCGTCATCCACGATGGGGAAAAAGCGGTTGGCTTAGGCGGGGTCATGGGCGGGCTCAATTCGGAGATGGAGGGCTCCACCACCGACGTCTTTTTGGAAGGGGCCACCTTTAACCCCCGGACCATCCGGAAAACCTCCCGGGCTTTAGGGTTAGCCACAGACGCCTCTTACCGCTTTGAGCGGGGCATGGACCCCAATCTTCCCCCCCTAGCTGTGGATCGGGCGGCCCAGTTGTTGGCTCTAACAGCGGGCGGAAAAGTGGCTAAAGGTCGGTTGGACGTTTACCCGAACGAGATTAAACCCCAAGTGACCACTTTTTCCCCGAAAAGGTGCGCGGCCCTTTTGGGGGTGGAGCATCCCTTGGAGCGGGTTTTAGCGGTTCTAGCCGCCATTGGCGTGGAATTAAGCCCCTTACCCAACGACGCGGACGGGCTTTTGTACCAAGCGAGTTTACCGACCTATCGGCCGGATCTTAACCGGGAAGTGGATTTAATCGAGGAAGCGGTCCGGCTTTTGGACTTTGAAAAGTTGCCCGCGACCTTACCTAAACCCCCGGCCATGGGCCAAAAGGCCCCGGTCCCTTATAGGCTACGGGAAAACTTACGCGCCGAGCTGGCCGCTTTGGGTCTTTCGGAAATCATTAGCTACTCCTTTATTAACCCGAACTTTTTAAACCGCGTCAATATCCCCGAGGCTCACCCGTGGCGAACCGGTTTGGTCAAGGTCTTAAACCCTCTTAGCGAGGACCATGGGGTCTTACGGCCAACCTTAGCCCCCGGGCTTTTGGCGGCGGTCCGCTTAAACCAGTCGGCTGGCCGCTGGTCCGCGGCCCTTTTTGAGGTGGGGGCTATCTTTTTAAAAGACGGGAAAGACCCCCAACCCCGGGAGATCCAGACCTTGGGCTTAATCTTAGCCGGGGAGGTGGGCCAAGGGGCCTTTAACGACCCCAGTCGGGGGGTGGATTTTTGGGATCTTAAAGGGATTATGGAGGCGATCGGGGAAAAATACGACCGTCATTTGTCGTTTAGCCCCCTTGAGATTTCCGGCGATAACCATTATCCCTTTTACGAGCTTGGTCAAGCCGCCGCGATTTCCGCTAACGGGGCCATTATCGGCCATCTGGGCGAGATCAGCCCCAAGGTCGGGAAAGCTTTGGGCCTAAAACCGGCTGGGGGCCGGGTCTTTTATGGGGAGCTAAATCTGACCGATTGGCCAGCCAGCGTTCAAAGAGCCTACGAGGGCTGGTCCAGTTACCCCGGGGTGACCCGGGATTTAGCCATCTTAGTCCCGGTCGAGGTCCCAGCGGAAGACATTCTCAAAACCATTGGCCAAGGGGGCGATTGGCCCCTAACCAAGACCTTAATCTTTGATCTTTACACGGGCGAGAAGATCCCTTCTGGGTCCAAAGGCTTAGGGGTGCGGTTGTTTTTTCAGAGGAGCGACCGAACCTTGACTGATGAGCTGGTGAACGGTTATTTTGACGCTATAGCCGCCCTTTTGAAAGAGCGCTTTAAGGCCACTTTAAGGGCCTAAGGGACAAAAAAGAGGTTAATGGGGTTAATGGCCAAACCAATCCTGGCCCGAGCCGATCTTATCCGGTTGATCCAAAAGTCTTTATCCCTCTCCGCTCGCGACGCCGGGGAGATTATCGACAGTTTGGTGGCGGCCATTATTGAGGGTTTTCACGCGGGCCGCCCCATTAAGCTCCCGAACTTAGGGGTTTTGTCCGCGCGGATCACCCCGCCTAGGCTCGCTAGGAACCCGAAAACCGGCGAGGTGGCCAAGGTTCATCCGCGGCGGCGCCCCACCTTTACTTTAAGCCCCAAGCTCCGCCAAAGGCTCAGCCTCACCTTTGGCGAAAACGCCCCGGTCGCTCCGCCCGGGCCCGACCCTAACGCCCCCCAGTAAAGGGGATCCGGTTTAAAATTCATAAGGATTGACCCCGTGAGCCAGCCAGTTGAGCCATTGTTTTTTAAAATTGGGGAGGCGGCGGCGCGGGTGGGCGTGGAGCCCCATGTCTTAAGGTTTTGGACGCGGGAGTTTCCCCAGATCCAACCCAGTCGGCTCAAAGGGCGCCATCGACTGTACAGCGCCGGGGACATCCAGCTCTTAAAGGAAATTAAGCGCCTTTTGTACGAAGAGCGCTTCACCATTGAAGGGGCCCGGAAAAGGCTCGAGGAAGGGCCCTTAGAGGTCGAGCCGAACGCGGCCGCGGCGCCCGCCAAACCTTTAGCTGAACCCCCAACTAAACCTAAGGCCAAAAAGGCCCCAAAGACCCAACCCGAGGCCCCCGCGGAGACTAACCTTATCGCGGGGCGAACGGCTAAACATTGGTGGGCGGAGATTCAACGCGAGTTATTAAGCCTTCGTCGCCTTTTGGTTGATCCTAGGTCGAGTCTGACCGCGAGAGGCGAGGAAGAAGGCCGTGACCCTAAGCTTAAGTGAGCTGACCCCGGACGAGCGCGATTTACTAAAGACGGCCCAAGCCTTATTTGGGCGACCGGCGGATCCTTTATCCATGAGCCGCTTTCTAGAGGCCGCTCAAGAGCGCCGAAGGCGCTTAGGGGTCACCCCAGCTCAGAGCTGGAACCTCTTGGATAAAGGTTTGACCGAGTGGCTGGAGATCTGGAACCTTGCGGCTAAGGGCCTAGAAGCGGGTTTTTTTCAGTGGCCCGCCCAGTTGGACGCCTTAATCGAGGTTATCCAGGAGTGGGCCCCCTTCGCCCCGAAAAGACGGTTAAAGGTTCTTAGCTTAAACTCCGGGGCCGGTTACGAGGCCGCCTCTTTAGCCATGGCTCTTTTAAGCTCTGGGCTTAAGGCCAAGGGCTGGGAGATCGTTATCTACGGTTTGGAGATGATCCCGGACCTGGTCAAAGAGGCCAAGTTGGCCATCTACTCGCCGGCCAGTTTAGCTCCCTTGCCTAAAGAGCTTAGCCGGCGGTTTTTTGTCCCCCGCTCCGGGGGGTTCCACTTTGAGGCCGCGGTCAGCGATTACCGTCACTTTAACCTGAACCCCGCCCGCTTAGAGAACCCGCCCGAAGAGCTTTGGGCGGCCGATCTCATCGTGGCCCGGGGGCTGACCTGGGACGCTCTGGACCAGGAGCTAACCTCTTGGCCCCAAAGGCTCAAACCCTTGTTTGGCCCAGATTGTTTTTTATTAACCGCGCCCGGGGAGTTTTGGCCCGGTTTAACCGACTTTTATTTAGAGGAAAGGGACGGGGTGACCTATTACCGCCGGGACACGGGTCGCCCAGTGGGCCGTTTGGGGAAAAAACCTTATCAAAAAGAATCGCCTTCGCCCGAGCCCCAGATCCAAAGTTTACGCTGGTTAGTGGAGGAAAAACTGGCCGAGGATCCGGCTTTGGCCCGGGAGACGGCGGTGGAGCTCATTCACGAGGAAGCTTTGGAAGGGTACTTACGGCCCGAGTCTTTGGCCAATATCGCCCGGATCGAGGAGGCTTTGGGCCGCTCGGCGGCCCTAAAGGCGGTCCGGGAGGTTTTAAACTCGCTCCAGTCGGACGCTTTAGGCTGAGCTTTTTTAGGCTGAGCCGGGCCAAGGGTACAGCCCGGTCTCATCCGGCTCTAACCCGGTCATGGGCCGAAAGTCGGAGGTCACCCCGTAAGCTGGCCACAATAGATCCCCGGCTCGCAAGTAGGGCCGAGCGAGGTTGAGCCAAGCGGCGGCCATTTTGGAGCTGGGATCCGGCTGATCGCTCGGGGGGAATAAATCCGGGGTCACATTGGGCTCATCGGTTAAACGGGCCATTAACCCGGCTTTTTCGTTTAAAGCCTCCCGGGCCAGACGTTGGGCGGCCAAAGCCTCTTGGCGGACCAGATGGCCTAAGGCCAAGATGAGGTGATCGGGGGGTAAGGGCGTGGGGCTAGCGCCGAGTAAAGTCGCCCTAATGGAACTGGTCTCAGGATGGAAAAAAGGGGTTTCTAAGGAGCTAGGGCCTTCCTCGCGCGCGATGGCCAGAAGGGTTCTTAAGCTGGCCAAAAAGTTGGGCGGATCCTCCAGGTACACTGGGGTTAACCAGGGATGGATTTCCTCGCCCAGGTCCACCTGGCAGAAACTCTCCCAAGCGGGCCAGGTTATGTACAGGGCCGGCCCGGGCGGATCAAGATCGCCGCTAACCGCTGGCCAAGCCCAAAGACGCGAGGGCATAAGGTTCCTTTCCCCTTAAGAGCGTTTAGCCCATAAAGGGCGCTAAAGATCTATGGGCTCATTATATACCAGTTTTCCGAAAAAATTGTTTTGGCTATTGGCCGAGGATTTTCCGCGAGTTTTTAAGGGCCAGGTTAGGCGGTCGAAATAAGGCCTAATAGGGCGGACGCGGCCCCATAAGGGCTCGGATAAACGGTTTAAACCGGGTTTTTGGACGGCCCTCCTCTCTTTTACCGCTTATTTTGGCTTTTACGGCTTAGATACCATAGCCATTTATAGAGGATCGGATCTTTAGGGGGCTTAGTTTAGATCCGGTTTAATCCAAGTTAAACCCCCAAATATTTGGGGGAAAAATCTCCTTAAAGCCCCTTTTTCCGGCTTAAAGTTAGGACGGTCGCCTTGGCTAACCTTATTTCGCGCTTATTTTCCGAAGGTCTTTTTGTGGGCCGGAAGGGCCTCACCACCCAAAAGATGGGTTTAAAACGGCAGCTTTTAAGGCTCTCGCTCTTTGTGGGCTTAATCGGGGCCGTGGTTTTGGGTTTGGGCAATATGTTCAAAGAGCGGTTTATCTTTTACCCGGTGAAGGGCTTAGAGCATTCCATTCTAAAAACCGGTTGGCCGAACGCCGAAGAGGTCTGGTTAGAGGGCTTAAAGGGGCGGTTTT
This sequence comes from Deltaproteobacteria bacterium, assembly GCA_031273455.1. GTDB lineage: Bacteria > Desulfobacterota > Desulfarculia > Adiutricales > Adiutricaceae > JAIROO01. The sequence goes on along the minus strand of JAISRZ010000141.1, from coordinate 2,841 downwards.
ACGCTTGGTGGGCCCCGAGCGAGGTTGAGCGCCCGGTGGTTCTTTTACTCCACGGGAACGGCGGGAACTTAACCGACATGATTGGCCGGATCATGACCTACCATTGGCTAAAGATCGGGGTTTTAGCCATTGATTACGAAGGTTATGGTTTGTCCGAGGGGAAACCATCGCTAGAGGCCGCGGTCTTTGACGCGGTGGCCGCTTGGGATTACTTGGTGGACGTTAAAAAAGTTAACCCGAAAAATATCATCGTCCACGGTTACTCCTTAGGCGGGGGGATCGCTGGGCAGTTACTGAAGGCTCGGCCTATTTCTCATCCAGTGGTCTTTGAGTCCACCTTCACTTCCCTAACGGCGGCCGCTGAAAGCTCTTTACCTTCCTTAGGCCCTTTACCTAAACTTTTTCTCGGCGGGGCTTACGACACCCAAAAGGTTTTGGCCAGCTATAAGGCCACCATAGCCATCTTCGCCCATAGCCCCGAGGACGAGGTGGTCGCTTATAAGTTAGGCCAGGCCCTTTACGAAAGCTACCATAATGGCCCCAAGATTATGGTTGAGTTCACTGGGGGGCACTTAAACTACTTACTTAACCAAGGCCGTTTGGAAAGGGCCCTCATTGATGGGCTGAAGCTGACTTTCCCTAAAGTTCCAGCCACCCCAGAGCCTCAGGCGGATTTTTAAAAGACTCTGGAAAAAAAGCCAACTTTTTGGAATAATGGGGTAATCTAGCCGTAAGGCGTTTATGGTCAGTATGGGCTTATTAGTATATAATTTAAAAAAATAAGTTTCTTTAGCCCGAGTTTCGCAGTTACCATAGAGGAAAACCAATAAATCCAATAATATCACATAGTTAACCTTGTGAAAATGTATTACCCTACTCGATTTTAAGAAAAAGCTTGTATTACCAAAGGATTAATGAGATAATCAGACCGTTGTATTACCCTACTAACGACGGACTTAAAATCATGACTTCTTTGGTGACCAAAATAAAAAAAGGGCGTCCTTACTACTACGCTGTCGATTCAGCTAGAGTTAACGGAAAGCCTCGTATTATCAAGCAGGTTTATCTAGGCACGATCGAAAAGATGATGGAGGCCAGCGATCTATCAAAGGGCTCGAAAATTCAAGAGCCTGATCATGCCGTTGTTTTAGAGTTTGGTGCTATCGCCGCGCTACTTGACTTAGCGGAAAGGTTGGGAGTCCGCCAAATTATTAACGATGAGGTAGGCAAGCGGAGCCAAGGTCTACCTGTTGGAGATTCTATTCTGTTGGCGGCCATAAATAGGGCAGTAAGGCCAGTCAGTAAGAATGTGTTTTTTGAAGATTGGTTTTTAGAAACTGTATTACCCAACTCCTTCCCGTTGGCGAATAAGAAGAATCTCTCAAGCCAAGGGTATTGGAACAACATGTCCTTAATAACTAGCGAGGCGATAAGGAATATTGAGGACAAGATAACAGCTCAAGTTGTACAAAAATACAATATTTCAACAAATTGTCTGTTATTTGACAATACTAATTTTATTTCATATATTGATACGGACAATCCGTCCACATTAGCCAAGAGGGGGAAGAGCAAAGAACACCGGTCTGATTTAAGGATAGTTGGCTTGTCGTTGATGGTATCGCCGGAAAACAATATCCCTCTTTTTCATGAGCCATACCCTGGAAACACTAATGACGCCAAGAGATTTTCTGAAATCATTGACAGTCTTAAATCCAGATGTCAAAAGATACAACAGGATACTGATCTGACTTTGGTCTTTGATCGCGGAAACAATTCAGCGTCAAACATTGAGAAGTTAATTCAAAACGATCCTTTCTCTTTTCACTATGTGGGGGGATTGAAACAGAATCAGTGTCAGGATTTACTGATGACTCCGAAGGAGGCGTACCAGAGACTTGAAGGAGATACTTTCGGAGAGACAACGGCTTTCCGCGCAACGAGAGAGGAATTTGGAAAGGCCGCTACTGTTGTTGTGACGGATAATCCTGATCTGTTTAGGCTACAGATGCGCGGAATCACAAATAATATTGAAAAATGTAGGCAAGAACTTACGGAATTAGCGGGAAAATTGAAAGAAAGAGAAGGTGGAAAAAAATTTCGAGGACAACAATATACTGAGGAATCAGTCCTCTCAAAGGTAAAAAATATCTTAACGGCTGAACACATGAAAAATATTTTTGAATATGATATAAAAACTAATAACGGTTATATATCTCTTGATTTTAATATTAATGAAGAAAAATTTAGTTATATTAAAGATCATATTTTAGGAAAAAGTGTCTTGTTTACAGACAGGCATGAATGGACAAATGAACAAATCGTTGGCGCATATAGGGCTCAATATCATGTTGAAGAGTGTTTTAAGCAAATGAAAAATAATGATTATTTAACATTTACTCCTATAAGGCATTATACGGATAAACATATAGCAGTACATTCTTTTTATTGTGTTTTAGCGTTGACATTAGCTAGTGTTTTAAATCTTGAGTTCAAAAGAATGGGTTATAAAATAAGTATTAACACCATGTTAAAAGAACTAGTAAAAATAAAACAAGTTATTAATTATTATATTTTATCAAATAAAAATATAAATAAAACAACAACTTTTACTGAAATAAAGGGTATTGTTAAAGAGTATATCGATAAATATAATCTTTTGAAACATGCTTCAAAGATATAATTATATAAAAATATAGTGAAAAGAAACTAACAATTTTTGTGTTTTAAATGCTGTCCGCCGATTGTGGGTTGGTGGGTAATACAGAAGCGTCTTGAATTTATTAATGATTTCAGCTAGTTAAACCCTCAGTTTTTCATAACTGCGAAACTCGGGTTAGG
>JAISRZ010000120.1 GCA_031273455.1 Deltaproteobacteria bacterium | reverse complement strand
CAACGCCCTCTTGGGGGATTACTATAAAAACGGCCTAGATGGCCCCCCCGAGCCAACGAAAGCCTTTAACCATTACCTAACCGCCGCCGAAAAAGGCTATAGCCGGGCCCAGGTCCGGTAGGCCCAGTTGTATCAAGAGGGTTTAGGCGTCGCCCAGAACTTCGAGGAAGCGGCCAAGTGGCGCCTATTAGCCGCCGAGAGCGATGAAGTGGAAGTCCATCGGGCCTTAGGCCAACTGTACCTGGAGGGCTTGGGGCTCCCGCCAGACCTGGATAAATCCATGGCTCATTACTTAAAGGCCGCCGAGATGGGCGATCCCGAAGCCCAGTCCTCGGTGGGGGTCTTTTATTCCATGGGCCAAGGAGCGCCCCAGAGTTTGGCTATCGCCGAGGAGTGGTGGGAAAAAGCCGCCAATCAAGGGCATGAGGGGGCCAAGAACTACCTTGAGTCCCTAGTCGCGGCCAACCTGATTACGGCAAGAGCCCCGGCCAAAACGACCAAACCCAAGGCCGCTAAACCCAAGGCCGCCAAAGAAAAGGCCCCAAAAGCCCCTAAGGCTTCGAAGACCGCTAGAACGCCTAAAGCTAAAACCTCGAAAACCCCTAAGAGCGAAACCTCTAGCGAAGTTTAAGCGCGTCTATAGTCCAGTCAATCCTAGACGGAGTCATAGTTAAAGATCCAAGGTCTTTACTTTATATAAGGAGTATGTCAAAATGGCCAGAAGAAGTTGGAAAAATCCCTCCGAAAACGGAAATTAACGTAATAGACTTATAGTCTTTGAGTGGATTCAAATATCGACCGGAAATCACGGGCTAATAGGCGAATTGTTTTTAAGCCATATAAATACATATAAATTAAATTTTTAGGCTATTGAAAAATCATTGTTTGGACAATAAAGATACCGAGTAGTAAGCAAAGGCTCGGTAAAATCAAATGAAAGTGAGAGCTCGGCAATGAAAGCGGAACTTTTAAAACGACTTTTTAAAGCGATATTCACCGAAGATATCGCTTCACTTAAAAAAATCGCTCTCCTCATCATACAAGAAGAACGGACTCTAGGACACAGACTCTAGGACATAATACGCTTTCCGATTCATTGGAAAACATATCGATTGCGGAAAAGCCACATACTTTTACTACAGATAGTAGATCAATTAACAGAAATGTTTTCTCTTCATTGCCATCAAGTAAGAGGAATAATTCGCTCTTGGTTTCAATTATTCCACGAGATCAATTAAAGCGCCACATGATTCTACCGGCAAAAACCGAGACCCATTTATTGTCAATCGAAAAGGAATTTGTGGCTAAAGAACGACTAAATAGATATAATCTTGCCCCAAAACAGAAAATTTTACTGTATGGCCCTCCCGGTTGCGGAAAAACACTCAGCGCGGAACGTATAGCCTGGAATTTAGGTCTACCTTTACTCAAAGTAAGGTTTGATTCATTGCTCTCATCGTACTTTGGCGAATCCGCGTCTAACTTGCGAGAAGTATTTGATTACTGTAAAAGAGAGCCAGTAGTGCTTTTGCTAGATGAATGTGATTTCATCGCTAAATCACGGGTGTCAATTCATGATGTAGGTGAAGTTCCTAGAATTGTGAATATGCTTCTAACGTTATTGGATGAATATGAAGCTCCTGGATTAGTAATAGCGACGACAAATTTGAAAATAGCCTTAGATGAGGCGTTGTTTAGGCGGTTCGATGATGTATTGGAAATACCAATACCTGAAATATCTGAACGCGTCAGATTGATTGAAATGACTCTCTCCGCGATGCCTGTCTCTCCTGATGTGAACTATCAAGACTTGGCCAATAACATGGATGGCTGTTCATCGGCGAATGTTGTTTTAACCGTTCAACGCGCAGCGAAAATTTGTGTTATGAATGGATCAAAAAACATTAATTCAGCGCATTTTGAGCAAGCGTTATCTGAAATGACTAAATTTTAAGTAAAAATAGATCTAATTTTTACGCCAGAAAACAATGGATTTATTCATTTACATTTGCCGCTTACATTTAATGGAAATCCCAAAACTTCGTAGAGGGGGACCCACTTCTCAAACTATGAAAATAAACATTGAAAATCGTGCTGATAATGGCGCCAATATTAAACAACACGCTAGAGAATTGTCACGATTCTGGAAGGAAACACGCGAGTAACTAAATCAACAACAAATTCCTTCAAATGAAGTTGACGCTTTTATTTCAAACATAAATAAAAAACGCGATTCTCCAGCGAAAATATACGCTCTCCGCGAAGATGGAGATCGGTTGCGACACGTTCTCTCACAACAACTTAATCAAAACCAGAGTTTGGTTATCGCCGTGGAGTGGTGGGAAAAAGCCGCCAATCAAGGGCCTGTGGGTCCAAGAACAACTTTAAGTCCCTAGTCGTAGCCAATCTGATTACGAAAAAGAGCCCCGGCCAAAACGACCAAACCCAAGGCCGCTAAACCCAAAGCCGCCAAAGAAAAGGCCCCGAAAGCCTCTAAGGCTTCGAAGACCGCTTGAACGCCTAAAGCTAAGACTTCGAAAATCCCTAAGGGCGACACCTCTATCGAAGTTTAAGCGCGCCAAGTAGTTAAGGTTATAAACCCCAGCTATATGGCCCAAAGAGCCTTAAAACCCGGATCCAACCAGAGAAGAGCTAAGCGCCCGTAAAAACCTAAACAACTCGAAAGCTGACCGCGAAAACCTTAAGCTAAAACCCACGTCCCCACCAACCACCAAAAAACCATCAAGAACCCACCTAAAGCTAAAGCCAATAAAAGAAAAAAAAACGACTATAACCTTGATTTAGGTTAGTAGTATATGATAAAATATAATTAAAAAAGGAGTTTAATATGAGTCCCCGACATTCTAATAATGATCATGAGGCCAAAAGCCCTGTTATTTATTTTGACTCCAAACTCAAAATTTTCGTGGAAGTTTTATCCGTTGAAGATATTACAGACGCCCCTATCGACCTAGAAGAGGAAAGCGCCGACCCCGAACAATGGCGGACTATCGCTAGTAACGTTATAAGGTTAAGGAGGGCTAAACGCCTATCACAAAAACAACTAGCCCAAAAAGCCGGTATTTCCTTAACGAAACTGACTAATCTAGAAAAAGCCGCCAGCGAACCATCGTACCGAACCGTCCAGGAGGTGGCCGAGGCTCTGGAAGAAAAAATGATAGTGGTACTAAGACCAGTTAGGCCGCTGGTTAGCGTCAGATTCCGCGCCTTAAAAAAGATAGATCGCTTACAGTACCTTCATTTCGCTAAGGAGAATCTTTTAGCTAAAGTTTCTAACTGGCTGGATGAATACTGCTTTCTAGAAGATCTTTTAGATGATAAAATGGAATTTAATCTAAGTTATGATCTAAATGAGAAAAATTGTAGCGATCCTCTAACAATGATAACCTTGGCTAAGGACTCTCGGGAAAGATTAAACCTTACACCCGATGAACCCATAAACAATATCGCCGGGCTTATCGAAGAGGCGGGAGTCAAAATAGGGTTTTTTAACGCGCCCATAGAAAGCTTATTCGGCTTTTCCGTTGGTCGAGAAGATGGTGGTCCAGCTATAATTATCAATATGTGGGATAAAATACCCTGGGAAAGACGTATTTTTACCACCGCTCATGAACTGGCCCTTATTATTTTCCGTTTCGCCTCTTTAGACCATATAGAGGAAAACGATAATGAAGAAAAAATGGCCAACGTTTTCGCCAGTCATTTTCTTATGCCCAACACGGCCTTTGTGAAGGCCTGGAACAACGCTCCAAGCAAAAAACTTTTTCCAAGAGTATTCTTTGTTAAACAGATCTTTCGGGTCAGTTATAAAACTGTTTTAAGTCGTTTAATCGATAATAAACTATTTGATTGGTTCGATAAAAGACCTAATGGCGATAATAATGTATACAGTCAATTCAAAAATAAATATAGCGATATTTATAATAGACAACTAGCTAATGTGGAAGAACCTGAGCCTCTTGTTTACGAAAAAGATCCTTTAAAACCAAATCATTTTGTTGATTTTCACGCGGATCGCTTCTTGAATCTCACCATAGACGCGGTGAAGAAAGATGAGATCTCCTTTCCCCGCGGCGCGGAAATTTTGGAGTTAGATTTGAATACAATGTGGGAATTGATTACGGGTACTAAATTATTTGATGGATTCACAACCGATTAACCAAGCTTCGATAGTATTAAATACTTGCGTTATTATTGATTATTATCATTCTGACCCTCTAATTTTACAAATAACTAATTAAAAATGAGCCTGATATGCGCCCCTGTAATACCAATAAAGATCACGAGGCCAAAAACCCTGATAGTTATTTTAGCTCCAAATTTTTAAGTCAAGTGGAAGTTTTATCCGCTGAAGATATTCCAGACGCCCCTATCGATCTGGAAGAGAAAAGCGATGACTCCGAACGATGGCGGACTATCGCTAGTAACGTTATAAGGTTAAGGAGGGTGAAACGCCTATCACAAAAACAACTAGCCATTAAAGCCGGTATTTCCTTAACGAAACTGACTAATCTAGAAAAAGCCGCCAGCGAACCATCGTACCGAACCGTCCAGGCGGTGGCCGAGGCTCTGGAAGAAAAAATGATAGCGGTACTAAGACCAGTTAGGCCGCTGGTTAGCGTCAGATTCCGCGCCTTAAAAAAGATAGATCGCTTAAAGTACCTTCATTTCGCTAAGGAGAATCTTCTGGCTAAAGTGTCTAACTGGCTTGATGATTACCGCTATTTAGAAGACCTTTTAGACGATAAAATGGAATTTAAGCTAAGTTCTATTCTAAATGAAATAGAGTTTACCGATCCCTTAAAAATGATAACCCTGGCCAAGGACTCTAGGGCAAGATTAAATCTCAATCCCGATGAACCCATAAACAATATCGCCAGGCTTATCGAAGAGGCGGGAGTCAAAATAGGGCTTTTTAACGCGCCCATAGAAAGCTTATTCGGCTTTTCCGTTGGTAGTGAAGATGGTGGCCCAGCTATAATTATTAATATGTGGGATAAAATCCCCTGGGAAAGACGTATTTTTACCACCGCTCATGAACTAGCCCATAATATTTTCCGTTTCGCCTCTTCAGACCCTTTGCGATTAGAGGAAAACGATAATGAAGAAACAATGGCCAACATCTTCGCCAGTCATTTTCTTATGCCTAACGCGGCCTTTATGAACGCCTGGATCAACGCTCCAGACAAAAATCTTATTCCAAGAGTATTATATGTTAAACAGATCTTTAAAGTCAGTTATATAACTGTTTTAAGACGTTTATTTGACAATAAGTTGTTCGGTAAAGGCCATAATGATGTTAATATATACAAACAATTCAAAAATAAATATAGCGTGATTTATGGAAAAACACTTAATAATAAGGAAGAAATAGAGCCACTTATTTATGATAATAAGCGCTTAAAATCGGATCAATTTTATTTTCAAGCGGATCGCTTAAAGAATCTCACCATAAACGCGGTGATAAAACAGGAAATCTCCTTTTCCCGGGGCGCGGAAATTTTGGAGTTTGATTTACTTAAAATGAGGCGGTTAGTTAAAATTAGTTATGGGCGCCAAAGCGCTTGATGAATTCACATTGGCGATGACTTTTTTTTGTTACATTGTATCTATTCCATAATGTTTCAGGAAACATTCTACGGAAGCGGTTTACTGATGCGCATTTCGCTGATTTGCAAAGAATTATTTTCACCAAAAATCAAGTTTCCAAAAAAACGATTCAAATATAGTTGAGTTGCAATAACTCCGTTCTTCCTATCGTTGTAATTCGCTCTTACAAGCGCGATGCGAAAGTAATATGAGTTCTTTTCAAAAGTGTCATTTGTCATATCGTAACCAAATGTACGCAAATACTTAATTGTAAATACCGCTATTGTTCTTGTATTGCCTTCTCCAAAAGCGTGTATCTGCCACAGGTCAGCGATAAATTTCCCTATACGCTCAATTGCCGCTCTATCAGTCAACCCTGAATAATCGAAGTCTTTTTCCTTATCTATATCGTGATCAATTGACAGACGCGCCGTCCGAAAATCACCATATATTACGGTTTCATAATTCAGAATAAACTCTTTTTTTGATATATTATAATCACGAATCTTTCCGGCGAAATCATATAATCCGTCAAAGAGTCGCTTGTGAATTGATAATAATGTTACCGGAGAAAGTTTGAAAGCTTTGCTCGAAAGAATTCTGGCGATTCTTAGCGAAACCTTATCAGCTTCTTCGGTACGCTTTTCATCAGAGTTTGGTACTGGCTTATGTTCATAATACGCCTCTATAAGTCGCTCCGCTTCGTCAATGGTAATATTCCCTTCGATGTTTTGGTTTGCGGTTTCAATTAAGAAATTTGACGGTGTGAGTAGGTCAACTTGCTGTAACCCAATCGCCGTTTTCCAGTTATAGTAACGCACGGATTTTTCCGGTTCAATTTCAGGAATGTAGTTTGTGTTCTCGTCCATATTATCCATCATTTCTTTTGAACCGATATGTTTAAAACGCCGACTGCAAGTTAGCAGTCACCGCCAAGTGGTATAAGCGCGCCCTATGACTATATTCTGTTGTTGACGTTTACGCTTACGCTTATACACTTTCCATCGCGCGTCAAAGTGTCGTGGTCTCCTGCGTAGCGCCGCGGAGCGTTCCTTTCGCCTCTTCTATCACGCTTGCGCCGCCGCCTTTCACCGTAGGAAATTTTCGCGGTCACGATCTCGCTTTCGGAGTTTCGCTTCGAGTCGTTCCCACTCGCCTTGCGGAGACTCCGTCAACGGATCTTTTGGGCGACTCCGGAGATTTGAAAACGCCGATATAGTTCAGTTTTATAGCTATTCTCAGCTCATTTACTTTGAGTGTTCTGTCAATCGGATGTCAATCGGAAATATATCAACGCGTTCCACAAATTCGTTGAGAATCGGCGTTGTGAGTTCCGTAACTCCGTGTATTTTTTCGCGATAGAAAAAACTTTTCAGCCTTTTGACTATTGTTATGAAACTCGTAAGCTCCGCCTACGTTTTCTCGTTTTATTCCTTTAATTCTGAAGGTTCGCGTTCGTAGTCGGCGTACAGTTCAGAGAATAATTAGCAACTTAATTTCCCGATAACGTTATCCTCATAAGAGCGCTTAATCAGCGTATTCAAATAATCAACTGTATCAAATTTTATATCATGATTCAAGCCATAAATTCATGCCATCTTTAATTAGACTTAGAATTATTAAAAATCATTCTTTCAACTTTATACAATTGTTTATAAATAATAAATATAATTTAGTAATTATATTTATTACAATCTTTTTTATTAATTAACTTTAAATACATGATATTAATTTAACGTAATATATATTAAATGACATATATTAAATAAATTGTCTACTTATATTGTAAAAGTATCTTTTATTTGCGGTGGCGCTATAGAAAGCGCCAATAAGATTATACTCCACCGGCGCTTGAAACATAATGGTGGAATGATTTGGAAAGAAGAGTCTGGCCAAGTTCTTCATTCTCTGATTTTAAAGAAGAGAATCGGACTTTGGGAACCAAAGTTGTGGACTATGTTTGTGACACTTTTTTCGCTTCCTTGTCAGATGTTTAAGTGTCATTTCATAGAGCCACGAGGAATTAGCCATAATATCTCGCTATCTTCTAACAATGGCCTACCTCGATTAAAAGGAACGCTTTAACCAAAACCCAGCCCTTAAGGCGCTTATAAAGCCCCTAAGACTTTAAGCCCTCCCCAGACCTGTAGCCGCAGTCATCTTGGAGCCACCCCATTCATAAGACCTTAAAAAACGCCCGAAAAAGGCTCTTGACGACCTTTTCCGGGCGTTACGCTGTGTTTATGAGGGGAGCTTAAAAAAGCTGTCTAGAGCCCAAATACGCTAGCCTTAAGTTCCACTCTTACTCGATTGACCGGCTCCTCTAATGACGCCTTTAACCTTAAACCCTCTTTATTCTGGTCGGAGCCTTGGAAGGCCCGCCCCTGACTAAAGATTCCCCTTACGGGGCCGCCCTTTATTCTAGGTGGGGCTATTTCGCTAGGTTAAAGTCATTCCTCTTGGGGGCCCGGCCAGGCTGATGGTGACCTAAGCCCGGCGTGGGGCGTTTCCATTTGTGGCTAGCGATCTCACTTGCGTCCAGAAGTTGGGGCTGAAAGATTTCGTGGCAAGCCGGACAGTTGATCCAGCCACCCCTTAAGATCGCTGAACTGTCCTTAACCAAGAGCTTCGTCTGACATTTAACGCAATAAATCTCTCTCATGACTACCTTGGGCCCCCAATAGGCCCTTCCCTTCAACAAAAAACCAAGACAAAAAGACAAAAGTCAAAAAGACAAAAAGACAAAAAGACAAAAAGATAAAAAGACAAAAAGACAAAAAGTTAAAAAGGTCGAATCTGGCGCCCCAAAAGGAGCGCCAGGTAAAGATCCAGATCTGATTAGCGCGCGTCGTCTAAACTGTCGCTCATAACGCCTTTAGGCAAGGTAAAGCCAGGGTTAAAGACTTCGCGCCAGGAAATGATGTTACTGTAAAGGTTTAAGGCGGTTGAGACCTTAAGATCGTAAATACTGTTATTGGTGGTCGAGGTCCTAGCGATTAAGACGTCGCCAACTTGGATAAAGACCGCCGCCGAGGGCCGACCGGACCCGGTGGAGACGCCGCCCGGGATGATCTTCTCCTCCGGCTCCAGCGGGTTTTTGGTGGAAATAAGGCTAAAGGACGAGGCCAGCTCGTGGTTGGGTAAACCCGTGAAGGTGTCCAATAAGTACATAAAGCCATGGCCCAAGTCGCCGCAAACGCCCATTTCCGGCTCGTAGGTGGTAAAGCCGATGACCGACCGACCGCCGCCGACGTTGGTGATCTGCGGCTGGGTCAAAGACGACTCCATGGAGGCGCTTTTGCCGTCTAAAATAACGGACATGTTCATTTTTCTTTTGTAGCCAGCCAAACTGTTAAGCTGAAGGTGGCTACTTAAGCTTTGGTAGTTATAAATCCCGGTCGGGGCCCCAGCTAAACCGCCGGAAGAGTAGACCGAAATGTCGGACACGTCCATTAAGTCCGCCGCGTTCCGCTCGCCAAAGGTCATCCGGCCAGCGATTAAGGGCTCTTTAACCCCCATCAACCATTGCTGATGGTTTTCCCGGCAAGCGGCGGTGTTCACGGCTTGGCAGGGGGCGATGTCCTCGGGGCTCCACAAGCGACCGGTGCCGAATGTCACCCAGATGTTACCCTGACTATCCATGGACGAGTTAACCGCCCCAGTCACTGGCCTTTCCACGTCGATTAACCGCTTTAACACCCATTTCTCTGGGGGCAAAGGGTCACCGCCCTGGCCACCAGCGGCCTCGGTGACCATCTGAAGGCGATACACCGCGCCCTTATCCAAACAAGCCGCGTCCCGGCTAACAGTCAAACCATAGTAAACCACCTCATCGTTCCAAGTTCCGCTTTGTTTTTTCCGCAAAGGGGACTGGAGGTAAGGGTCGCTAAAGAAGCTATTGTCCTCCGCGGCCATGACCGTTTTGACTAAGGCCCCATCTTTAGCGTTTAGGACAAACAACCGAGCCTTTTGGGAACTCTGGCCATCATAGGGGGATTTAGACCCCATAACCAACTGGCCAGTACTGTCCAAAAAGTCCGTGGCCGGGCCGCTAGCCACCACCACGTACCAATTGCCGCCGCTAGTCACCACCACCGGGAGCCCCACGCTTAGACCCAAATCCTCGCTCGAGAACTTCCAGAGAACGGTGGGCGGAGCGTCCGGGTTGGTCACGTCTAAGGCGAAAACCTCGGAGTAGAAGTAATCCCGAGCCGAGGGGGTGGAAGTGGGGGCCTCAATGGGCCGACCGCCTAACCTTAACCCCCCGACCAAGATTGTCCGCCAAGAGCCATTGATCTTGACGTCGGCGATGACCGGCTTTAAGTCCACATAATAAGAATGGGTGTAAGTCGGATCGGCTAGCCACTGCAAATGCGGCAGAACCGAGTCCGGGATTAAGGCCCAAAGTTCCGTTCCGAGCTTATTGGTCGAGGTGTAGCCCACTTGGCCCGAGGCTAAGGAGCCAAAGAAACCCATGTCAATGGCGCGCAAAAAGCCATCGTTACTACCAAAATAGGCCACTTGCCGCCGCCTAGCTCGCTCTTGTTTAAACAGGGCGTAGGATTTATCGTTATATAAATAGTCATAGTTAAAGGCGGGTTGACCCACGATGACTGGCTTGGAGTTAATGATATCCCCTAAGCGCCAAACCACCGGTTGGGTGGGATCGTTATCGCGCCAAGGGTTAGCCACGGTCCGGCTCCGCCAGCCCGGAAAATCGGTTCCGCGGATATACTGGATGAGTTTTTTAGTGGCCGTAAGCTTAGTCATGGTTTGGATCCCCGGATCCTGAGCCAAGATCGACTTATAATTGTCGTGGAGAAGGTATTTATTTAGCTCCGCGACCGTGGCGTCCTCAACGTCAAAGGGCTTGGCCTCGGTCGCGCCTTTGGGGGTCAGGTAATAGATCTTCCGGTCGTCCGGGTTCATTTCCGATAAAAGTTTACCCACGTCCCAGATGGGCTTTAACTCATGGATAGACTCGGGAGAGCTCGTTAGGCCAGTGATGTCCCCATTAGCCGCCATGGAGCAACGGCTAATGGCTTGCCCCGCGGAGTAGCAAGCTGGCGGCGGAACCGGCGGGGTTTGGATGTTATTAAAGGTCAAAACCTTGTTGGTGGGGGCTAAATAGCGCCCATAGTCCGACCCGGACTCGGCGTCCCGTAAGTTCCCGTACTTATCCACAAACAAGGCGTAAACCGTGCCCACCCAAGCGATGGACTCCTGGGGGTTTTTGGGGTTGACGTACGCCGGGTAAAAGGCGGTCTGGATGGAGATCCCGCCGCTTAAAACCGAGTTGACCGAGGCCGAGGTGGCCGTGCCCGTGGAAATGGACCGGGCGATATCTCTAAAAGCCGCCTCCAGTTTGTCCGGGAGCTCCGTGATGTTGGTGGCCTGGAAGTAGTTTTTGGGGGTGACCCCGTCTTCCCCTTCCCATTCCCCCGCGTCCGGGGTCCCATTGTTGTTGGCGTCCTTGAACCCGCCATATTTGGCGGCTAGAAAGAGAGGGTTGGAAAGGTACTGGCCCGCCGAGCCCGGGGAGTCGCTAAACTCAAAGGTCCGAACGACGGCTAAGGACTCCGGGTCACCTTCGCCTGTAGCCCTTTTGGTCCCAAAAGCCGTGAGGCAATTAGTTCCCTTATGGGCGGCCGAGTCAACCCCATACCCTTTGGGCCATAAACACGTGGGCGGAGTTCCGAAAGTGGCCACCCCAGAGTTGTGGCCCACGTCCATGTAAGTCCCATCGTGGGTGCCGCCGCTCACGCTATAGCCTAAGGCGCTGTTTTGCCCGCTGGAGTTATTGGTTTTCCAGGATTTAATGGCTAAACCCACCACCTCGCTCGGGTTAATGGCGAAGGGGGCGGTCCCTTGGGCCTTAAAGGGGTAATAAGTCCCGCCTTTGGGCTTTAGAGCCCCGGTGAAGGTGGCGGATGAGGCGCTGTAAGATTTAGTCGTATCCCTAAAACTTGAGCTAGTGGTCAAAAGATCAATGGTGTACTCCACCAGAATGTCCATGTCCCAGTCAACGTTAGGGAAAGTGGAGTCGGGATTGTAACCGCCGCCCGAGTCTTCGTAATTAACTTTGATCTTGACGTGGTAAGGGGTCCCCTTGGCGTCCACCCACCACTCGAGAATGTAATAGTTTAAAAAACTTAAGATCCGGCCCACGGTCTTGGCCTTACTGGAATTACTCATGGAGGCCGGGAGGATGGTGATTTTCTTATTGGCGGTTAAAGGGAACTCCAAGGGCGGAAACACGGCGCTCATGGTCACGGTGTAGACGTCCACGCCCTGCTCTCCTTCGCCTAAGCCAAAATTGTGGGTCCGAGCGTAATAGGCCACCGCCGCGGCGCTGTAACCGCCTTCCTGACCGGGCCGATAGGGGCACAAGCCATTGACCTCAGATAAAGAGTTTAAGGTCTTTGGTTGGCAGTCATCGTTTTTGTTTCTGGAGTAAAAAAACTTCTGACCTTGGTTAAAACCCTCTAAAACGGTAATCCGCTTTAAGTAAGAGCTTAAATTAAAGTCCGGTAGGTTCCCGGGGTTGGCGACGCTGGATAATACCGGTTGCTTTAGATCGCTACTTCCATTAACGGCGGTGTCGCCATCGGCGTCACTATCCACTTCCGTAATCAATAAGATAATGGGTTTGGCGCAATCCGCCGCCGGAAGAACCGGTAGAGTGTTCCAGTTCTTAAAATAAGGGGCGTTCTTATTAGTTGGCGTATTGTTATAAGCGTTGTAGTTCACTTCGCTCGCGGGCACGAAAGCCGCGGTCGGTTGTAGGGGGGTCCCCGATTTTTGGCTTAAGCGGGCGAAATAACGGACCCCTTCGTATAAGGCCTCACCCGTGGGGTTGCCCCAGCTGGACGAGTTATCGTATTTTTGCTTGGCCGAGGCGTCCCCGGTGGTTCGTAAGGAAAAACCGGCGATCCGAAAGGTGTCCAGAGCCCAAATGAGCCCCCCTGAGATAATCTGGCCAGTTTGTAAATTAACCGATTTATTCAGGTGATCGATGTGGTTTCTTAAGACCCCGCCCATGAGCCTCGTGGTCTCATGGTAACTGCCGGACAAGAGACCAAAATACATATCCCCGTTTTCCCCATTCTTCTGGAGAAGACCCACGGGCTTAAGGTCGCCGTTCGGATACTCGCGGCAATCCTCGCTGGCCCCTAGGTTATTGGGGACGCAAACTTTGACTCGCGCTGTGTAAGCCCTTAAAGAGGTGGGCGAGACCAATTGAACGCTGGAAGGGTTGGGCCCATCTTGGAGCACCCAGTCAAAATAGCGGCCATTGGCCCCAGTGATCAAGAGGTTGGCGTTAAAGGAGCTTTTATTGGCGTTTAAAAGATACTCAAAAACCGGGTAGTTGGAGGATCCAAGGCCCGAAGTGTTCTTGACCCGAGCGAAAAAGTGAGCCGCGTTGGCGCTCGGTTTGGGAAAGGGCGTGTATTTGGAAATGTCGTAATACACGCTCATGGGCGTCTCATTTAGCCAACGGTTATCGGCTAAGACGTCGAATCCCCAAACGTTGGAGTCCCGGGGGACAAAGGAGCCCTCTAAGATGGTCTCGCCCGCGACTTTACCGGACGCGCTGGTGTCAGTGGAGCGCATGCCGCCATACAAAATCTTCCGGATAACGTCCATGCGGCTAGCGGTCAAATAGTTCAGCCAGTTACCGCTAAAGTTCCCGGCCTGGTTGGTGTGGGCCGCCTGACAAACGCCCACCTTAGAGCGAGCGGCTCTTAAGAGACTACTGGGCCTTTGAGCGTCCAAAGTGGCCTGGCTATCGTCCTCCCTGGTCGCCCCGGCTCGGACAAAGTAACCATTAGCGTCCCCGGCCCGGTTGACCGTTCCCGAGTAGCTGTAACAGGAATACGGATCAAAGTAACCAGTGTAGACGACCGTGGGGTTAAACCCCGTGTCCACCCGACCGTCCCCATCGATGTCGGTGATGCCGTTATAGGCTTGTTGAAACATCTT
>JAISRZ010000119.1 GCA_031273455.1 Deltaproteobacteria bacterium | reverse complement strand
TACGCTGAGGCGGTCGTCAAATTACAAAACGGTGAGGAGATTGACCATCCTAATCTTGCTATTTACGTGGACGAAGCGCAACAAGTCATGACTATTGGGTTAATAATGGATATCATATCGGGTCTAATAGCAAAAACTGGAGAAATGATACAGAACCTTAACAAGAAATTGAGTGAGGCAACCGGGGCGTTCTGGTGCAAAACCATGAAAAGAGGGGAGGAAGTGGTTGAGCGAGTCATCGGAGGTCAACCAGAAAAATGTGGATAAAAAATATATTACGTTGTAAAGTTAGTATAAAACAAGAACTTAAATCTTCTCTAATAACTGATTAATTATATTACATTGTTTTATTTGATTATTAAGTAAATAGCTATTATGAATATAATCTTTACGATATTAACACCTCAAACAGAAATTATAATGCGTAATTTTTTAAATATTTATGAATATAATGTTAAAGTTGTTTTAAAAGAAATGTAAGAGTTCACCCACGGGCGCTCCTCCCACACCACTTAAGAGGACGCGCTAAATATCCGCTTAACGATTCGGAACGCGACCGCTTAGCTTGGAGCCCGTTGGACGCCTTTCAAAAACGAACTTTCAGCCAAAATAGGTCTCCCCTTAAAGTCATAAACCTCCATTATCCGCGGCTTTGGCAGGCTTACAGCCCATTCGCCTTAAGGCTAGACTTAGCGCTTGGCGAAGAGGTGGAGTTTTTTTAGAGCTCCGGCGTTAATGTCATGAACCTGTCCTGGCTTAATTAGTATAAGGCTCATTTGCTTATTGACTCAAATTAATATATAATAATAATCCTACGCTGAAAGGAGGCTTCAATGCCTGAACCTAACGTTTCGCCTGATCCCTTTATGACCCCTCTTGACGCCGATGACGTGTCTAAAGCGGAAGAGTTTTTCCCAACTAAAGACGATGGTTTGGTTGAAAGACTTTCAAAATTAGAGTCCAAAGTTGAGGGGCTGGAAAATTCTACGCTCAAGGCTCAGAAGGAAAACGCTCCGGCTATCGCCAGTTTAAGAGGCGACCTTAATAGAAGTCTTGATAAAATCGACTCTAAAATCGAATTGGTTAACCGTAATATTAAGGCCCTTGACGCTAAAATCGACACTAAAATCGACACTAAAATCGAATTGGTTAACCGTGATATTAAGGCCCTTGACGCTAAAATTGACTCTAAATTCGAATTGGTTAACCGTGATATTAAGGCCCTTGACACTAAAATCGACACTAAAATTGACTTAATGGTAAAAGAGGTTAGCGCGAAAATTGACAAATTGACTGCCCTCACTAGATTCGGCGTTGGATTGATAATCACTTCACTGGCCGGTGTCTTAGCTTTACTTATCAAAAGCTAATTTACGTAAAGATTTTTTGGCTTTTTGTCTTCGGACTGTAGGCTTTAGGTCTAGCCATTAACATTCCCGCGCGGTCACCCAAACTTTAAGCGCGTCTCTCCTTTAGCTATGACATTGGCTTTTATCTTATTATGGAAACATTGGTGGCTATAAAGCCCTATGGGCCATTTCAGGATTATTTCTCCAAAAGAGCTAAGGAAGCGGCGAAAAATATGGTTTTACAATCGTAAAATCTTTGGATTCCCAGGATGACGATGATAATTCGTTGAGCCTGTTAGTGGAGATATGTCTTTTTGAAGCTACTAGAAGTGGTTTTGGTTGGTTGTTAAAGGATTTAAGCGCATTAGAGCGGTCTAATAGTTTTTTAGCCTATAACAACGGTAAAATAAGGTTTTTTAGGTGGCGGTTTCCTCGCCCACGTGGGTTTTTCTTAAATCCAAGACCGTGACCCCGCTCCAAGTCTTCGGGGGGTTAACGATATACTGTCGGCAACGCTCCACGAATAAACGGCTGGGTAAATCCCCGGGCCGGACCTTTAAAGCCGCTTCCAAACGGGTTAAGGCCCCGGTGAAGTCTTGCTTCCAGTAGTGTTTGAGAGCCCTTTCAAAAAAGCCGATGGCTTGGGCCACCAAAGGATCTAAGCGATCTTTCTCGGCGATGACCTCAAAGATCTTGAGGCTCTTCTGGCGACCCGGGACTTTAACCAGATCCAAGGTCCGAAAAAAGATCTCCTTTTCAGCTAAGAGTTTAGTGGCTTCGCTAACTAGGATGGCGGTGTGAAAGATCTTATTGACCGCCACCAAGCGGGAGGCTAAGTTAACGGTGTCCCCTAGGACGGTGTAGTTTTTGTGGCGCTTACCGCCAATGTTCCCGGCGATGACTGGGCCAGTGTTTAAACCGGTTAAAGCGCTTAAAGCCGGTAACCCCTCCGCGG
Source organism: Deltaproteobacteria bacterium (assembly GCA_031273455.1). Classification (GTDB taxonomy): domain Bacteria; phylum Desulfobacterota; class Desulfarculia; order Adiutricales; family Adiutricaceae; genus JAIROO01. Next base: position 17,386 of record JAISRZ010000119.1, on the reverse strand, counting down.
CTAGCTCTTGGTTCAGGCTCTCTAGTAACTCCTTTTGCCGTAAAGCCGCTTGACAGGCTAAGATGGCGTGTTTGGCCTCGTCATTGGGGGCGCCCCAAAAGGCCATGACCGCGTCCCCGACAAACTTATCCACAAACCCCCCGCGTTCCTCAATGGCCTCAGTCATGGTCTCATAGTAACGGTTCAGGAGGGCCACCACCTTTTCCGTGTCCATGTTTTCGGCCATGCTAGTGAAACCCACTAAATCAGTGAAATAGACGGTGACCTCCCGTTGCTCGCCTCTCCGGGTTAAGATTTTGGGGTCCTCAATGATCCTGACCGACAAAGCTGGGTCCAAGTAAAGATCCAAGGCCTGGCGGCTAGCCGCCTGGACTTGTTGGGTCTCCCACAGCCTTAAGCCCCAGTAAACCCCTTGGGCTAACAGCAATAAGACTAACCCCGGGACGACCGGCAGATAAACAAAGCCCCAGAAGGCCAAGTAAGCGGCTAAAGGGTAAGCGAGGGTCAAAGCCGTGGGTAACCACGGCCAGGGGTAAGAGGTTTTAGGGCGGCTAGCGATTAAGGGGGCTAAGGCTAAAAAGGCTAAGCCTAAAAAGAAGAACCAGATGGTCCCTAACCCGGGGTCGCGTAACCGACGGTGGGTTAACATGGTCTGGATGGCGTTGGCTTGGATCTCCACGGCCGGGATTAACTCTAACCCGTAAGTGGACTGGTCATAGCCGGACAAAGGGGTGGGGTAAGCGTCCACGTTGACCGAGTTGGTGGCCCCAATCAAAACCAAGGCCCCCTCAAAGTGCCGCCGAAAAAAATCCACTTCCCCATCCACGGCTTTAGTGAAGATGTCGGCGAAGCTAAACTTCACAAAGGATCCCCGATAGTCCACGTACAGTTTGTCCTGTAAGACGGTGACTGAAGGGTCCAAGGCTTGGGCCGCTAGGTAAGCTAAGGCGTAATAATCCCCGCCCAGAGCCCCATTGGCCCCATCGGTCCCCTGGGTTTCCGGGGGGTTGGGGTTTTTAATGATCAGTCTTTGGCTTCTAATGCGACCGTCTCGGTCGGGGTAAAGGTTAACAAAGCCCAGTTTGTCGTAGCCCATGATCTCCATAAACTTGGGGGCTGGGCGAATGGGTCGATCGGCTAACCACCGAAAGCCATAGATGATTTCCACGCCCCGTTTTTGGGCTTTACCCACCTCCTGGAACCACCTGGCCTCCTCGGTCACGTTATAGTAACGGCTCTCATTGGAGGGCAGGTTTCTTAAGATGGCCACCCCTTTAGCCCCGCCTAAGACCAAAGCCTCTAAAATATGGCTGTAAACCCCGGGGGAGAAAAACTCCGGGTGCGATTGCCTAGGGTTATTTAAGCTAAGGTCGTCAATGGCGATGATAACGATGGGGATAGTGGGCTCGATCGGGGTGGAGCGGGAGCGACGCTCTAACATAAAGTCGTAGACCGACCCCTCAATGGGCAGATTGGTGCCTGGAATGGCTAAGACTAAGCCAATTAAGCTTAAGATGACCCCCACGGGAATGGAGATCCTTAAGCGGGCTGGCGAGGCCTTTTCCAGGCAATGGGATAGACGATCGAGCATGGGGGTTCCAGAAAAGTTTTATGGCCCGGGCGGGCCATCGCCTTCGCCTCCATTTTAGGCGTTATGGGCGAATGGCGTAAGATGACGTTTCCCAAAAAAAGACCCCGCGAAAGGGCGAGGGGCTAAATGATAACTCCTTTAAGCTTAGGGGATTGACTTAGGGCGACTTATAAATACGGGCGGCGGTTTGGGGCTAAGCCTTAGAAAACGCCCTAATCTAGCCGCTAAAATCTAGCCGCCCCAATCTAGCCGCCCAAATCTGGCCGCCATGGGGCTTAGGCGCCTTATGACCAGCGTTAACCAAGGGGACATTAGGAATATACTCTTTGACCTTTGTATTGTCAAACTGGGTTCTCCATTACTCTTACCTGCGGCTACATTACCTTTAAGTATCCAAAATAGGGAAAAAAATAAGTTTAGGTATTGTTCGGCTTTAGGGATCGGCCATGGCGAAAGCGAACTTTACTTAAAGCCGCTAAATTAGAAAAATGAGGGGTTTAAAACTTTAAATACTATAAATAAGTAGCCAAAAAGACCTTTTTTAAAAGGTCTTTTTGGCTAAGAAGAGTACTTAAAGGTAATTGTTGGTTTTGTTGGCCCAAGATTTAGGGTTATTAAAGGACTTAGGGCTTAGAGCTTAGAGCTTAAGGCGGTGACGAGCCCGATTAAAGGCTTCTGACGCCCCTTCCAGCCCTTAGCTTAATCCCTAAGTTAGCGTCCTAAGTTAGCGTCCTAGTTATCCTAGTTAGCTTCACGGTTAGCTAATCTTAGTTATCCGTCTCCTCATCGTCCGAGCTGTCCACTTCCATTTTGGCTAGATCCTCAAAGCGAATGTCCAGACCTAAGACCCCCACCAACTGCCCATCCTTATCGGTGATGGGCCCGCTCACGGTGATGCAAAGGGCCCCCGTGAAGCGGGAGGTGTAAAAGTCCGTGACGTGGATAACCCCATCCTCTTTGGGTTTAACGAACCAGATGCGATCCGATAGATTGACCCCCACGTCCTGCTGACCGGCGTACCTTTTTTTGTCGTGCTTGGAGGCCACGTTTTTGGTCAGCTTAATCCCTTGGACGTCGGTTACGTACATGAACTGGACAAAGGGGATCTCAGTGACCCATTTTTCCATTAAGACTTCCATGCGCGGGGGCTCCATGGACTTAATGACCGGGTTCTCGATCATGCCGACAATCAGGTCTTGGGCCAGCTCTTGGGCTTTGGCCTTTAACCGGTCAAATTGGGACTGGAAAAACCCCGGTAAGTAGTAGCGAGCCAGTTTTTCCAACTCTCGGTTGGACATGTTGGTTAACCGGCCTTTTTCGTACTCTTTTTGGACGTACCGGTGCATCTTAATGACCGCGGGGTGCCTTTTGTCCATGATGGTCCCACCGGTCAAGTGAAGGCGGTTGTTCAGCCAGTTGACGAGGCCAGCTAAACCGGACTTATCGTTAATGGCCACCGTGGGCGGACGGCCCAAGATCTTGGCCGTGTCAAAGATATTATAGATTTCCTCGTTTTTTTGTAAGCCATCCAGGTGGATGCCCGCTGAGGTGCAGTTAAAGTCCCGGCCGACCAGAGGGTAGTTAAAGGGGACCTTAACCGAAAGCTCCTCTTCAAAGTAGCGAGCCATCTCCGTGATGGCCTTGTAATCCACCCCGGGGCTCATGCCCCGAATGGCCGCGTGCTCAATTAATAAGGCCTCAATGGGCGTGTTGCCGGTCCGCTCGCCAAAACCCAGTAAGGTCCCGTTAATGGTCCCTAAACCGTAGAACCAGGCCGTGGCCGCGTTGGCGAACCCTTTGTGAAAGTCATTATGCCCATGCCACTCTAAGTTGGCCCCATCGTAATCGGCCTCATCGATAAAGGCCCGGATTAGGCGTGGGATGGACCTAGGCAAAGCCGCCCCGGGGTAGGTCACGCCTAAACCTAAGGTGTCGCAGAGCCGGATCATGATGGGGATACCCGACTCATCGGACAAGAGCTTAAGCTTCTGGGCCATGGGAATGGCCAGACCATAGATGTCGGCCCGGGTGACGTCCTCAAAGTGGCAGCGAGGGGAGATGCCGTAGGATAAGGCCTCTTTAACCAGGCCTAGGTATTTATCTAAAGCTTTTTTCCGGTTAAGGCCCAGCTTTAAGTAGATATGGTAATCGGAAATGGAGGTCAAGACGCCAGTTTCCTTAATCTTGGCCTCTTTCACCAGCTTTAAGTCCTCGGTCACGGCCCGGATCCAACTGGTCACCTGGGGGTAGGGGAGGTTTAGGCTCCGGCAAGCGTCGACCATGGCCCGGTCTTTGTCGCTAAAGAGAAAGAACTCGGACTTTCTAATGACGCCTTCCGGACCGGAGAGGCGGGCTAAGAATTTAAAGATTTCCACGGCTTGCTTAACCGTGTAGGGTGGACGGGCTTGTTGCCCGTCCCTAAAGGTCGTGTCGCTAATTAAAGGATCCCGGGCCATGACTGGGGTGGCCTGGACAAAGTCGAAACTGAGCCGGGGTATCTCGGTGTAGGGGAATAACTCCCTAAAAAGCCGCGGGTGACCGGATTCCATGACCTGAAAGGCGCGCCTTTCGGGCCGGGTTTTTAATAATAGCTCATCTGACACTTTGGCGGGAGTCTCCTTATAGCTCTAAGCCGACCCTAAGAAGAGGGTCGGGCCGGGGATTAGTCGGAACGGGCCTCAAGCTTTAGGCCCAGCTCGGTCAGCTGCCGAGCTTTGACCTGGCCCGGGGCCTCGGTTAAGGGGCAGGCGGCTTTTTGGGTTTTGGGAAAAGCGATAACTTCCCTGAGGGAGTTGGCCCCAGCTAAAAGCATGGCCAAACGATCCAGACCAAAGGCGCAGCCCCCGTGGGGCGGGGTGCCAAAGGCTAAGGCTTCCAAAAAGAAGCCAAACTTTTCCTTAACCTCCTCGTCTTTTAAACCCAAGGCCGCGAAGACCTGGGCTTGGACCTCGGGCTGATGGATCCTAAGCGAGCCGCCGCCGATCTCATTGCCGTTTAAGACCAAATCATAAGCTTTGGCTCTAACTTGGCGGGGGTTTTCCTTTAATAACCCCAAGTCCTCGTCCAAGGGGGCGGTGAAAGGATGGTGTTTGGCGGCCCAGCGGCGGTTTTCCTGGTCATACTCAAACATGGGAAAATCCGTGACCCAGACCAAAGAGAACCCTTCTTTCGGTATTAAGCCCAAATCTTGAGCCAAGCGGGTCCGGATCTGGCCTAACACTTGGGCCACCACTTCCTCCTGGTCAGCCCCAAAGAAGATGACGTCCCCGGTGGCCGCTTGTAAGGCCGCGGCTAGATTAGTTTTTTCCTTATCGGTTAAAAACTTCACTAAAGGCCCTTGCCAGCCTTCGGCGGTTAAACGGATCCAGGCTAAGCCTTTGGCCCCGAAGCTAATGGCCAAAGCCACTAAATCATCCAGTTGCTTCCGGGAAAAGACGGCCGCCCCTTTGGCCGTGATAGCCCGAATGACCCCGCCGGTCCGAATGGCCTCGGCGAAGACTTGGGCTTTAGAATCGGCGAGGATCTTGGTTATGTCTTTAATTTCTAGATCGTAACGTAAGTCCGGGCGATCGGTTCCGTACTTTAAAGTGGCCTCGCTATAGGCTAAGCGGGGTAAGGGCAAAGTGAGCTCGTGACCTAAGATATCCTGGAAGACCCTTTTCATGTAGCCTTCCAAGATCTCCATGATCTCCTCTTGGGAGACAAAGGACATCTCCAGATCCACTTGGGTGAACTCGGGTTGGCGATCGGCCCGTAAATCCTCGTCCCGAAAGCATTTAACTATCTGACAGTAACGATCTAAACCGGACATCATTAACAGCTGCTTAAAAAGCTGGGGCGACTGGGGCAAGGCGAAAAAAGACCCCGGGCTTAAACGCGAGGGCACCAGGTAATCTCTGGCCCCTTCGGGGGTGGATTTGGTCAAAACCGGGGTCTCGACCTCCAAAAAACCGTGGTCCGCGAAGTAGTCCCGAGTTAAGCGGGCTAAGTTATGCCTTAAGACAAAGTTTTTTAAAACCGCTGGCCGCCTTAGATCCAGATACCGGTACCTTAAGCGGACGTTTTCGGTGACGTCGGCGTGATCCTCCACCAAAAAGGGCGGGGTTTGAGCCACGTTTAAGACCCGAAGCTCCCGGATAAAGACCTCGACCTTCCCAGTGGCCAGCTTGGGGTTGACCATGTCGTCCGGCCGCGGGCGCACTCGGCCCCGCAAAGCTAAAACGTACTCGGACCGCACATCGTGGCTTTTTTCGTGGGTCGCGGGATCTTCTTGGGGGTTAAAGACGGTCTGGACTAGACCGGAGCGGTCCCGTAAATCAATGAACACGAGCCCCCCGTGGTCGCGTCGGTGCTGGACCCAGCCCATGAGGGTAACTTCTTGACCTAAAAGGGTCTCGTTAATATCGGCGCAGTAATGGCTGCGTTTAAGGCCAGCCATGGATTCCAGCATGACGTCTCTCCGAAAATGATAATTCCAGCCCCAAAGATGTCGCCTTAAGGCCAGATAGGCTTTTTAGCCTATCCTTTTGGGGGGCGACGGGCTCCGCCCAGAGGCCCCCTAGAAAACCGAACTGATGATTATGCCATTTTATAGGCGTCATGTCAAATGACACAAAATAAAAAACAAGATAAATTATCGATATAGTTATTGAAAACATATAATTTAGACGCTTTATACGCGTAAAACGTCTAATAACGCGGTGACTAAGCCGGAAGTTTTCGGGGATATGAGGCTCGCGTCCAGATTAAGGGCGAAAAAACGGGTTAGGGGCCTTTTAAACCCCAGCTAGGGCTTATGGTCTTCTAAGAGAAGCGTCGCGGTGAGAAGGCTCTAAGCTTTTGGGCGGCGCCAAACTAGACGGTTCTAGGCTAGACGGTTCTAGGCCAGATGGTTCTAGGCTTAGACGGTTCTAGGCCAGACGGTTCTAGGCTAGGCGGCGCTAGGCCAGACGGATCTAGGCTTAGACGGTTCTAGGCCAGACGGTTCTAGGCCAGACGGTTCTAGGCCAGACGGTTCTCGGCCAGACGGTTTTAGGCTTAGGCGGCTTAAAACTGGGGCCGTCAGCTAGGCCAGAAGCCTTTCTAAGGCCCGATGGCCCCTTGGAGCGAGTTTCCCTGTCGCCTTGGGGGAAAAAGCGCCCTTAACGGGAATTTCGCTCTTAAGCCCCCTTGGGCCATTGAGGATCTTTTAGGGGCTCAGAACGGATAGGCGTTTTTTGGCCTAACTTGAGGCTAGAGCCAGAGGCTAGAGTCTGACACTGAGTCTGACGCTAGAGCCAGAGGCCTTTGGGGGGTTTTTAAAGGATAAATAAGCCAAAAAGGCTAAAGCTAAAAGAAATCCTCGCCGGTTATGGACTTTTTGGTTTGCTCTTTGGTGACCATGTCCCGGACAGTCACTTCGCCGTTCGCTAGCTCATCGGGCCCCAGCATGATGACCCGGTTGGCCCCTAGGCGGTCAGCCCGTTTCAGGCGACTTTTTAAACTTCCAGCTTCCCAATCGGTGGCCACCGTTAGACCCCCGGAGCGCAGACGGTGGGCTAAAGTGAAAGCTGGGCCTAACCCTTCCGGGGTTAAGACGGCCAAATAGTAATCTGGTTTGGGGGCGGTCAGATCCCCAGTCTGGCTTAAGATGAGGATTAACCTTTCCAAACCCACCGCGAACCCGACCCCCGGGAGATCTGGGCCCCCAAGTTCCTTTAATAACCCATCGTAACGCCCGCCGCCGGCCACGGCGCTTTGGGCCCCTAAGCGGGGGCTATGGACCTCAAAGGCGGTGCGGGTGTAGTAGTCTAAACCTCTAACTAAGCGGGGCTCTAAAAAGTAACTGACGTTTAAGCTTTTTAAGGCCCCAGTGACCCCAGAAAGATGATCTTGACACTCAGGGCACAGACCATCGGCTAAACTGGGGGCGTCTAGGGTGGCCTTTAAGCAAGAGTCGACCTTACAGTCTAAAACTCTTAAGGGGTTACGGGTTAGACGCCTTTGGCAATCCGGGCATAAGGAGTCTTTTTTGGCCTCTAAAAAGGCGATGAGCTTTTCGCGAAAGGCGGGCCGACACTTGGGGCAACCTAAGGAGTTTAGTTTAACCTCAGTGTCGGTTAAACCTAACTCCAAAAGAAAGTCCCGCAATAAAACGATAATCTCCGCGTCAATATAGGGGCCGGGATCGGCGAAGACCTCCACGTCCAACTGATGAAACTGTCTTTGACGGCCTTTTTGGGGTCTTTCATAACGGAACATGGGCCCTAGGCAGTAGAGCTTTAAGGGCCGCCCGTTCTCAACCAGGTTGTTTTCCAAGACGGCTCGGGCTAGACCGGCGGTGGCTTCCGGGCGTAAGGTGATCTTATCGCCGCTCCGGTCAGCCAAAGTGTACATTTCTTTTTCCACAATGTCCGTGGTCTCGCCAATGCCCCGGGCGAAGAGCTCAGTTCTTTCTAGGATAGGGGCGCGCATTTCCTGGTAACCGAAACGGTTGGCCAGATCCCGAGCCTTGTCCTCCACCAACCGCCAGATAAAGCTTTCAGTGGGCAAGATATCTTTAAATCCCCGGACCGCGGTAATTTCCGTCATTAAGTACCTCCCAAATCTCTTTATTATAGCCTTGAAAGTCTCTATTGGCAAATGGAATAAAAATAAGTTAATTTGTTACTATTAATGAAATTAACGTATTTAAATAATTGTATTATGCTGATAAATATCTAATTATGTTTATTAAACAACCTTGACACCAAAAAAATACGAAAAGACGGTTAGCTGACCTCTTTAGCCCACCAGAGTTTTAACCTCTTTGTCGGGAATCTTTTTGGGGTCTTTTAGCTACCCCTTAAGCTTAAGGCTTTCTTGGCTAAGCCTTTTCGGCTTTAAGCCATTGGTGGATTTCCCTTTCTGGGTTTTAAACTTTAGGGCGGTGACCGATGAGGTTTTAGTCAGGTGGGTTTTGATAGGATAGCTTTTAACAGGCTAGGCATGGCTGGCTAGGTTTTTGTGAAAAATTTCGCGGATTTACAGTTTAAGAAAAAAATACGAATCAATAGTAAAAATATGTAAATAAGTTGTAATTAAATGTATTTTTCATGAGTCGGCGGGTGAAGCCTAGTTGGTTAGCAATATGAGCGTTTATGCGAACAAGCAATTTTTATGATAAATAAGAATTGATGAAGTTTTAGGTGATATAGTTGCGTTTTTTTTGTTGTTTAAATGCTTAAACAATAAATATAGTTTAAATATAATCATATTTAAATAACTAAATTATATTATTTATTGCATATTGATCCGAAAATTAAGCTATGTTTTAGTGTTAAATAGATATATTACGTTAATTAATCGTAGGTCTTCAACTTGGCGCTTTTTACCATATTATACCTTTCTGGAGTTCAGGACTCAGATTAGCCATTAAAAGCAAGTAAAGCGTCAAATATGTCGTTAGCCGCTTTTTTCAAAAATTCAAGTCGTTTATTGAAAATATTTCCATCTTCATTCGAAAAAGTGCCATCTAAAAGCAAAAAATACTCTTTAGACTCATCTTCATATTCGCAAAAGAAAGAATCTGTGTATTTAGCACTCAATTTATGTTTAAAATAGACCTTTAAACTGTCAATATTGAAATGAGTAAATTGGTGAAAATAAAATTGATACGAATCCTCTTTAAGCCAGAACCCAAATTCTGGCTCAGACGAACCACGGGTCTTGATGTTCGCCGCAACGTAGAATTGAGTGGACCGGCCCCTAGGTGGGCGCAAATTAAACTCCGACGCCTTAAATATTTTCGAAACCGCCTGAGAATAATTATTATTTAAATAATTAACCAATGATTTAGATATCTCTCTGTTTATTTTATGAATATTATTTTCAACAGAAACGTTGTCAACAAGGGAAGTTACTGAAGAAAAGCTTAAAAGTGTAAGAAATATATCTAATTCACTTTTACTCACTACGTTTTGGTCACCATCACTGTCCAGTTGAATAGCTTCATAAAAAGCTCCCATAAAAGAAGATAATTTATCAGCATTAAAATCCGGCGACTCTTTTTGCATGGTCAAAAAAGATTCACTAAGAACTTTATTGTTCTTATTATCCGTATAAGTTTCAGTATTTAGCAAAGATTTTAAAAATTTATCATTTATTTTGTCGTATTTACATAAAAAATTATATAAATTTTCATAAGATTTTTGTAAACAAACAATAGCAAAAATTATTCGTTGCATTTCAGATTTTTTTGCAAATTTATATAGTTTATCGTCAAAAAAACCTTCTTTTTCGGCAACAATAGATAAAAGTAATGAACAGTTAAAAGCTCTTTTTAGGCTGCGAGGGTTAAAACCAATAGAATATTCAACTAATTTATTATATATAGAAATATCCTGATCGTTAGTAAGTTCAATGCCAATGTTTTCCAATAATAATGACAAATAGCAATTGATATCATATTGAGTTACTGGCATTTGAAAAGGTAATTGGATAATTTTGTCAAAAAAATGTTTACCTTTTAACATTTCGCTCTCAAAGCCGAATTTGCTTTTTAAGCCTTGGGAAATTACTTGATAATCGCAAGCCAAAATATAGACGCATCCAGGAATGTCTAAGAAAACTTTAAAGGCCTCCAACAGCTCAACCGCCCTTATTGGCGGCAAACGGTCCAAATCGTCAATAAAAACTACTATTTTTTTCTCGTTGTTGTCGCCGATTTCTTTTTTGACTACTTCAACCAGTTTGATTTTTAATATGTCAATGGCTTCCAATTCGCTTTGGTCGGATTGCTGGGGCAAAAGACGGTTTATTCCATCCGCTGCCAATTTGACACTCAAAGCGCTGACCCCGCCAACGACTTCAGCGCCTTTGCTGACAAAGGAGGTAATTTTTCTAACGCCTGAGCGTAATTTTGAGGTAACTTTGTCAAGTATATCCATAGTTTCGTCATCAGCTTCTAAGGAGGTGAGGAAACGATTGAGAAGAGACGAACTTAGCTCGTTTTCTAGTTGAAACTGGGAGTATAGCCAAGTATTAATCCAAACAATTTTAAAAGAGTCTGGGGTAGCTGATAATTCCTCGCGAATTAAATTCATTAAGCTAGTTTTACCTGATCCCCAGTCACCTTGCAAAGCAATAGTCATAGGAGATTGGCATTTTTTAATAAATTCAGTCACTGCCGAAGCGTACTTAGTCAATCCTAAGCTCTCTTCAGTCTTCTTTTCAACGGGGACATCACAAAGACCAATTTTATTCATAGAATAAACCTTGTAAATAGATTATAAAATTAAAATCGAGTTAAATATAAAAAAAGTGTTTTTTTTTATAGCAAAATTTTTAATTTAAATGATAAAAATTATTCTACGCTTTTCAATTTTGTTTGTCAAGCGATAATTTCCAATTTTTTTTAAAGGCCCCCAAGGAAAAATGGTTCTTCAGAAAATGTGCTATAATCCGATTTTTAATGACTTTGAGCGCGTTTAGAAGATCCCTTTAAGGTTTTTAGGTCGCGTCTAAGGTCCAGGTCAGCCGAGTTTAGGCGCCGTTTTTAAGAGTATCTATTCAAGTATCTATTCAAGTATTTTTTGACCATTTCCCTAAGGGTGTATCCTATACAGAGGCCAGGCCCCATCTTTTTTTGGCAGCCTATGTCTATTCTATCTTCAAAGGGTAGTTGGTCAACGGTTGGGCCACAATTGATATTGAATTCGCGATGGTCGAGGTTACGCTGATATTGGCGTCCAGTATGGGTAAAAATACGTTATCGAGACAAAGATGAAACATAACGATCGTAGTTGCGCTCAGAGCTTAAAACAGCTTTTATGTTATATGGACGGCCTACAAGTTAATTAAGGTTGGCTGGTAGTGTTTTACCGGAAATATTAAGAAAAATTGGAAAGATAAAATGACTTGGGAGATAAAAATATGCTCAAAGTGGAACGATTAACGTGGTTGGCCTCTAACAATGACTATATAACTGATGATAGGGAAAAATAGAGAAGAAAATAGCGCCATGACAGAATGATAATGGTTATATAATACAAATTATCATGACCTTTAAACCCATGAATGAATTTTTTTTAAGAAACAACTGTTTTTTTAACAATTTAAAGCTACCTAGCTAACAATAAACCATTAAATTGCTTTTTAATAAAAATATTAAATACTTTAGACCGTGACTTAAGTTCGCGGTTTTTTAAGGCCAGATTGGCGGCTAAGTGGGTCGGCTAAGCCAAGCCAGCCTTGATTCACCTTAAGGAAAGGATGTTCCATGACCACTAAGACCACTAAAGACAGTAAGGGCGATAAGGCCAAGAAAACGGCCAAAGCCAAGGATTTTAAAGACCTTAAAAACTCCAAGGATCCCAAAGGGTCAAAAGAGCCCAAAGTGGCCAAAGGGTCTTTGAAAGCCTCTAAGCCCGCGCCTAGCCAGCCTTTGACGGCTAAAGAGTCGCTAAAGGAGCCTCAAGTCGAGATGGCTAAAGCGGCCATTGACCCCTCCTGTTCCGAGTGCCACGTTCGGGCTTGTTACCGCCAAGACGCCAAAGCCCCGGTTTTCTGCGCCTCCGAGGCTAGTCAGGACGAGGTCGCGGAAACTAAAGACATCTACACCGGCGAGGGGATCTACGCCAAGGTGGCTAAAGCGGCGGCGGAATTGGAGGCCGAGTACTACGGTCGGTTAACCCGCCTCGAGGAGACGGTCGTCTTCGCCTTAAAGATGGGGGCTAAAAAAGTGGGCGTGGCCTCTTGTCTAAGCTTCTTGGACGAAAGCGCCATCTACGCCAAAGCGGTGCGTTCCGCTGGGTTAGAGGTGAAAACCGTCAGCTGTAAGGTGGGGTCTTTGGATAAAACGGAGATTGGCTTATCCGAGGAGTATAAGTTCTGCCCCGGGGAACCCGAGGCTTGCTGCAACCCGGCCCTCCAGGCCAAGGTCTTAAATGAGTGGGGCTCGGACGTTAACGTCATTATGGGTCTTTGCGTGGGCCATGATTTTCTCTTCTCCAGCCATAGCGCCGCCCCCACGGTGACCTTAGCCGTTAAAGACCGGGTCTTGGGCCATAACCCCATGGCGGCCATCTACACTTCCAAACTCTTCTACAACCGGATTTTGGACTACAAAAAGTACCCTAAATCCCGTCTGGACAAAAACAAAAAGTAAAGTTTTGGCTTAAGCCGAGCCTAACTCCCGATTATGGCCTAGCTCCCGACTATGGCCTAGCTCCCGATTATGGCCTAGCTCCCGATTATGGCCTAGCTCCCAACGGATCGCGACTGGAAAGACGCGAGTCTCTAGCCCCGGAACCTATACGGACTTAACCCTAACTTTTAACCAACAGCCCCTAACCCCTTTAAAGCTGGCGGCCAGCTTTAAGGGGGTTAGGGGGTTCTGGGGTCAGAAATTGTCAGATCCTCCAGCTTCTGGGGGTTAAAGGACAGGTTACGGCCTTATCACCGCCTATTAGCCTTAAGCTCAAAAAGCTGGTCAGGGCCGTTCTAGGGGGTTGATATGGGGTTAATAGGGGGTTGATAGGTGGGTTTGATAGGTGGCTTAATATGATGACAATGGGCGGTTATTAGAGGGTTATTAAAAGGTTAATAGGGTCTCAATGGGACTTTAGATCTCGCGCTTGACAGAAAGGGGGTTTCTCTTTAGAATCGGCTAACCGTTCAAAAGTAAAGGTCTTTAACGCTTATGACTGATCCAAAAGTTTCTTGGAAGGTCTAGATGGCTAAAGGGCTGGTTATGGCTGGGCGGTATCTTTTAGATAATCGTTATCTTTTTTAGTTTAGGGCGATTTGGGGCCATTAAACGGGCTGATCGGATGAAAGCGAAGGCCGTGAACAGCGATGTTCTCGGTTTTTTTTGTCCCTAGCCCGCCCGTTTTAGCTGACCGCTTATAGACGCGATCATATAAAGCTCTAGAGGTTCCCATGGCCCGCGCCCCCAAAACCGCTTCCGATAAACTTAACCCATCTTGCTCCGAGTGTCAGACTCGCAACTGTTACCGCCGGGACTCCAAATACCCCCAATTTTGTCTTTCCGAGGCCAATCCAGACGGGGCCAAAGAAACTAAAGCCCTGTACTCCGGTCGGGGCCAAGACGCTAAGGTGGCTCGAGCCGCCGCGGAGGTGGAGGCCGAGTATTACGGTCGCTTAACTCGCCTAGAGGAGACCATCATCTTCGCCTTGAAGCTTGGGGCCCAAAAAGTGGGCGTGGCTTCCTGCGTGGGCTTTTTGGACGAAAGCGCGGTTTACGCCAAAGTGGTCCGGGCCGCTGGCCTGGAGGTCAAAACCGTGGGCTGCAAAGTTGGGTCCATCGATAAATGCGAAATTGGCCTTCCCGATGGCTTAAAGTTGGCCCCAGGGGTTCATGAGGCTTGCTGCAACCCGGTTCTTCAGGCCAAAGTCTTAAACGACTGGGGCTCGGACTTAAACGTCTTATTAGGTCTCTGCGTGGGCCACGATTACCTCTTTTCTAAACACAGTAAAGCCCCGGCCGTCACTTTAGCGGTCAAAGATCGGGTTTTGTCCCACAATCCCATGGGGGCCATTTACACCCATAAGTTCTACTACAAACGGATCATGGATTTAAGCACCTTTCCTCAATCGCGCCTTAAAGACAAAAAATAGTTTTATTAATGGCCGTTTTAGGCGATTAAGGTTTTATTCCTCTGGCCTATAGGGTGGTTAGCCTATAAGAAGACTTATAAAATAGGTTTATGTAACCTATTTTATAGTGGGGCGAACGGTCGTTTTAGGTCATTAAAGATAAGTCTTGATCGCCTCCGGGGCATTGGGTATCTTTAGCTCTTGGGAGGATGGGCCCTTCGGGCTTAAAGGCTTTTAGCCCTATGGCCTTAGGCCCCAAAAGAACGGTTAAAAAGATCTGGCTTTAAACCTACCGAAGGGGTGGACCCTAGAGCCCCCTTAGCCGCGAATGGTTATAAACGGTGGGGCTTCCAGTAAAAATAGGCTATTTAGGCCGATCCTTAAGTCAGTCTTATGAGGCGACTTATCTCGCCCCAACCGACCCTACCCCCAGCGAATTATTTTGGCTTCCGGCTAATTCCCGCCACTAAAAAAGGCTTAGGGTTTTCGGCAAACTCACCAAATAATACAGATACGAACCAATAAACCGCTTTATGGTTTTTTTTTAACCTCTATGGTATGATCTATTGGCTAATAATTGGCCCAAGCTTCATTTAGCCCCCGGGTCGTTTGGCGGTCGCTGGTTCTAAGTTGTTAAGCGCCGCGTTTAGGCGCCCATAAGACCCAGCTCTTTTCTAAGACCGCCACTGGTTTAAGCCTTAAACGACCTTTTAAGCCCAAAGGCCAAGGCGGGCCCCAAAGTCCAAACTATTATGATCTCTAAACTGAAATCATATCAGGAATATCTCTTTCTCGGGGGCTGTTTCGCTCTGGCTCTGGCCATTGTCCTCACCACCTTAATGGCCCAGAAGTCTTTACGGGACTACACGGAGCTTCTCCAGGAAGAGCTAGCCGCCCGCCTCATGCAGACCGCTGGTCGGGCGGCTCACCTTTTTAGCCATGAGGAGCTGGAGAGCTTAAAGAAACCCGAGGACGCCGCTAAAGAGCTGTACGCTAAAAAGCGCGGGGAGCTAATACAGTTTGGGAACGAGAATAGCGTTAAGTTTGTGTATTTTTTACGCTATTTAGATGGGGAACTCCAGTACATCATCGATAACGACCAAGATCCCACTAGTCAGGTCACCTTAGGTCAGGTCACCCCGCCGGACGATTACGTCCACCACGCTTTTAACGGCAAAAGGGTGGCCACCCGGATTGGCGTTTACGCTGGGGTCTGGGACGGGTTAATGTCGGCCTACGCCCCGGTCTTTGGCCCTAGTGGCGAAGTCGTGGCCGTGGCTGGGGTGGATATCGCCGATCAGGCTCTAATCACCGCTAGCCGGAACATCCGGTCCATTAACCGCTTAATGTCCGTGGAGCTGGTGACGGTTTTGTTGGCGGTTCTCTTTTTGGTCCTCTTCTATCGCCATCGGGCCAAGGGCTTCCAGTCCGCTTACCAAGCCAAAACCCAGTTTATCTCCATGATGAGCCACGAGATCCGGACGCCCATGAACGCCATCATTGGCATCTCCGAGATCTTGACCAACGACAAAGAGCTCTCCGAGTCGGCGGTTAGTTACGTTAATGACATTAAACAAGCTGGCGGGGCTTTATTAAACATCATTAACGACATCTTGGATCTGTCTAAGCTGGAATTGGGCCGCATGAAGCTAACGGAGGTGGACTTTAGCTTAGAAGAGTTTTTGGGCAATATCCGGGCCATGGCCTCTTTCCTAGCCAAAGACAAACAACTGGCCTTTAATAACCAAACCCAAGGGACTTTGCCGGACTACCTCTATGGCGATGACGTTCGGTTACGGCAGATACTCATCAACATTATCGGAAACGCCATTAAGTTCACCTCCAAAGGGTCAGTCACTTTAAAAACCATCGCCTGGGACAACCGCTTGGTCTTTGAGGTCACGGACACGGGCTTAGGCATTAAAACCGAGGATCTGCCCTTTTTATTTGAGCCCTTTAAGCAGTTGGACACCACGGTCAATCGGCACATTAAAGGGACGGGTTTAGGGTTATCCATTAGCCGCCACTTATTGGGCCTTATGGGTGGGGCCATTGAGGTGGAAAGCCAATATGGCCAAGGCTCCACCTTTCGGATAACTCTTCCTTTAATCTTAGGGGCTAAACCCGTTGACCCTGAGATCCCCGCCGCCAAACTGGAGTTTTCCAGCGAGGTTAGGGCTTTGGTGGTGGACGATAACGACATGAACCTGGTGGTGGCTAAAGGGTTGTTACGGATCTTTAAAGTTAAAAGCGAGACCGCCTCCTCCGGGTTTGAGGCCTTGGACAAGGTGACCAAAAACGATTTCCATTTGATCTTTATGGACCAGATGATGCCGGAAATGGACGGCGTGGAGACCACCGCCAAGATTAGGGCCTTAGGCGGTCGTTTTGAGAGGCTTCCCATCATCGCCCTAACCGCCAACGCCATGACCGGGGCCAAAGAAAGCCTCATGGAAGCCGGCATGGACGATTTTCTGTCCAAACCCATTCAACGCCAAGAGTTGGCCGCCATCCTGGCCCGTTGGGTGCCAGTGGGGGAAAAGCTCTACGCCTAAAAGAGCCGTCAGGTTTTAAGGGAAAAGGGGCTAGAAGGGTCAAGATAGGGTTATTAAAGAAATATGGGGCGGCCAAGATGGGGTCGTTAAGGGCTTGAGGGCTAGAAGGGCGATATGGTGGCTTTAGCTAGTCTTAGGGGCTTAAGGCTGACCTTAGGGGCTTAAGGCTGGCTTTAGGGGTTTAAGGCCGTTTTAGGGGCCAAAGAGTCGCGCCTAAGGGGTTTTGCTGACTAAGTTGGGCTTTAGTTGGTCTATGGGGTTCCGTTGGCCTATGGGGTTCCGTTGGCCTTATGGGGTATTCCTTGACTTAGGGGCTTTCCAGTTGGCCTAAAGGGCTTTCCGCTGGCTTAGATGAGGTTTTGAAAGGGTTTAGGGACTTTCCGTTGGCCTAAAGGGCTTTACGTTGGCCTATGGGGTTCCGTTGGCCTATGGGGTTCCGTTGGCTTATGGGGCTTCTAGTTGGCCTATGGGGCTTCCAGTTGGCCTATGGGGTTCCGTTGGCTTATGGGGCTTCCAGTTGGCCTATGGGGCTTCCAGTTGGCCTATGGGGCTTCCAGTTGGCCTATGGGGCTTCCAGTTGGCCTATGGGGTTCCGTTGGCTTATGGGGCTTCCAGTTGGCCTATGGGGTTCCGTTGGCCTATGGGGTTCCGTTGGCCTATGGGG
>JAISRZ010000118.1 GCA_031273455.1 Deltaproteobacteria bacterium | reverse complement strand
GTGTAGACGACCGTGGGGTTAAACCCCGTGTCCACCCGACCGTCCCCATCGATGTCGGTGATGCCGTTATAGGCTTGTTGAAACATCTTATAGTCTTTGGAGAGGACCAAAAGGACTCTGGGGATGGTCCGATAAGCCGACATAAACGGGGAAGACTGGTATTGGGTCTTATCGGGATTGACCTGGGCCGGGGCTAAAGAAGCCCAGCCGACGCCAGTCAAGGCCCAGACAAAAACGAGTAGTAAGGACTTTTTCACCATAGTCTGATTCCTATTCTTTTAATGACTTGCGGTCAATTAGAAAACAATATCATTAATTTAAAAGATAATATTTCAAAAATTACCACTTTATTACATATACTCGCGCATAATTGTGGTAATAATTGACTCAGTCACCACCGGACCGTTGGGCCCGGGGGAGTTCTTTTCCCCGTGGACGGTGATGACCATATCCACCGGCAGGTTAACCCCGCCGACCTGGTCATACTGGTCGCCGCCATTTAAAGAATAGCCCGCCCCAATCACGTTGTCGTTGGCCACCGAGATAGCCGCCTGGGCCACGACCTCATCGCCGATTTTAAAAGTGACGTGCGGCTGTTTGGCCCCCGAGCTATGGCTTAACCCGGCGTCTAAGTACCGACCCATATAGTCGAAGATCTCGGAATCTTCCATGAGCTTGGACATTTCCAAGCGGTCGTTGTTTAAGACAATGGTTAAAGGCTGATTCGGCCCAGAACTGGTTCCGGTAACCGAGCTAGCGATAAGTTGCTCCGGGTCCCCCAAGACCGGGTGTAAAATGACCCGACCAATGAGATTGGCCAACTTGGCCGCGGAGTCCGCGGAGTTAAAGGCTTCCAGGCCCCGGCGCCGCTGACCCGAGTTCGCGACCTCGGCCCGAGCCCGGGTCAGGACCATTAATCCAATTAAACTAGCCAGCATCATGACCACAATGACAAAAACCATGATGAGACCTGGGCGGTGGGTGTGGCGGATATTATTGATTAAATGGGCCATGGGAATACCTCCGATTATTATTAGCCTATAAAACAACCTTGACAAGCGTTAAAGGCTGAAAAAAGTTTCTACGAAAAAGCCGTGGAAGACAAAATAGAACTAATGCGTACCAGGCGCGGGCCAGAAGAGTCCCGCCAATCGACCTGAATTTCCACGTGGCAACTTAAGGAAGTCGGCGTCCGGGGAAAAAATCGGACCGTCCGCGTGAAAATGTAACCTTCCCCGCAACTCCCGGCGGGCCCAGAGCAAGTCTGGCTTAACCGGTTTAAGTTAGAGGTGGTGACGTTGGTCATATTCAACAAAGCGTCGAAGGGCACGCTTTTGAGCCGTTCCATTTCCGTCACGGCGATGATCGCGGCCACGTGGGAGTTGTCCGCCACGTTTTTGGCCTTTAAGGAGTTTACATAACTGGAAATGACAGTTAAACATCCGATCGTTAAGATAAAAACCGACACTAAAAGCTCAATAAGGGTAAAACCTTGTAAAACGTTATTTTTCCTATTCCGTCCCATCTCTTCCTCCTTTCCCTACTCTAGGGAGTCGACCTTAATTCCGACCGATCTAGAAAAATCCGCCCGGTAAGGTTATTAATCGTGAGCTTCCAAGAGTTCCGGGCCGAATCGCTTTCGTGGTAAAGAAAAAACTCAAACGGCTTGGGATCCGAAAACACTTGGTTAGCGGGCGTAAAGATAGCCCAGTAAATATTGGGTAAACTGATTAATCCGTCAAAAACGCGGTCGCGGGAGACTTGGACGATTTTTAAGTTTTGGTCTAGACTGACCCGGTCTTTGAGCGACTTTTTCCAGCCAACGACCTCAGTCTCGTCATAAACGGCCTCCTCTAAGTCCAAGTAACAACCCAAGTTATCGATGGGGTTAGCGCAGTTAATGACCAACCGGTAAGGTTTCCTTTGGTTGGTGGCCAATAACCGGGCTTTTTGGGCCAAGGCCTCGACGCTTTTAACTTGGCTTTGGGTGGTCACCCCGGTCCGATAACCCGATAACATCGGGTAAGCGATGAGGCTAATGACAGCCACGATACCGATAATCACCATGAGCTCTAGAAGGGTGAATCCTCCCCGGTCACTAGACAAAGGCCAAAAGGTAAATTTTTTCATGATTGGTAATTCCTCAGTTTGACCGTCTCCAAGATGGAGAGCCGGGAGTAATTGTCCATCGCGAGACCTTTGGACCGATTGAATAAAGCTGGGCGATTAAAGCCGGGCGAAGGGCGCTTGTAAGCGGATTTGGCCGTTAGGCCAATGGTCACCGCCTGAACTTGGCGATTTTTAAGCTTGGCGGAGTCGAGCCCAGGGTCGAGAGTTATTTTCTGGTTGTCCACTTCCTCATTGTTAAAGAAGTAATATAATTGCAAGTCCTCGATATTGTCGGCGATGGCCACCGCTTGGCTGACCCTTTGGGAACCGTCATCGGTCTTTTGATCGTGAACTAGGGCCATCAGTTGGTTGGTGTCTTGATTGACGTAATAGCTAGTTAAGCTCGCGTCCAGTAGATTAAAGACCTTGGCCTCGCTTAGGGGAAAGCCGCTCGGGGCCCCATCGGGGTTAGTGAACCGACCCTTTTTATTAAAATAAATCTCTTTAATCTCCCCCGAGCCTGTCACCTTCTCCACTTCCATGAGAAAGGCCTTGGAGCCGCTAAAGACGCTTAAGATATCCCCAGGTTTCACGGCGTCTTGGTCGGCGGCCACGACTAGGGTTAGCTTTAAGGCCGAGGAGTCAAAACTTTCCACTTCCCCCACGGCCACGCTATACTCCGGCTCAGCCCGAAAAACCGTGACCATATCCGGCCCGTCTTTTCCGCCGTCTTCCCCGAAAATGGCCCTGACCCCAATCTCCGAGCCCGCGTCGCAGTTCCTAAACCAGTTAAGGCTAGAGACGGTCTCAGGGTTGTCCCCGCAAGGGCGTCTGGGGTTGACCGGGGTATAGACCTGGACCAAACTTAGGCCAGGGTCCAAAACGGACAAGCCACTGCCGGCCATGCGGATATCCCGAGACGAACTATCTAAGGCCACCCGCAAGTTTTGCCGGGTCAATAAGGCGTCCTCGCTTTCTAAAAGATGGTTGGCGTTTAGACGATGGATGGAAAAAGCCACGCCTGAAACAATCGCCCCTAAGGCCACCACAATTAGTAGCTCCACCAAAGTTAGTCCAGAACGTTGCTTAAACTCAAATTTTAGATAATTTTTCATGATAACTTACCTTTTTCTTTAAAATTTTTACATAAATTGTGAATTTATAAGACCTAAAAACTCTAAAACAATGTGATAAATAAACTTACGCCTTCTTCTTGGCCTGGAACGGGTAAGAGCTTCAGCGTTTAAGCTGGCGGCTAAAAAGCCCGCTCTTAAAGGTTCGGTTAAGGATTTAGGGGGGTTGGCCGCGTCCAAAACATTTAGCTTGTGGTTAAAAGGATTAAAGAAATCCCGCACAAACGTTAGGTCTTTTTAGCGGTTTAGCCACCATTATCCACGAACATTAGTTCGCAGTTAGCGAACAGTGTAGGTATTAATGGTTAAAAGTTTGGCGTTTTTAAACGCCAATCGACAAATTTGGCGAAACCATTCCAGAGTCAAGGGGTTCATCAAGCGGTGAGTCGAATTCAAGGAGTTTCAGGCCGGTAAAAACTTCGTCAAACGAGCTAACTATAAGGCCAGATATCGAAAACAAAACCGCGTGGCTATAAAAAGAAAAAGCTCCTTGGGCCAAAAAACATTTATTACCACTTTAAAAATGGAAATAGTTAAAAACTCACACAATGGCTATTCAAAATCAAGAATCGAGTATTGATTTTAATTTTTGACTAGCGTATCAACCTTCGTGAAATAATAATAATCACGCCTTCATAGCTTGTCAAGTAGTAATAGTGAAAAAAAATTGATTTTTTAGGGTGAGACCTTCAGAAGGCTTTTTCTTCACTTAACTTGACTTAGGCTCCCAACCTTGTTTTTCATGTTCAGGATTTAGCGCCGAACATTAGTTCTCTTTTGGCGAATATAATCGGTAAAAACAGGCTAAAATATTAGCGATTGCCTTGCGCCATTTACGGCGAAATCACGACCAAACTTCGGGGTATAACAAGCTGTGAGTCGAAATCAAGGAGTTTCGGGCCGGAAAATAAATTCAGCCAACGAGCGAGCGAGAAGGCCAGATAGCGAAAACACATATCGAAAACAAAACCGCGAGGCTAAAGAAAAACCTCTTCGCCGCCAACAAAAACTATCGCCACGTCTAAGGTGGAAATAATCAAATAAATCAAGATACAACGTCTAGTTAAAAGTAGTAATTGAGATCAATTTTTAAACTAGACAGTCGAATCCGCTTCGGTAAAATAATAATAACCACGGCTTCCGCGGTTGTCAAGAGGGAATATTGGAAAATAAACCATTATTTTGGCTGGAGGGCTAAGGAAACCTTTAAAACTCGCTGACAATTGACTACCCAAACTTGGCGGGGCCAAATGGGTCGCCAGAAAGGTGGCCAGAATCGCGCGCTCCAACTTCGTCTGACTAAGAAGTTATGTCTTATAAAAGTAAGATAATAGACTATTTTAGTCATTAATAACATTGGTCAATATATTATTATCGCAATAAAAAGCGCATAATAATTTGAACATTTTATTAATTTATTTTTTATTAGCTAAAGTTAGCCGCCCTTAAAAAAACTTTTTAGGGGCCCAACCAACCTTGGAGCGAGATTTTAGCGGATCGTAAGGGTGGAAGCAAGTCAATTACCTAAATATTAATAATACTACAAAAAATGACAAAAAAAATTAATTTAACGTTGAATAAGTTTTGAACAAATTTAAATACGACCTAATAGACACTAATAAATTAGCTAATAGAATAAATCGGTAATTAAAAGTAGTGTTTAGATAGTTACGGCGGTTGCGGTTTTGGGAAAATTCTAGATGGGCTAGCGCGTTAAAATGATGACTAATTTAGGGGTCATTATTGTTTCTAAATATTTTTCAAGAATAAAATATTATTTTTTTGGTGAAAATTAACTTTTACAGTGGGTATCAAGACTTTTCGGCTTTTTTTAGTGGAAAATAAATATGATTAAGCGATCGGCTTAGGCGATTTGGATTTTTGGCTGTAGGTTTGGGCGGGAGCTAGAGAAGAGATTTTTAGCTGACCGTCTCGCCGGTCCGCCAAAAAAACCAACCCGGGGCCTTTTGGCGGATTTTTTAAAGGGCCCCACAGGGGGTCAAGGGACGAAAGATAGGGCTTTAATTTTCCGCGTTCTCCGTTTGGTTAGTCGGATTTAGCGGGGCCACCGGGCTATCGGTTCCCTCCCCGGTCAAAAGGCTGATCTCGCGAAACAGAGGCTCGCCAACCGCTTTAACCCTAGCCAGATCAGCCCCAACCCATTCCACCTTCAGCTCAACCGGGGTCAATTTCTCGTCAAAACATACGCCCTTAATCGTAAAACCTCGAGACGTGTCCGAGGAATAAAGCCGTAATGAGGAAATGTCTGGACAAAATTTATCGCCTAAAGCCTGATTAAAATACTGGTAAACTCGCGACTCATCGCCTTTGTAAGCGATCACTTGGTCCGCGGTTTGAGTCTTCTTTAAGGTGGCTTTGATGGCCTTTAAATCGCTAGCCAGAAAGCTGGGCGGATAAGCCGCGGACGCTGGAGCCGCCGCCTTCGGTGGGGGCGGCTCCGCCGCGGGTGGGGCCGACCCGCCATAAATAAAGCTGATAGCGGCGATGACCGCGCCGACCAAAACCACAAAATAGGCTGGTTTTAAAAGCCGAGAAAAATCCTTTTTGGGTGGGGTGGCCGGAAACTCCACCACCGACAAGAACTCATCCTCCCGGGGACCACCTTTCCACTGGGCGTAACTAGTCGCTAAATCGTGGATCGCGGACTGGGACGCGAGGCTAGGGGCGTGACTGGGCGAAGAGAAACCCGGGCTATTAGAGGAATTAGAGCCTTTAACGTCCAAAAGATCGTCCACGTCCAGAGGTTGGATCTTAAAGACTTCCCCGCAAGATGGGCACTTGACCCAAACCCGGTTAGGGTCCGCCTGAAGGTCTTTAACCAACAATCTTTTATGGCAGCGGACACAAACAATTTCTCTCATGACTTTTGGCTCCAGATAAACCTACCAGAAATACAAAACCTTCCCGTCAGCGAAACCTTAAAACCGCCTTTTTTTTCGTTTCTTGGTTAACGCGCTTAATTTATAAAGTTGGAGCTTAAAGACTCCCCCGCAAGATGGGCGCTTGACCCAACCCAGGCAAGGGGCCGACAGAATGTCTTTAACCAACACTCTTTCGCGGCATCTGACGCAACCGAATTCTCTCATGACTTTTGGCTCCAGATAAACCTACTAGAAATACAAAATCTTCCCGTCAGCGAAACCTTAAAAGGCCCCACCCCCCCAAAAGGGAGGGTGGGGCTGGGGGTAAAACCAAAAAACCGCCTTTTTTCGTTTCTTGGTTAACGCGCTATATCCAAATTGTCGCTCATAATCTCTTTGGTCATGGTAAAGCCTGGGCTAAAGACTTCGCGCCAGGAAATGATGTTACTGTAAAGGTTTAAGGCGGTTTCCACCTTAAGATCGTAAATACTGTTATTGGTGGTCGAGGTCCTAGCGATTAAGACATCGCCAACTTGGATAAAAACCGCCGCCGAGGGCCGACCGGTCCCGGTGGAGACGCCGCCCGGGATGATCTTTTCCTCAGGCTCAAGCGGGTTATTAGTGGATATGAGATTAAAGGACGAGGCCAGCTCGGGGTTGGGTAGACCCGTGAAGGTGTCCAGTAAGTACATAAAGCCGTGGCCCAAGTCGCCGCAAACGCCCATTTCCGGCTCATAGGTGGTAAAGCCGATGACCGACCGACCGCCGCCGACATTGGTGATCTGCGGCTGGGTCAATGACGACTCCATGGAGATAGTCCGACCGCTTAAAATAACGGACATGTTCAGCTTTCTTTTGTAGCCAGCCAGACTATTGAGCTGGAGGTGACTAGCTAAACTTTGGTAGTTATAAATCCCGGTCGGGGCCCCGGCCAAACCACCGGAAGAGTAAACCGAAATATCGGTCACATCCACTAAGTCATCGACGCTCCGCTCGCCAAAGGTCATCCGCCCGGCGTTTAAGGGCTCTTTAACCCCCACCAGCCATTGCTGATGGTTTTCCCGGCAAGCGGCGGTGTTCACGGCTTGGCAGGGCTCAATGTCCTCGGGGCTCCACAACCGCCCAGTGGCGAAGGTCACCCAGATGTTACCCTGACTATCCATGGACGAGTTAACCGCCCCAGTCACTGGCCTTTCCACATCGATTAACCGCTTTAAGACCCAATTCTCTGGAGGCAAAGGATCGCCGCCGAGGCCACCAGCGCCCTCGGTGACCATCTGGAGGCGATAAACCCCGCCCTTATCCAAACAAGCGTCGTTTCGACTGACGGTTAGACCATAGTATACCACTTCATCGTTCCAAGCGCCGTTTTGGCTCTTTCTTAAGGGCGCCTGGAGGTAGGGATCGCTAAAGAAGCTGTTATCCTCCGCGGCCACAATTTTCTTAACTAAGGTCCCATCATTAGCGTTCAGGATAAACAACCGAGCCTGTTGGGAACTCTGGCCATCGTAGGGGGATTTCGACCCTAAAACCAACTGCCCAGTACTGTCCAAAAAGTCCGTGGCCGGGCCGCTGGCCACCACCACGTACCATTTACCGCCGCTAGTCACCACCGTAGGGAGCCCCACGCTTAGACCCAAATCCTCGCTCGAGAACTTCCAAAGAACGGTGGGCGGAGCGTCCGGGTTAGTCACGTCTAAGGCGAAAACCTCGGAGTAGAAGTAATCCCGGTTAGAGGGGGTGGAAGTGGGGGCCTCAATGGGCCGACCGCCTAACCTTAACCCCCCGACCAGGATAGTCTTCCAAGAGCCATTGATCTTGACATCGGCGATGACCGGCTTTAAGTCCACATAATATGAATGGGTGTAAGTCGGATCGGCTAACCATTGCAAATGGGGCAGAACCGAGTCCGGGATTAAGGCCCAAAGTTCCGATCCGAGCTTATTGGTCGAGGTGTAGCCCACTTGCCCCGAGGCTAAGGAGCCAAAGAAACCCATGTCAATGGCGTGCAAAAAGCCATCGTTACTGCCAAAATAGGCCACCTGCCGCCGCATGGCTTTATCTTTTTTAAAGACGGCGTAGGTTTTATCGTTATATAGATAGTCATAATTAAAAACTGGTTGGCCCACTATAACCGGTTTAGAGTTAATGACATCCCCTAAACGCCAAACCACGGGTAAAGCTGGATCACTGCCTAGCCAAGGGTCAGCCACGGTCCGGTTTCGCCAGCCCGGAAAATCGGTTCCGCGGATATACTGGATGAGCTTTTTAGTGGCTTGGGGTTTGGTCATAGTTAGGACCCCCGGATCCTGAGCCAAGATAGACTTATAGTTGTCATGGAAAAGGTGTTTATTAAGCTCCGTGACCGTGGCCTCCTCCACGTTAAAGAGCTTGGCCGTAGCCTCGTCTTTAGGGGTCAGGTAATAAATATTCCGGTCGTCCGGGTCCATCTCCGATAAAATTTTACCCACGTCCCAGATGGGCTTTAACTCATGGATGGATTCCGGCGGGTTTAAAACACCGGTGATGTCCCCGTTGGCCGCCATGGAGCAACGGCTAATGGCTTGACCCGCGGAGTAGCAAGCCGGTGGCGGATCCGGCGGGGTTTGGACGTTATTAAAGGTCAAAACCTTGTTGGTGGGGGCTAAATGGCGCCCATAGTCCGACCCGGACTCGGCGTCCCGTAAGTTCCCGTACTTATCCACAAACAAAGCGTATACCGTGCCCGACCAATTGATGGTCTCCTGGGGGTTTTTGGGGTTGACGTAAACCGGGTAAAAGGCGGTCTGGATGGAGATCCCGCCGCTTAAAACCGAGTTGACCGAGGCTGAGGTGGCCGTGCCCGTGGAAATGGACCGGGCGATATCTCTAAAAGCCGCCTCCAGTTTGTCCGGGAGCTCCGTGATATTGTTGGCCTGGAAATAGTTCTTGGGGGTGACCCCATCTTCCCCTTCCCATTCCCCAGTGTCTGGGATCCCATTGTTGTTGGCGTCTTTGAACCCGCCATATTTAGCGGCCAAAAACAGGGGATTTTCCAGATATTGGCCCGCCGAACCGGGGGAGTCGCTAAACTCAAAAGTCCGAACGATGGCTTTAGACTCCGGGTCGCCTAGACCGAAACCCATGCTGGTCCCAAAAGCCGTAAGGCATCCGGTTCCCTTATGGACGGCCGAGTCGACCCCATACCCTTTGGGCCATAAACACGTGGCCGGAGTTCCGTATTTGTCCACCCCAGCGTTGTGGCCCACGTTCATGTAAGTCCCATCGTGGGTGCTACCGCTCACGCTAAAACCTGAGGCGCTGTTTTGACTGCTGGAGTTATTGGTTTTCCAGGATTTAATGGCTAAACCCACCACCTCGCTGGGGTTAATGGCGAAGGGGTCGGTCCCTTGAGCCTTAAAGGTGTAATAAGTCCCGCCTAGGGGCTTTAGGGCCCCAGTGAAGGTGGCGTCCGAGGAGTTATAAAATTTGGCCGGGTCCCGGTTACTGGAATTAACAGTTAAAAGATCAATGGTGTACTCCACCAGAATGTCCATGTCCCAGTCCACGTTGGGATAAGAGGAGTCGGGAGTGTAACCGCCGCCCGAGTCTTCGTAGTTAACCTTGATCTTGACGTGGTAAGGGGTTCCATTGGCGTCCACCCACCACTCCAGAATGTAATAGTTTAAAAAACTTAAGATCCGGCCTATGGTCTTGACCGCGCTGGAATTATTCATGGAGGCCGGGAGGATGGTGATTTTCTTATTATCGGTTAATGGAAAATCCAAAGCCGGAAACACGGCGCTCATGGTCACGGTGTAGACGTCCACGCCCTGCTCCCCATCGCCTAAGCCAAAATTATGGGTTCGAGCGTAGTAAGCCACCGCCGCGGCGCTATAACCGCCTTCCTGACCGGGCCGATAGGGGCATAAACCGCTGACCTCAGACAAAGAGTTTAAGGTCTTCGGTTGGCAGTCATCGGTTTTGTTTCTGGAGTAAAAAAACTTCTGACCCTGGTTCAAACCCTCTAAATCGGTGATCCGCTGTAAGTAAGAGCTTAAACTAAAGTCTGGAAAGTTCCCCGGGTTCAAGACGCTGGATAAAACCGGTTGCTTTAGATCGCTAGTCCCATTAACGGCGGTGTCGCCATCCGCTTCGCTATCCACTTCCGTAATCAATAAGATAATGGGTTTGGCGCAATCGTCAGCCGTAAGGACCGGTAAATCGTTCCAGTTCTTAAAATATGGGGCGTTCTTATTAGTTGGCGTATTGTTATAAGCGTTGTAGTTCACTTCGCTCGTGGGCACGAAAGCCGCGGTCGGTTTTAGGGGAGTCCCCGATTTTTGGCTTAAGCGGGCGAAATATCGAACTCCTTCATACAGGGTCTCACCCGTGGGGTTGCCCCAGCTGGCCGAGTTATTGTATTTTTGGGAGCCCGTGCTGTCAGAGACGCTAGGGTAACGTAAGGACAACCCGGCGATCCTAAAGGTGTCCAGAGCCCAAATGAGCCCCCCAGAGATAATCTGGCCAGTTTGTAAATTAACCGATTTATTCAGGTGATCGATGTGGTTTCTTAAGACCCCGCCCATGAGCCTCGTGGTCTCATGGTAACCGCCGGACAAGAGACCAAAATACATATCCCCGTTTTCCCCATTCTTCTGGAGAAGACCCACGGGCTTAAGGTCGCCGTTCGGATACTCGCGGCAATCCTCGCTGGCCCCTAAGTTATTAGGGACGCAAACTTTGACTCGCACCGTATAGGCCTTTATCACATTGGTGGGGTTGGCCAAAAGATTACTGGAAGGGTTGGGGCCTTCTTGGAGCACCCAGTCAAAATAGCGGCCATTGGCCCCAGTTATATTTGTAGACGCAAGGAAAGTGCTTTTGTTAGCGTTTAAGATAAACTCAAAGACTGGGTAATCGCTACTTGACCCTCTGGCGGCGAAGTTCTTCACCCGAGCGAAAAAGTGAGCCGCGTTGGCGCTCGGTTTGGGAAAGGGCGTGTATTTAGAAATGTCGTAATAAACGCTCATGGGCGTTTCACTTAGCCAACGGTTATCGGCTAAGACAACGAATCCCCAAACGGTGGAGTCCCGGGGGACAAAGGAGCCCTCTAGGATGGTCACGCCGGGGACATTACCGGCCTTGCTGGTGTCAGTGGACCGCATGCCGCCATACAGAATCTTCCGGATAACGTCCATGCGGCTAGCGGTCAAATAGTTCAGCCAGTTGCCGCTAAAGTTCCCGGCCTGGTTAGTGTGGGCCGCCTGACAAATACCCACCGTGGAGCGAGCGGCTCTTAAAAGCGAGCTGGGCCTTTGATTGTCTAAAGTCGTTTGGGTATCGTCTTCGATAGTCGCCCCAGCCCGAATAAAGAAGCCGTTAGGGTCCCCGTAGCCGTCAGTGTACCCGCTCCATCCGATACTTCCGGTGAAACTGTAACAGGAATACGGATCAAAGTAACCAGTGTAGACGACCGTGGGGTTAAACCCCGTGTCCACCCGACCGTCCCCATCGATGTCGGTGATGCCGTTATAGGCTTGTTGAAACATCTT
>JAISRZ010000075.1 GCA_031273455.1 Deltaproteobacteria bacterium | reverse complement strand
TTTTTCCCAATTAAACAATTAAAACTCGCTAAACGCTAAAAAGGGGTTCTGGGGTGAGCTTGGTCCTCGTTTAGTCGCTAAGTCAAGGTGGGTAAGGAGTTGTTGGGCGCGTAAGGGGGGTAAATCCTACAGCCACGATCTTATGAGCGAAAGCCAGTCAATTAAGCGTAATATTATATGTTTTTAAAAATATTATTTAATATTATTAATAATTTACGTATTTATTGTTCCGTAAGCTATAAAACCTTTAGGGTGAACGCTTACAAATTCGCCAAGAACTACATTTTGAGCGTTGTGGTTGGTAATCTGGGAGGGCCACTCCCTAGCGCCCTGGATTAACACTGGATCAACACTGGATCAACCCTGGGATCCACACTGGCCTATATAGTCACTCCGCGTTTGACGCGCAAATATAAGAATAAAGAGCTATATTTACGTCAGTTCTTTTTTCCTCGTAACTTATATATTTTCTGTTACAAATTTTGCGTAAACGGTCTTTAACTTTAAATTCGCCTAAAATTACTTTAATATCGTCATTTTATAACGCCTTGATGTGTCTTTTTTGTATATCAGCGATGTTTGGTAGCCAAGTAGTAATGGCTACAAAGTAATAAATATCAATAATAGTATCGTATTTATTTAAATAATGTTAACAAAAATTCTTATAATCAAACCATTTTAGGTTTTGATTTGAATTATTGATAGAATGATAAAAATTAAAACTGTCTAAAAGAAAAACCGTTTTCGTAAAAACCTACTAAATAAAAAACCCCGGCGCGAACGCCGGGGGGGCCATTTAACCCATACCTCGAAAGGTACCGTAAATGGGGATGGTAATATTAATATAATGTTTTTTATTTAGTTTGTCAATAGGCTGTGGGGGAAAAACATCTCAGATTGCGGCTGTCCCGCGGCTTGTCTAAGAAGGCGGCCCAGCCGGTCATCATCTTCCGCCGTTCCAGCGAACGGTTCCGCGTAATTATAAACCACTCTAACCCCAAGAAGCTCCTTTGTTAGTCATCGCTCGATCCAGTCTCGGTTATAGCCCTGTTCGTGGAGTGGCGGGCTGGCCCTATAGGCGAATATGGCTTAATGAGCTTGGTTACCCCGGGCGGGTCGGTGAAGGTTAGGCCTAGGGCTACCCGAGGCCGATGGTAAAGACCATTCGGAGGTTGTAAGTATAGTCTTTGGAGGTTGTAAGTATAGTCCGTTCCCCTAGCCCTAAAATAACTCATTAGCGGAGCGTTTGGCTAAGAATACGCAGCGCGCGGCTAGCGGTTTCTTTAATGTTAAGCTCTTCTAGGGGGCGTTGTTATTGATTGAGGATTAGTTGGGGAGATATATCGGGTGGTTTGACAAATTTCTGACGGTTTTAAGGTCGATAAACGGATACTTATCTAAGGATATTTGGTGAATTTTACCATTAATAACCTTAGAAAAAACGCTAGTGGCGGGGACGACGGGATTTGAACCCGCGATCTTCTGCGTGACAGGCAGACGTGTTAAACCGCTTCACTACGTCCCCTTAAGCCAAACTAAAGACAAGCTTTTCGGTGGTCTAGCGTCTTTGGCTAAGATTTTCCGAAAAAGGGATCCTAGTACAGCCGGTTTTATTTGTCAAGAGAATTTTGGGGCCAAACTAAACTCTGAAGCCGAAATCTTCACGATGGATACAATACGCCATTAGAAATCAATTAGTTTAAGGGATAAATTTTTATTTTACTCTGGGTACGCGTTTTCGGCTAAAACCCCAAAAAAGCCGTTATTTTAAGGCGCTATAAAAACACCCGTGGAAACTCCAGATTAGAGGTAAATAAGCGGTTTTTATGGTTATTGTTGAATATTAAAACGTTTATTGTCCAATAAAAAACCCCCGACACAATTAAGGACGGGGGGGCCGATTGACCGTAACCTCGAAGGGCAGACGTCAATTGGTGGGGATGATTTAACCTATGACAATTTATAGAGGTTGTCAAGCGTTTAAGGATCTTGAGTCTTAGAATCTTGGGGCCAAAATTGGCCCCGGGCTATAAGTTGCCCCCCCTTAGCGGCTAATGGCCCTATAAGCCATAATCCAGCCGATAGGGGCTTAAACCCTAGCTAACTCAACCGCCAAGCTGACCCCAGACTTTACGGGCCTTTGACAAAAGAGGCCCACTTTGGTCACAATAGGCCTATCCGTCAATAAACTTATTAGCCTATCTAGGCCAAAATAGTGGGAGGACCAATGGATCTGAAAGAAATTAGAAGCGAAGCCAGAAAGCTGACCAAAGGCTCTTGCCGAGTCTGCCCTCAATGCGACGGTCGGGCCTGCGCCGGGGAAGTGCCGGGCATGGGCGGGACCGGGACGGGGGTCTCTTTTTTAAATAACGTCGCCGCCCTAGCCGAGGTTAACTTAAACACCCGGTTGGTTCACCATGTCCATTTCCCCAAAACGGAAACCGAGCTTTTGGGGATTAAGCTTAAAGCCCCTTTGATGGTGGCCCCCATTGGCGGGATCGCCTTTAACCTCTCCGGGGCCATGACCGAGGCCGATTACCAAGAGGCCATCACCCATGGGGCCGTGGACGCCGGGATAATCGCCGGGACCCCGGACGCTGTGCCGATGGAGGTCATGGAGATCGGCTTGGCTAAAGCTAAGGCTTTGGGTCCCGGGACCACCATGCCCTTTATCAAACCTTGGGAGCCGGATAGGATCAAAAAAGAGTTGGCCATGTGCGCCGAGGCCGGGGCCACGGTGGTTTGCTGCGATCTGGACAGCGTGGGCCTGATCACCTTACGGCTCATGGGGAGCCCCGCTTACCCCAAGACCACCCCGGAGTTGGCCGACATCATCAAGGCGGCCCATCAGCTAAAGCTCGCGTTTTTAATTAAAGGCGTTATGAACTTAGCCGACGCGGAGGAGTGTTTAGCCGCTGGGGCGGATGGTTTAGTCATCTCCAACCACGGGGGCCGGGTTTTGGACGGGGTCCCCGGAGTGGCCAAGGTTCTACCGAAGATCGCGGCTAAACTTAAAGGCCGGACTAAACTTATCGCTGACGGGGGGATTCGCTCGGGGGTGGATATCTTAAAGACCCTAGCTTTAGGGGCGGACGCGGTCATGATTGGTCGGCCCTTTAGCGTAGCGGCCATTGGCGGCGGCCGGGCGGGGGTGAAACTCTACGCCGAGACCTTAAGGAGCCAATTGGAGCAAGCCATGATCATGACCGGTTGCCCGGACGTGGCCGAAGCTAACGCTTCTTTGTTGTGGAAAGAGGAGTAGGTTAAGAAGGGGCTCTGGGGGTGAAATACTGACAGTTTCGCCCGGAGATCCGAAAGACCTGGAGGTAAGGGGAGAATTGGGATTTAAAGCCCATGGCCCGGCACCCATGCGGGGTCCGGGCCTCCCAGGTGATGAAGTAGTGTTGGCAACGGCGGCAATCCAGCCGTAAAGGTTTAGGCGGGGGCTCGGATTTGGTCACGAATAGTTCCGGTCGCCAAAAAGGGCTGAGCCTATTCTAACCACCGTGGCCCCTTCCTCAATGGCCACCGGATAGTCGCCGCTCATGCCCATGGATAATCCCTTTAAGCTCGGGGCCTCTTTTTCCCGGAGCTCATAAAGCCGCCGAAAATAAGGCCGGGACTTTTCCGGGTCCGGGTCATAGGGCGGCATGGTCATTAAACCTTGGGGGTCTAAGGCCGGGTATTTAGTTAGACAATCCAAAAACCCCGGCAATTCCAAAGGGTCCAAGCCGCTTTTGGAACCCTCGCCAGAGATATTGACTTGGATAAAAACCGGTAACCGCTGATTTTTCTCGGTTAAAGCCTTATTAAGCTTGGCCGCTAACTCTAAACTATCTAAGGTATCAAGGCTAAAAAAAAGACCCGGGACAAAGCGGGCCTTGTTGGTCTGGAGGTGACCGATAAAGCGCCACCGGGCCTCGGGTAGTTTTAAGGCTTTTTCCTGGGCCTCTTGTAAATAATTCTCCCCAAAATCCTTTTGCCCCAAAGCTAGATAAAGCCCCACGTCCTCGACCGGAAAGAACTTACTGACCGCAAGCAACGTCACTTCCTGAGGGTCGCGGCCCGCTTTCCGGGCCGAGAGGGCGATCTGGCTTTTAACCTGGCTTAAACGAGCTTGGGCCAGCTCCAAGGTCAAAGGGCTAGCCATTTTAGGATGCGCCCTTTAAGTTAAAATAATAGGAAGGGTCAATGCCGGCTTTTTTCGGGGGGATAACGGCTTGGATGGAGTAATCTCGGCCCTCGGGCTGGGCCAGGTTGACCACCTTGGGGCGGTCGTAAATCTGGCCTTTGGGGTCCACCACCAGCTTAATGATGGGACACAATAAAGAGTCATGGTTAACTTCCATGACCACGGCCATTTGCCCAGTGTTGAGCTCCACTAAGGAACCCGGCGGGTAGATGCCCACGGACTGGACGAACCGGTCGACCCACTCGGGTTGGAAATGGGTGCCCCGTAAACCATAGATAAACTTTAAGGCCTCATGGGGCAACATGCCCTTGTGGTAGACCCGATCCGAGGTTAAGGCGTCATAAACGTCGGATAAACCGCAGACCGTGGCTAAGTAAGGGATCTGGTCGCCCTTTAAGTGATCCGGGTAACCGCTCCCGTCCATCCGCTCATGGTGGTAACGGGCGACTTTAATGACTAGATCGTCCACTGGGAGCTTTTGCTCAATCAAAATCTCCGCCGACAAAGCGGCGTGATTTTTCATGATGACAAACTCCTCATCGGTTAGCTTATCCGGCTTATTGAGAATAATCGAGGGGATGCGGCATTTGCCCAAATCATGGAACATGGTGCCCATGCCCAAGATCTTTAACTCTTGGTCCGATAAACCTAAGGCCTTGCCCGAGGCGATGGACAGAACCGAGACGTTCAAAGAATGGGTGTAGGTGTAGTCGTCAAACCGGCGTAGCTTAATCAAAGCCGTTAAAGCGTCTTGGTTGCGGGAGACGCTTTCCACCAGCTCATCGACGTTCTCTTGGACCTCATTGACCTCAATCCGCTTATTCATGCGGCAAGCGGCCACTAAGGCCTTGGAGGTGTCCAAGGCCCGGTTGTAAGCTTTGGCCGCTTTCGGCAACTCCAGCTCCAACTCGCTGACCGGGTCCTCTTTTTTGGCCGTGGAGGCCACGGACTCCGGGGGCTGGGACCGGACCCGATAGGAGCCCTCTTTGGCTCGAAACCCATCTTCTTTGAGCGTTGGGGCGGTGACCCCGGGCTTTAAGGTCTTTTGAGTGTCAATGAAGACTTCCTCAATGCCAAAGTCCACCAGCTCCTTGATTTCGCTTAGGTCGGATATGTATTTGCTTTTGGTCTTCCAGGGATGGTTGAACCAAGCTCGGCCCACATCGGAAACGAACATGCCGATTTCGAGGTTTTTGGTGGAAATTTTACGGATCATTAGTCAATCCACGGGCGCGATAAAAGGGTAGAGAAACAATTCATTTTAGGTAATTGAAGCGATTGTCGCGCAAAAGTAAAATATTTAGTTAAGATACAATTAAGATGTATAAAAAAGAAATATTAAGAAAGGTAAATTGTTATGTTTAAAAACCGAGCCGCGACCTTGGGGGGTTAACCCCCTCTTCGCTAGCCTGGCTAAACCCCCCAGGCTTTTAAGGCCCGAGCTATTCACTAAAATATAATAACCTAAGCTTAGGTGTCAAGAATTCCCCCACCTCGCGGCCAGCCCTAGAAAAAAAATGAAAAAAAACGGCTAGTTCCCTAAGGAGTCTTTAAGCGGTCTCAAGCCTATTTTTTCCTCTCCACCGCGTCAAACCTTTCAAAACGCATTAAAAACGAGCCCCGGCCTTGGGTTTGGGAGCGGATGGCCGTGGAGTAGCCAAAGAGCTCGGCTAAGGGGGCCACCGCCGAAATCACCCGAAAGCCCCCGCTCGGGTGACTGGCCAGATCCTCCACCCGGCCCAAGCGGGCCGAAAGATCGCCAATGATTTCCCCAGTGAACTCGTCCGGGCTGGTGATCTCTAGGCGCATAATAGGCTCCATCAAAGTGGCGGCCCCTTCGTTTAAAGCGGCTCGGGCGGCCTGGGCCACGGCCACTCTTATGGGCGGCTCTAAGGTCATATTCTCGCTTAACTCCAGGCTGACTAGGGTTAAAGAGACGTCCAAAAGGGGGTACC
Organism: Deltaproteobacteria bacterium; assembly: GCA_031273455.1. Taxonomy (GTDB): domain Bacteria; phylum Desulfobacterota; class Desulfarculia; order Adiutricales; family Adiutricaceae; genus JAIROO01. The sequence continues at coordinate 17,635 of JAISRZ010000075.1, read as the reverse complement.
CCAGGATGGGCCCCGAGACTAAACAACCCTTCAAGGTCTCTTGGGCCAAGTTCAGCTGTTTTTCCGGTAAATTGGGGCTAACCTTTAATTGACTGGCCAAAGCCACCCCTTGGCCTCTAGCCAAGGGGGCGGCGGCCACCACGGCTTTAGCCATTTGGTTGGAGCCCCCGACCTCCCGGTCAAATAAACCCTCGCCTTGACCGGCCCGGGTGATGGTCTCGCGGTAGACCACCTGGGGTTTACCGACCCTCGGGGTCAAACCAAACTCCCGGCTTAAGCGGTGGACCAAGACCTCCAAGTGGAGTTCCCCCATGCCGGAGATGACCGTTTGCCCAGTGTCCTCGTCGATTTTGATTTTAAAGGTCGGGTCCTCTTCGGTCATCTTGGTTAAGGTCTCTAAAAGGCGGCCTTGGTCGGCGGCGGTCTCCGGCTCCACGGCCACCGAGATGACCGGGTCAGCGGCTTGGATCCGCTCCAAAAGGACCGGTCGCGTTGGGGCGCAGACCGTGTCCCCGGTGATGGACCGTAAACCCATGACCCCCACGAGATCGCCAAAAACGGCTTTGGCCACCCGCTCCCTTTTGCCAGCGTTGATCCGGAATAAGCGGCTAATTTTGTCCTTTTGGTTGGTCCTAGGGTTTAAAACGTCTTCGCCTTCCTCAAGGCTCCCCGAGTATAACCGTAAGAAACTGAGCTTCCGGCCCTGGTCCATCATCTGGATTTTAAAGACCAGGCCCACGACCGGGGCGTTTAGTTTAGGCTCCACCAAGACCGGGGCCCCTTGGGGCGTCTGGGCCTCTAAAGGCGGCAGATCGGCCGGGGCTGGCAGATAATCCACCACCCCATCCAAAAGGGGTTGGACCCCTTTGTTTCTTAAGGCCGCCCCAGCGTAGACCGGGGAGATTAAAGAATTAACGGTGGCTTTCCTAATGGCCTGTTTGAGGGTTTCTAAAGGAATCTCCTCATCGGAAAGATAGGCCTCCAGCAAAGCGTCATCCGTCTCAGCCAAGGTCTCCAATAACTGACGGTGGCCCGCGTCGGCCATTTCCCTGGCCTCGGGCGGAATGGGCCCCACGACCATTTCCGCGCCCAAGCGATCGTCCGGCCAAGTTAGAAAGCGTTTTTCCAAAAGATCAATGACCCCGGTAAAGCTTTCCTCTTCCCGAAAGGGCCGGGTGATAACTAAAGGCGTGGCCCCGAGCCGCGTTCTTAACTGGTCCAAAACCCGGTCAAAATTGGCCCCCACCCGGTCGATTTTATTGACAAAGACCAGTTTCGGGACCTTATGGCGATCGGCCTGGCGCCAGACCGTTTCTGACTGGGGCTGGACCCCGCCCACGGCGCAAAAGACGCCCACCGCCCCATCCAAGACCCGTAAGCTCCGCTCCACCTCGATGGTGAAGTCCACGTGGCCCGGGGTGTCGATGATGTTGATAAAGGCCTCGCGCCAGACGCAGGAGGTTACGGCGCTCATGATGGTGATGCCCCGCTCTTGCTCTTCCGGCAAATAATCCATGGTGGCCTCGCCATCATGGACTTCCCCCAACTTATGGGTGACCCCGGTGTAAAAGAGGATCCGCTCGGTTAAGGTGGTCTTGCCCGCGTCAATGTGGGCGATGACCCCAATATTGCGGACGGGGCGGTTTTTGGGCGGACTAGGCATGGTCTCTCGGCGAAAGGCTAGCGGCCTTGGCCGCGACCTCCTGGGCTAACTTGGCTTTATAATCAATGAGCTTTTGGGCTAAAACGGGGTCCGCTAAAGCTAGGATCTGGGCGGCCAGATAAGCCGCGTTTTTGGCCCCCCCAATGGCCACGGTGGCCACAGGGACTCCCGAGGGCATCATGACCGTGGCCAACAAAGAATCCAGACCGCTTAAGGGGGAGCTGGCCAAAGGGACCCCAATGACCGGCAAAATGGTGTAAGCCGCCAAAACCCCAGCCAAATGGGCCGCGTAACCGGCCCCAGCGATGAGAACCTTTAAGCCTCGATCTTTAGCCGATTGGGCGTAGGCCCGGGCCAACTCCGGGGACCGGTGGGCCGAGGCGATGGTCATCTCATAGGGGACGCCTAAAGACTCTAAGGCGGCGGCGCCTTCCAGCATGAGGGGCTTATCGCTCTCGGAGCCCATAACTAGGCCCACTAGAGGAGCGTTAGGGGGGTTATTAGCGGTCAAACTGTCTACCTTTCTGGCTCTAGGGTCAGGGGCTCAAAGACTCCCTCGACCAAGCCAATCCATAAGATTAGTTTTTTTGCCGCCTAAGATCAAGATCTAAAAAATCGCCTCAGTAGCCTAACCGCTTAACCGCGTAGGCTTTAAGCCCCGCCCTGGCCCTAAAGGCGCCATATTTTACGGTTTACCAGGTCTTAGCCCCACTCTTCTCGTTACTTTGGACCTTAGTCCGTTAGCGGTGGGCCCAACCCCCAAAAACCTTGATGGTTTAAGCCACCGCGGCGAGAAATGAGACCCGCCCAAACTAGCTTAGGGTGGGCGCGCCTTAGGGCTATAACTTTAGACTCATTAGCCAAAGAACTGGATTTAAGGCCAATCCTTAGCTTTTTGGCTGAAAGCGCGTCTTTTAGGGAAAACCAGGAGCCCTCCTTAAGAAAAGGAGGCTCATCCAAGGTTGGGTCAAACAGTCAGCTTTTAAGGCTCAATAAAGGTAATCGTTCACAAGAGCCGTAAACCCCCAAAATTGGCGGCCAGCGTCATGGTGGCCCTCCTCCATACCTCGGCCTGGTAGGTAGCCCGGTGGTTAATTCTGACCCATTTGGGTGACCGAATCCCAATAAAGTAATAGCCAAAACCCCCAAAGATAGGCCCTTAAAGCGCGAAAGAGCTCTATCTAGCGGTTAAAGATAGCTAGGTTTACCAATAAGGCCAGGGAGTTTCTCGCCTTACTCACCTCCGCGCCACCCCCTTGTGATTTGGGCCTATTTCACTGTATAATAATATCCGTTAAGGAGACCTATCTCATATCGGGGCCAAATTTAATTTTGGAAGATTCCCTCGAATCAATTATCGCCAAAACAATTGGCGCCAAGGGAGTGTGGGCGTATGCTGGGGAAAGTTGAAGACCAATTAAAAGACGTTAGCGGAACCGTTGGCGATTTAAGAGTTGAGGTGAAAACCCTCAACGCTAAAATCGATGACTTGGAAAAGAGCCTCGCTAAAATCTACGCTAAAATCGATGGCTTGGAAAAGAGCGTCCTCTTCCTAAAACCCATCGCCGTAGGCTCTATTATCGGTTTGGTAATGAGTAGTTTGGTGCTTGCGCTCATCAAAATATCGGCGAAGTGATTTTTCTGGGGGACAACCTTGTTTTTTGGCTGACCGCTCGTCTTTTTGGGAAACCAGGAGCCCTCCTTAAGAAAAGGAGGCTCATCCAAGGTTGGGTCAAACAGTCAGCTTTTAAGGCTCAATAAAGTAATAGCCAAAACCCCCAAAGATAGGCCCTTAAAGCGCGAAAGAGCTCTATCTAGTGGTTAAAGCTAGATAGGTTTACCAATAAGGCCAGGGAATTCTCTGGCCTTACCCGCCTCCGCGCCCCCTGGTGATTTGGGCCTATTTAGCTGTATAATAATATCCGTCAAGGAGACCTATCTCATATCGGAGCCAAATTAAATTTTGGAAGATTCTCTCGAATCAATTATCGCCAAAACAATTGGCGCCAAGGGAGTGGCCGTACGCTGGGGAAAGTTGAAGACCAATTAAAAGACGTTAGCGGAACCGTTGGCGATTTAAGAGTTGAGGTCAAAACCCTCAACGCTAAAATCGATGACTTGGAAAAGAGCCTCACTAAAAACGACGCTATAATCGATGGCTTGGAAAAGAGCCTCGCTAAAATCAACGCTAAAATCGCTGGCTTTCAAAACTTCTTCATCTCCTTAAAAGCCTTCGCCATAGGCTCTATAATCGGTTTGGCAATGAGTGGTATGGTGATTGCGCTCATCAAAATATCGGCGAAGTGATTTTTCTGGGGGACAACCTTGTTTTTTGGCCCAGTCTTTCGCGCCATAATTAACCAAAGGACCCTTCCGCGTCCTGTAATACTAGATGAGACTTCTAGATGAGACTTCTTGCCCCCTAATTGTAATTCCTTTTACCATAATTTATTTTACCAGTCTCCCCTGATTGACCTCGGAACCACGTCTTAAATTATTTTACGTCAATGGAAAAAACTGAAAAAAAGTTTGTCATCTCTTTTTTTAGATCTAATAGAGCGATTATTCAATGTTTTATTAACAATATTTAGTGTCTAAAATATTTTTATTAGTGATTTATTTGAAAATTGTAGTAATATAATGTAATTTGCGCTGTCATAAAAACAATCGCTTTTGGTAGATACACCCTAAATCGCCCCTTAAAAAACTCGGTTTTGGCTCAAAGCGGCCCCCTAAAAGAGCCCGGTTGAGGGCGGTCGATCAATCTGGGAGCCTCGTTAAGAAGCGCTATAAGTAAAAAAAACTCGTTAATAAGCCTAAGAAAATTTTTTAAGCTTTTAAATATTTTCTCAATTAACGTCTAAAAATTAAATTTAAACGCCAATTTACCTATTAAAACCGGTTAGCCGATGGCTAAAAATCCCCGCGCCTAGGCGCCGCTAACCCTAAGCCGCTGGCCGAAACTCTGGCCCTTAACCTTAGGCTAAAAGGCGCTCGATTCTTGCCAGCCCCCGGAAAAATGGCTATACTAACTATAAGGCCCCTTAGCCCTTAAAGCGAGATTGAACGGGACTGTCACCTTTTAAACCTTATAAAATCGCTTTAAGAGACTCTTTTTAGAGGGGTAATTTTAGTTGGGAACGCTTAAAATTGAAGGCTAATAACGTTTTAGAGCTTCTTTTTAAGTTTATATATTTTTTTTGGAGCTAAAATCGATAATCTCGCTCATTAAATCGACTTAAATCTTGTTAGCTCGTCGCCACCCTCATCTGGTCTTATGAGGCGACTTTAGGCTGACCATCAATTAGGCGCTTAAAACGACCACCCCAAAAAAGGTCGTAACCCTTAGCTCACTTAGGTTAGCCGTTAAGGTCAGCTTAAGGCTAGGGGGCGAGTTTTGGTTCTAACCCCTAACGACCCCAGCTAAAAACCCCGCCTTTCGTTAAGAAGAACGTAAATAATATAAATTTTGGGGCTAAATAAGCCAATAGTAATCCATTGGCGCCAATTGTTTGGTTAATAGCCGTTATTAATAAGGAAAGGCCGCGTTACCGCTAAGGGGCGGCCCCTTTGGACCTTAAGGGGGGCGTTTTGGCCTTTCAAAGTAATAAAAAGCCTTTGATAGGCTAATCTTGGGAACGCTTAGAGGAACTAATGGGTTTACTTAAGAAGACCGGGTTTTTAAAAGCCTCGCGGCCTTTAAGCGGCTTCAATTGAAGACTGGAATTATCTGAGATCCTGGACTATATTAGCCTTTCGCCTCAAAAGCGAAAATTCCTGGTCTTCCCGCCTGTATTGGGCTTCTATCTTTAAAGTGTCGGCGTTGATTGTTGATAAAGGGGGCGGTTAATGCCTTTTAAACGTTTGCGGAGCATTTTTGTCGTTATTCCCGCCATCATCGTGGCCCTGGCCTTAATCGCGGTGGCCAGCGGTTGGTTATGGGAGACTCCCCCCGTCCCGCCCTCGCCTCAGAAGGTGGTTTTATCTGAGGTTAAGGTGGCCCCGGCGGAGTCCACTTACGAAATCATCGGGGTTTTGGAGGCGGATCAAAAGGTCGATCTTTTGGCCCGGGTTAGCGGGTTTTTAGTGGGCCTAAAGTTTAAGGAAGGCGATCCCGTCAAAGAGGGGCAGGTTCTTTTTAATATCGAGCCCGACCAGTACCAAGCGGCGGTGGCCGCCGCCGAGGCCGCGGTCTTATCGGCTGAGGCTAATTTGGTGAAAGCCCAACTGGATTTTGACCGGTCCCAGGATCTTTACAAAAAAAGGACCACCCCCAAATCCGATCTGGACACGGCCAAAGCCGCCCTGGACGTGGCCAGAGCCCAGACCATGACCGCCCAAGCTAATTTGGCTCAAGCCCAGCTCAACCTCGGCTACGCCGAGGTTAAAGCCCCGTTTGACGGTTTTGTCTCGGACACCCCTTTTTCCGAGGGTAGCCTCTTGTCCCCGGAAAGCGGGGTTTTAGCCACGGTGGTCACCCAAGACCCCATCTTGGTTAACTTTGGGGTCTCGGATAAGTACATGGCGGCCACCCGTTTGGGCTCGGGGCCTTTACCCGGCTCCAGCCTGGACAACGTGGTCACCAAGCTCAAGATCAATGGCGAGACCTTTTACGAGTCCGAAGGGAAACTGATTTACGTGGCCCCCTTAGTCGACAAATCCACGGACACCATTAAGCTCAAAGCCGAGTTCCCCAACCCCCAAGGGGTTTTAATGCCCAACCAGAGCGTGGTGGTCTCTTTAACCGCCAAAGTCCCGCCCCAAGTGCTTTTAGCCCCCAAAGGGTCGGTCATGTCCAGCTCCAATGGGAACTTTGTCTTCCAAGCGGCCCCGGCGGAAGGGGCTCCGGGCTTACGGGCCAAGGTGGTCTACATAAAGCTCGGTCGGGAATTCGACAATGGCTATGAGGTTTTGGAGGGCTTAAAGCCCGGGGACCAGGTCATTAGCTTAGGTCTTATGTCCGGCGGGTCCATGCTCCGGGACGGTCTGCCAGTGGAAGTCCTGGAAGAGGCCGCGACGCCTGGGGCCAAAGAAGCCAAAGGGGCTAATCCGGCCCCAGGGGCTAGGGCGGGGAACCAAGCTGAAAAGGCCAGTTAGGCTTAGGGGTTAAAACTAGTGCTTTCCAAAATATTTATCGACCGACCTCGCTTCGCGGTGGTGGTCTCGTTAATAATCACCATCGCCGGGCTTTTAGCCATTAACTCCATTCCGGTCTCCCAGTTTCCGGACATCGTGCCTCCCTCGGTCAACGTCCAAGCCACTTACCCAGGGGCCTCGGCGGAAACGGTGGAAAGCACCGTGGCCCAGCCCATTGAGAGAGCCATGAACGGCGTGGATGGCATGATCTACATGTCCAGCCAGTCCTCCAACAACGGGGCTTATCGCTTGACCGTGACCTTTAAGATCGGAACTGATCCGGACTTGAACATGGTTAACGTCCAGAACCGCTTAAAGCGGGCTGAGCCACTTTTACCGGATGAGGTCAACCGGCAAGGGGTGACCGTGGACAAGAGCACCTCCTCCTTCTTAATGGCTTATAACTTCATTTCCCCGGGCGGGACCTTTAATGAGTTGGAATTGTCCGACTGGGTCTACAACAACGTGGCCGACCCATTAGCCCGGGTCCCGGGCGTGGGGAGCATCAACTTTTTTGGCAGCCAATACTCCATGCGCGTTTGGCTGGACCCCAACCGCATGGCCTCTCTTAACCTAACCTCTGGCGACATTATCCTAGCTTTGCAAGCCCAAAACATCCAAGCCGCGGTGGGCGAGGTGGGCGGGGCCCCAGTTTCGGATCAGCAAGAATTGCACTTTAACCTGGCCGCGACTGGCCGGTTAACCTCAGTTAAAGAGTTCGAGGATATCGTTATTAGGACCAACGCCGATGGCGGGCTCTTACGCTTGGGGGATGTGTCTGAGGTGGTTTTGGACACCCAGTCCTATTCGCCCCAAGGTTTGTATAAGGCCCAGCGCTCGGCGGGCATGATGCTCAGCCAATCGGCCGGGTCCAACGCCGTGGAGACGGCGGCCCAGGTGGAAAAAGAGTTAGCCGAGATCCAAAAGCGCTTTCCCCCGGATTTGGAGACCCATAAGATCTTTGACGCCACCACCTTTGTTAAAGCTTCCATCCATGAGGTGGTCGAGACCATTATCATCGCCATGATCTTGGTTATCTTTGTGGTTTACCTTTTCTTAGGCAACTGGCGAGCCACCATCATCCCCATGGTGGCCGTGCCCGTGTCCTTAGTCGGGACCTTCGCGGTTTTATTGGTGGTCGGGTTCTCGGCCAACACCATTTCCCTTTTGGCTTTGGTCTTGGCGGTGGGTATCGTGGTCGATGACGCCATCGTGGTGGTGGAGAACGTTGAGCGGGTCATGGAGGAGGATAAGCTTTCGCCCCGGGAGGCGGCCATCAAAGCCATGGGCCAGATCACCGGGGCCATTGTGGCCATTTCCTTGGTTTTATTATCGGTCTTCGTGCCGGTGGCTTTTATCCCGGGGTTGTCCGGCAAACTTTATCAGCAGTTCGCGGTGACTATCTCCGTGGCCATGGTCATCTCGGCGGTTAACGCTTTAACCTTGTCCCCGGCTTTGTGCGCCATCTTCATGCGGCCCAAATCCGAGTCCAAACCGCCCAACTTTTTGGTCCGGACCTTTCAGAGCGCGGTTTATCGGACCAGGAGCAAGTACTTAGTCTTAATCGGGACCTTATTAAGGCGCTCGGCCTTTGGTTTAGTGGTGGCCGCCTTCTGCTTGGGCGGGTCGTACTTTATCATGCGCTTTATCCCCTCGGGCTTTTTGCCCTCCGAGGACCAGGGCATGATCATCGTCCAGGTGGGTTTGCCCGAAGGCTCCTCTTTAAACCGGACCCGCGACGTATTGGCCCGGGCCGAGATCATTGTCCGGAACATTAAAGGGGTCAACGACGTGATGCCGGTTTTGGGCATTAACATCGTGAACATGTCCATGCAGGATAACGCGGCCTTTATGTTTATCGGTTTAGACCCGTACGACCAAAGGACCACTAAAGACACTTCTTTAATGGCCATCTACGCCACCTTGAACCGGGAGTTGTCCCAGATCGTGGAGGGGACCTGCGTGGCCTTTAACTTGCCGCCCATTATCGGTTTGGACTCGGTGGGCGGGTTTAGCTTTGTTTTAGAGGACTTTGAGGGCCGCGACTCCACGGAGCTGGCCGAGCTCACTAGAAGGTTCATTGGCCGGGCCATGAGCGACCCAGCCATGGCCATGGCTTTCACCTTTTTTAACACTGACACCCCGATCATGGAAGTGACCTTGGATCGGGAAAAGACCAATAACCTCGGGGTCCAAGTGGCGGACGTTTTTTCGGCCATGCAGTCGTTTTTAGGCAGCTATTACGTTAATGATTTTAACTACAAAGGCCGCAGTTGGCAGGTTAAAATCATGAGCGGGATTAAAGACCGCAAAGGCCTGGACAACGTCCGCAACATCCATGTCCGCTCCAGTAACGGGGCCATGGTGCCTTTGTCCTCCATCATTGACATTAAGCTGGTGACTGGCCCCCAGAACATCACCCGGTACAATAACTACCGCTCCGCGGTCATCATGGGGAGCGGAAAACCCAACTTGGGGACGGGCGTGGCCATCGCGGCCATGGAAAACGCCGCTGACGAGGTTCTCCCTCGGGACGTGGGTTACGAGTGGACGGGCTCCACCCTCCAGGAAAAGGAGTCAGCCGGTCAAACGGTCTACCTCTTTATTCTGTCCTTTTTGTTCGCCTACTTGTTTTTAGTGGCCCTATACGAAAGCTGGACCATTCCTTTAGGGGTTATGGTCTCCATTAGCGCGGCCATTTTTGGGGCCATGATGGCCATTAAGATCTCTAACCAGTCCATGGGCTTATACGTCCAGATCGGTATCGTGGCCTTAATCGCCTTGGCCAGCAAGAACGCCATTTTAATCGTGGAGTTCGCTAAAGACGCCCGGGAGCGAGGTCTATCCATCCGGGACTCCGCCGCCAATGGGGCCGAGTTAAGGTTTCGGGCCGTGGTCATGACCTCTTTGACCTTTTTAGTCGGCCTTATTCCGCTGGTTCTGGCCACTGGGCCCGGGGCCAGCTCCCGGCAAAACGTCTCGGTTTGCGTCTTTGGCGGCATGGCCGCGGCCACGACCGTGGGTTTGATCATCATTCCCATGGTCTACGCCATGTTCCAAAAGACCCGGGAGCTTTTTCACCACTGGCGCGGTCAAGACCTTTACGAGGGTCAACCGGGTCTGGAGAAGCGGCCCCAAGACCGTAGCGGGCCCACCCCTAAGGATTAGCCCCAAGCCGGTAAGCGCCCTAGCTATAGTGGTTAAAGGATAGTTAGGGCCAATGGTTAGGGTCGGTCAGCTGAGGGCGCCTTTAGGCGCCCTCAGATAAGCGGCTAGAGACCCGAAGGCTCTAAGGTTGGGGGCCTAGGGGAGCCCTCGGGGGGTGACTAGTTAAAGGGGGCTAAGTGGTTCACAAAAACATTTTTATTTGTTAAACTCAAATTGATATGGATTGTGATCCAAATGTCGGCTCTTTTTTGGGCTTGGGGTGAAAACTTCCGGCTAACGAGAAGAAAGGGATCGACCATTAAGGTGAAGGGATGCGTATTGTTATTGTCGACCGGGAACCGGCCTTTTTAGAACCCTTGTTGAAGGACTTGGAAAAGGAGGGGTTTGAGGTCACGGTGGTCGAGAATATCTCGGGGGTCATGGCTCACTTAAAAAAACGGGGCCTCCATTTCTTGGTGGCCGACAGCTCCTTACTAGTGGAGCACTCTTTAGGCTCGGAAGTTAGGCGCCTTTCCCCTTTAACCCGGCAAATCGTTTTAGCGGCCCGGCCTTCCCTTTTAGCCATGATTAAATCCATTAGTTGCGGGATAACCGATTATCTGCCCCGGGACGCCTCCAGTTTCGGGCAACTGTTGGACACTATTTTAGACGAGCGCAATCGTCTGGTCCGTTGGCAATACGCCATTTTGAGCGAGAATCTCGGAGCGAGGACGGCGATGAGCCAGAGCGACAAACGGCCAGTGGCCGCGGAGCCGGTCAACTGAGCTCTTTATTCGCGCCTCTAGTTTTGGTCCCGGGCGGTTTTTGGCCCGTTTGGTAGCCTCTTATGCCCTTTGACCCTGAACTTTTAGCCGATCAGCTTAACCGGGCCAGTCTCGATCTGGTGATGCTGTCCTCGGACAATCTTCTGGAATTAAGCTCGGTATTGGGCCAGCTTAAGGCCATGGAAGAGAACGCTGGGGAATTATCCGAGCCCGAGCCGGGCGCGGTTTTAACGGCCATGACCGGCCTTATTCGGGAGATGATCCGAGATAAGGTCCCGGATCGGGATTTAGCTTTGGGCCTAGTCGGCGATGGGCTAAGTTTAATGCAGGAAATGGCCCGGAGTATCCCGGTGGGCCAACCAGTGGCTGGGGACGTCAAAGGCTTAATAGCCAAGATTAAAGCGGCCATCGCCCTCGACCCCCCAACTCCGTCCGCTAAACCCCCCAAAAAATCAAAAAGTAAAAAACCAGAAGGGTCCAAAGCCGCCTCCCAAGAACCCGAGCTAGAGCCCGAGCCGACCAGCGCGTCCGCGCCGAGCGGCGAGCCGGAGGCGGGGTCAGAGCTGGAAGCTGGAGCCCCAGAAGAGCCTAGCTCCGAGACGGAAGACGGCCTAGCCGCGTCTAGCGAGACCGCGGGTAGCCCAACCGAGCCCACCTCGCCCGAGGTTAACGCGGCCGAAGGGTCCGAGGAGTTTTCTTTAGGCCGGAAACCCAAAAGCCCCTTTAAACCCCGGAAAATCCGCTTGGATCCCACGGTCATCGTGCCCACCCCGACCCAGGTCCGTCGGGAGGCTTATTTAAGCCAAAAGCTCACGGTGGACTACTTTAAGGCCGACTTCACCGGGGCTTTGGAAGACCTCCAGATGAAGCTAGTGGCCGTGGAGCATAAAACCGACCCCGTGGCCGCCATGAGCGAGACTTTGCCCCTGTTTCGGACTATTTTGGGCGGGTTTAGTCTATTAGAGCTAGACGATCTGGCCCAGTTGACCGCGGACACCATCGCTTTACTCGATTACGTCTCCACCGAGCAGGTCCCCCACACCACGGCCATCACGGATATCCTTTTAAAGGCCTGCTCCTATTTAATCAATGGTTTAGCCACCTTAACCCTGAATCAATCTGGGCGGACCTGGTCCATTGAGCCTTTGTGGACGGAGGAGGAACTGTCCAACCTCCGGGAAAACCTCTGGGAAGCCCGGCAAGGCATGCTGACCAATATCCCGACCCCCGGGGCCACAAGCGGCTCGGGCGGGGCCTCGGTGGCTAAACCGAAAAAACTGGGCGAGATTTTAGTGGAAAAGGGTTTAATCACCCAAAACGATCTGGGCGGTTTGATCCAAGCCCAAAAGTCAGCCCGGGCGGTGCGCTTAGGCGAAATCTTAGTCCAAGACGGTTTAATCACCGAAGAGGAGCTTAATGAGGCCCTAGAGCGGCAACAGACCGTGGAGAAAGGCCGACGTTTAGGGGAAATCTTGGTCTCCATGGGCCGGGTGGAGCACGAGCACGTGGAGGAGGCCTTAAAGCGGCAAGAGAGCTTAAAGGAGACCAAACTGGGGGAGATCCTTTTGAAGCGGAAGATCGGGGCCCCGGAAAAGGTGGCCGCGGCTTTACGGGAACAAAAGCGCTCCGAGGGCGGGGCCACCCAGACCGCTGGGACCCAGACGGTCAAGGTGGAGACCCAGAAGCTGGATGGTTTAATCGATTTAGTGGGGGAATTGGTTATTACTCAGAGTCTGGTCACCTCTAATCAGACCATTAAGTTTTTAAAAGAGCAAAAGATTATTAAAGATTTGGCCCAAGTGTCCCGGATCACCAGTGAGCTCCAAAGGAACGCCATGAGCTTACGGATGGTCCAGATCAGCCAGACCTTCCGGAAAATGAACCGTTTGGTGCGGGATTTAGCCCATAAGTTTGAAAAAGACGTGGAAATGGTGACCACTGGCGAGGACACGGAAATCGACCGCAACATGGTGGAGTCCATCCACGATCCTTTGGTCCACATGATCCGGAACTGCTTGGACCACGGCTTGGAGTCGCCCCAAGAGCGCCGGGCCGCTGGGAAACCGCCTAAAGGGGTGGTGTCGCTCAAAGCTTACCACCAGGGCGGGAACGTGGTTATTGAATTGAGTGACGACGGTCGGGGTTTAGACCGCCAAAAGGTGGTGGCCAGGGCCATTGAAAATGGCCTAATTTCCTCGGGCGATAATTTATCCACCCAGGCCATTCACAACTTGGTTTTCCACCCGGGGTTTTCCACTAAAGATCTAGTGACCGACATTAGCGGTCGGGGACTTGGCATGGACGTGGTCCGAAAATCGGTGGAGGTTTTACGGGGCAAGGTGGATTTCACCTCCGAGCCGGGGCAAGGCTCCACCACCACCATTCGGCTCCCTTTGACCTTGGCCATCATTGATGGGATGATCGTGCGGGTGGGCGATTATCGCTACATTCTCCCGACCATTTCCATTAACGAGTCCTTTCGGCCTAAACCCGAGGAGTACTTCACCGTTAAGAACCAAGGGGAGATGATTAAGGTCCGGGACGCTTTATTGCCCTTGGTCCGGTTATCGCGGATCGTGGCCGCCAGCGGGGCCATGACCGACCCGGCCGCCGGGTTGGTGGTCGTGGTGGAAAACGAGGGCCAAAGGTGCTGCTTACTTGTGGATGAGGTTTTAGGTAAGCAAGAGGTGGTCATTAAATCCTTAGGCGAGACTTTAAAATACGTCCGCTCCTTAGCCGGCGGGACCATCTTAGGCGATGGTCGGGTGGGTTTGATCCTGGACGTGAGCGGCTTATTTGAGGCTCGGGAAATGGCCGGGGGCGCCCCGAGTCCGGCCGGTCGAGCCGCCGACGACTGGGAGATGGGCGACGAGTCTTGGAAGTAGCTGGTTAAAGATGGGAACAAGCAAGATGGCGAAAAAGGGGATGGGGGACCAATGAGCGGAAGTCAGCAGCATAACCCGGTTACGGCTTTGGCCGTGGACCATTCCCTGGACATGAAAGTTCTCCGTTTTGAGCTGGCCGGGGAGTTTTACGGGCTGGACATTCTGAAGATCCGGGAGATTAACGGCATGATGGACATAACCAGCGTGCCCCAGACCCCGGAGTTCATGAAGGGGCTCATTAATTTAAGAGGGAAAGTCATCCCGGTGATTGACTTAAGGTTAAAGTTCGGTTTAGCGGAAGAGGAATACACCGAAAGAACGAGCATCATTGTCATTGAGTTTAAAACTGTCCATGGGGCCACCCAGATGGGCATTGTGGTCGACCGCGTCTCCGAGGTCATCACCATCAACCGGGCCGACATCGATCCAGCCCCGGATTTTGGGACGCGGCTGAAAAGCGAATACATTAAGGGCATGGCGAAAACTAAAAACCAAGTCCTCATTATATTGGATATTGACCTCATCTTAACCGATGAGGATCTGACCTTTGGGCCTAAAGCCCCGGTGGTGGAATAGGCCCATATTAGCCTTAAGATCTTCTTCTGGCGGTTACTTAAGGCGCCTTTGGAAGGGGAAAAGTGACTTTGGAACATAAACGGACGCCTTCATCGGGCCCAATTGGCTTTTCCAGCCAGCAGATGGAGCTCTCGGACCATGATTACCAGGCCATCGCCGCCTTTGTCCACAAAACTAGCGGCATCAATCTCTTGGACGGCAAAAAAGAGCTAGTTAGGGCGCGGCTGATTAAACGCATCAATCAATTGGAGTTTCGGGATTTTAAAAGCTACTTTCGGTACGTGACCACCGACGCCTCGGGCGATGAGATGGTCTTTTTGTTGGACGCCTTAGCCACCAACTTAACTAGCTTCTTTCGCGAACCCCAGCACTTTGATTTTTTAGGCTCGACTTTTTTGCCGGATCTGGAGAAAAGACGCCGCAAACCCGGGGGCGGGGGCCCACGGTTGCGCATCTGGAGCGCGGCTTGCTCCTCGGGCGAGGAGCCTTACACCATTGGCATGGTGGTTCTGGAAAAGAGCCAGTACTTCGCCAGTGGCGGGGATTTTCGGATCTTAGCCACCGATCTCTCAACTAAGGTTTTAAACATCGCTAAAAAGGGCCAGTACGGCCCGGAGAGCGTCAAAAACATCAACCCGGTCAGTTTAAAAAACTTTATGGTCAAAACCCCGGGGGACAAAGGCTCGGTCTACTACACCGTGACCCCCCAGTTAAGAAGCGTCATCTCCTTTCGGCGCTTTAACCTCATGGACCCTTTGCCTTACAAGGGGCCCATGGATCTGATCTTTTGCCGGAACGTCATGATCTACTTCGATCGCGACACCATCGCCCAGCTCATCGCTAAATTCTATAAGATCTTGGAAGTCGGGGGCTACCTATTTATCGGCCATTCCGAAAGTTTATCCGGCCTTACGCATAACTTTCAGTACGTGGCCCCTTGCATTTACCGGAAGGTGACCAACTAGTTTAGAGGTTAGTTAAAAGGCGGTTTTGACCTTAGGGGGCGAAAGGGGAGGATTCATGATCAAAGTCTTAGTGGTCGATGACTCGGCCATTGTCCGGAAGATATTCACTGAGCAACTGTCCAAAGCCCGGGACATTGAGGTCATTGGGGCCGCCCCGGACCCGTACGTGGCTCGGGACATGATCTTAAAGCTGGCCCCGGACGTTTTGACCTTGGACATTGAGATGCCCCGGATGGATGGCATTACCTTTTTAAAAAAGATCATGGCCTACCATCCCCTCCCGGTGATTATCGTAAGCTCCCTGACCCCCAAAGGAAGCGCCATGGCTTTAGAGGCCATGGACTGCGGGGCGGTGGAGGTTTTGGCGAAACCCTCGGGCTCTTTTTCGGTGGGGGAAATGGGGGCCCAGTTGGCCGAAAAGATCCGGGCCGCCGCCCATGTGCGGGTCATGAAAAGGGTCCCCACGGAAGCTGGGCCCATGGCCGCCAACCGGGGGGCCGCCATCACCCAGACCACCAACAAAGTTATCGCCATCGGGTCCTCCACCGGCGGGACCGAGGCCCTAAGAGACATCTTAACCCGTCTACCGGCCGACACCCCGGGCATTGTGGTGGCTCAGCACATGCCCGCCAACTTCACCAAAGCCTTCGCCGATCGCCTGAACAACCTCTGTAAGATTCGGATCAAAGAGGGCGAGGAGAACGACTCGGTGGTCCCGGGGATCTGCCTCATCGCCCCGGGGAACTTCCATATGCTTTTACATCGGAGCGGGGCGCGGTATTTTGTGCAAATCAAAACCGGGCCCATGGTCCATCACCAAAGGCCAGCGGTGGACGTTTTGTTTAAATCCGTGGCCAAATACGCGGGGGCCAACGCCGTTGGGGTGGTCTTAACGGGCATGGGCTCGGATGGGGCGGAGGGCATTAAGATCATGAAGGAAGCCGGGGCCAAAACCTTAGCCCAAGACGAGGCTTCCTCCATTGTCTTTGGCATGCCCAAAGAAGCCATTAAAACCGGTTGCGTGGATAAGGTGGTTTCCTTAAGAAACATGCCGCAAGGCATTTTGGACATGGTCTAAATCGTGGCCGGGAAAAAGGGTCAAAAAAAAGCCGCCAGCGGCTGCGTGGATCCCCTCTCCGGGCTGTACCAGGAAGAGCACTTTTTTATTGTCTTAAAAGCTGAGTTAAAGCGCCTAAGAGGACTCGCCGGGGCCTTAGGGTTAGTGGTGGCGAGATTTCCTTTGGAGCCGGATTGGGCCGAAGTGGGCCGGGCCATTACCCCCAGGTTAGGCGGTTTTGAGCCAGCGGCTAAACTAGGGCCCCAAGAATTGGGGGTCCTGATGCCGGAAGCCACGCTCAAAAAGCTGACCGGTTTTTTAGGCGAGCTGGTCCGGGAATTACCCCCAGCCAGCTTGGGCTTAGCTTTGGCTTGGCCCGGACAGGCGGTTAAACCCGAGGAGTTTTTAGCTAAAGCCACGGCCAACTTAACCAGCCCCAAGGAGATCTTAAGCTACCTGAGTGGCTCCCAAAGCCCCTTCGCTTTAAAAGAGACGGCCATCCTCCCAGCGGAAAAGGAAAGTTTGTTTTTAGGGTTTAACCACTTAAACGCCCGGGTCTAAACGCTGCGCGTTAGTCTTAACTAACCGTAAAAGCCATAAAAAGGGGGCTAAAAGGCCCATCTATGGCTGAGCGCGCTAACATACCCGCCACACCTCTCTGGATAAAGATCCTGTAGATCGAAAGATTTTCGGCTACCTCTATTGAAGCTTTTTTACTAGTAGCCCTTGACAGATGATTCCACTTTATCAAAACTATTACTGAAACCAAGATTATAAAATTCATCTAAACATGGAATTTCAGTTGAAGAACTGGTATTTGTAATTAAACTACCGATTTTTATATCAATAATAACTACCATAGATACCACTAATATTTACACAATAACATTACTATTAAAGTATTAGTGATGATTTCAAAACCGTTATAGTTTAATTATACTGTGCCATCTCCAATAATAGCAGGTCATTTACCAAATGTTAAGTAGTTATTTTTTCCTTGTAGGAAAGCTTTTTAGGTCAAACTAAAAAAATCCATTATTTATCGTTAGATAGTGTTAATAATACCAATAAATAGTCAATTAAATAAACGATCCAATATGTATATAACTTTTTCCAGTCTAGTCCTTGTCAAGTTTAAGGAGGCCGCCTAGGTTATGGGGCCCCCAATCGTGTGGCGGTCAATCGCGCAGGGAGAAAAATTTAGCTTTAACCCTAAAAATAGTTGAAAAAAATTCTAAATTATGGAATATATATATTGAAGTATTGAGTTGGCGCTTGGCCTTTCTAAAAGAAGCTTTTCCATCCCTTCGTTCGCGGAGGATTGGTTAAGGCCTATGGCTTAATGGAGAGATAATGACTCTAAAAAAATTACCTTTAGATGGGCAGGATTTCGCGGAAATAATAGATGGTAACCTTTTATA
>JAISRZ010000021.1 GCA_031273455.1 Deltaproteobacteria bacterium | reverse complement strand
ATATTAAGACCGCTTTCGCCCCTAAGTCACCCCAAAATAAAATCATCGATCTGGCTAAGGGCCCTAAAGTCAAGGCCACCGCCCCAAGGTTAACCCCCCAAAGTTAAAGTCAGTTCGGTTATTCGTAACCCAGATTGGGCGAGTCCGCTGAGACTGGCCACGACAGATTGTTTATGTCTGTTCCTATGTTCGTCCCTATGATGTGTCATGGGACCAAGAGAAGAGGCGCTCGCCGTCAGATCTCGCGCCTTAAGGCTTAGTCGGGAACCGCTAAAAAACGGCGTTTTTGCGGTTTTATGGGGTAGTCTCTCCCTTTGGTCAGCCGTCAGAGCGCTATTACCGGCTTAAAAAGACGTGTATAGATACTTAATACTTAAATTTTAATGAAAAATTAACGTGAAAAAGTTTACAATATTATTTTAAAAGCGCGCTTTGGTTATTAAGCTTTCAGGCTATTTTAGCGAAGAACGGCGTTATTATTAAGGCGAAAGGGGCCAAGAGCCTAGGCTCGTAACAAGCCTACGCTCGCTCCAAGGCCATGGCTTAGACTAACTGTCTCATTTAGTCATAAGGAGCGACTATGAATGATTCACCAAAAGACTTGGCTGACTCTGGCGTCAGCGACCACGAAACTCAGGTCAGAAAATAATACTTGACAGACGCTTTAAATTCGCTAGTATAAATATTCAGTTGAGTGGACATGGAGGCTTAGTGGCCAGTCCTTAAGTGTAGGAAGATGAATCCTTTTTGGGATAGAACATGGCCAAATATTATTGGGATTGGTTTTTGAGCGCTGGATGGGGCGAAGGTCTGAATGGCGATTGGCTTTCACCTTTAATTTTCTGATTTACCACCGCTTAAAAAAAATAGTGGTAATAACATAAAGGGGCCAAAGGAAACTAAAATGGGAGAAATTTTTTACGCCACTATCTATGATATTGAAGATATGACCTGCTTTTCGACATGCGTTGAAAAGTTCCACGCTAACTGTTATTCATTCAGCGGCGCTGTCGTCTACGCTCACTATCTTTTACGTCAGAAGCCATTTCGGGTCATGTGGTTCGGTCAAAGCGTCCTTTCAGAATACGATGGTTTGAATGATTTCTCAGAAACGTCAGATTTGCTTGGTATATCCGCTTACGTACAGAATGATGATTTTCTTCTTGACAACGTTGAGACGCCTAATGAGGATAGTCGCGCGAAATTACAATTTATACGGGAAAACAGCCAGCGTTGGCGTTCAATCAATATTATTAATAAGGAAATTGAATATTTTAACTTTGAAAATTTTAACTATGAAAATTTAAACTATGATAAAAAACGTAGTGTCTTGTATTCGGGTTTTCTGTTAAACCATACCAAAAAGCTGGCGATTAATCTTACGGACTACCTACAGCGATCATCGTCAATGTTCGGACCTAAAGGTGACATTTTTGGGGCTATTGATTTAATTCCTGTATTAACCGAAACGGGTGGCGGAGCCGATATGGCCTTTTTAGATGGAATTTCTTGGGACACTACGGAAGACCTTGCGGAACAATGGCGAGGAGATTCGCTCCAAATCGTTGATGAGCCTCCAACTGATTATCAAATCATCAAATGCTGTTTCGCTAATATCTGGGGCAGGGCGATCGCCTGCCGAAGCTTGTACGGAGTTGACAGTTTTAATTATATACTTGGCGATAAAAATGGTAATCGCTATGAATGCGCTAAATTAAGCCATATTTATTATGAACGAGGGCCGCGCCGTCAAGTTCGAGTTAAAATCGCCGACAATATAATTACTTTTACCGCGGAAGTGGCGCCTAACGGAGATGGCGCCTGAATAGATATGACTCTTAACTTTGAAATGACTTAAATATTAAATATTAAACCTCCTGTTGACAGCTTACCCAGTCTTTAAATATGGCCTTAAATCCATTTTTTTTGTTATATATATAATTTTATTAACATTAGATTATCTAATATTTGCTTAATTAATTCGTTTATTTAATAAATAGTTCTTAATAGTTAGTGTGTCTAATCAATTAAATAATTTAAGGCTATATAAATCTCTTAAAATCGAATATACTTAACTCCCCGCTTTTTTCCCTACGAACCGTTCGCCACGCTGGCTAAAAGAACCACCCAAAAGGGAAGCTTATGGCCATCAGTCTTTCTTCATAGAACTTTAGTTGACAGTTAAGTTTAGGTGGGCCAAGGGAAGGCTCGGAAGGCGGTCTAGGGGGTCTGTCCTTCTGGAACTTGTGTCCCTTAGCCCATTAGGCCTTAGCCTTGACGTCAATTAAAATATATGTTATAAATGTTCTGTCTTTATCCACGGCTTAATGGAGTTAAATCATGAAGCGATTACCCCCTGACGATCAGCCTTTCCCCACCATCATTGACCAGGGCCTTTTATACGCGGACAAGACTAGATATATCTATGAGATGTTAAATGACGGTTACAGGTGTTATTTCTTGTCCCGGCCCCCCCGTTTCGGTAAAACTCTTCTACTCCAGACCTTAAAGGAGCTCTTCACCGGTAACCGCGCGCGTTTTAAAGGTCTTTGGATTGACCAGTCGGATTACGACTTTAAAGCTTATCCCACCATCTCTCTGACCCTGGACCTGCCCTCGGATAGCCCGGAAACTCTGGAGACGGCGTTCAACGCCCAACTTCAAGGGATCGCCCAAGCTGAAGATTTAGACGTTTCGGGGCCACCCTCATCCATGAGCTTGAGTAGCCTTATTCAGGATCTTAGCCGAAAACGCCAATCCCAGGTGGCGGTCCTCTTAGACGACTTTGACGCCCCAGTGACCAACCATATGGCTAACCCCAGCCTGGTCAAGGCCCATACAGAGTTCCTCAGCTATTTATTCGGCGCTTTTAAAACTTCATATGTTCAATCCTGTTTGGGCTTTTTTATGGTGACCGGTATAGCCAGTTACGATTCCACTCTTGCGGGCTACTACGTTGTTGATTTAAAGGACATCTCCCTGCATCCCAAATACGCGGGGATCGGCGGTTTTACCTTAGAGGAGTTTAACGCCCTTTTCGCGGACCGGTTGGAGGCGACCTTAGCCGAGCTTAAAGACAAAGGCCCAAAAGGCTCTGGAGCGATGGTTAAGAAGGCCGGGGGGCTTACGGATGTCTCAACCGTTGACGATTTACGGGCCAAAATTATTAAATGGTACGGTGGCTACCGCTGGGGTGGCGAAACTAGGGTTCTTAACCCCTATTCAACCCTCCATTTTTTTAGCCATAAGGCCTTTGACTCCTACTGGATCAATAGCGTTCGGCCCGGTCTTTTGGACGTCTTGATTAAGGCCAAACCCAAGGGTTTTCTGGAATTCGCCTTAGAGTCGCCGCCGCCTTTGGATATGGAAAATATGGAGTTAGATAAATCAGAGCCCGCCCGGTTCCTTATCCGAAGTGGCTACCTAACCTTGGATGACTCCCTTGATGAGGAGGTGAGCGCCTGGAAAGATAGTCTGTTGGACGACGCCGAATATTTTCAGTTCCCCAATTATGAGGTGGCCTCTAACTTTATTAAGGAATGTTTCACCGCGCTTTTTAGCTTTATGTCATCTAATGAGCTTAAAACAATAGCCGTTGAGCTAAAAAAAGCTTTATTAAGCCGTAAGACCGCGATAGTCCAAGACATCCTGACCGGTTTTATCCGTCCCCTCTCTCCTTATCTTGGGACCGCTTATGAGACAACTTTTATAACTT
>JAISRZ010000020.1 GCA_031273455.1 Deltaproteobacteria bacterium | reverse complement strand
TGCTTTTGGCGTTCGAACAGTTTGAAGAAAACGTAAAGAAGAAAGCTCGGGCGGAAGCTTGGGCGGAATGTCTGATGAGAATTCAGGCGGCCGAGGCGGTTGCTCAGGTGGCTCAGGCGAAAGCTTGGGCGGAAGGTCTGATGAAAATTCAGGCGGCCACGGCGGCTCTAACGAATATTCAGATCAAATTCGTCAGACTTTTAAAAGAGTCGGGCGTTTCCAATGAGTCAATTCTCAAAAATACGAATTTGTCCAAAGAGGAGTTGGCGGAAATCGAAAACATAATCAATTTACAAGATAAATAACTTAAAACACTTCATTATCTAGACATTATAGTATTATAAGTCTAGTTTTTTTTGACTTAATTTTCTTTTTACGCCTACATTAGGCTATATTAAAACTCAGCCCAAAACCCCGAAATCCTCCTTTCCCCAGGGCCAGCCTGATAAATAACTAAGCTCTGGGAGGGAATTATTTAGCCTTATCGCTTTTGCGTTGACCCATTATTAGCCACCCTCAAGATTCCTCTTAGCTCTTATAGGGGTAATATTCTAAAGACGCCCTAACTCCCCCCATAACTCCTTATATTTATCCCGGTGGCTTAAACCTCAACCAGAGCCTAACAAACCGCTCCTAAGGAGACGTAACCTTAACCCCAATGGCTCATTCCCCAGCCAAAGGCAATAAATAGAAAGCGATGCGCGATTTTATTAGAAACACGTCCCAAGATAAGTCGTGGGAGTTAGCCCCTTGGGCTGGTCAAGGGACCGGCCAAAGGGGCTTGGCGGCGAAATGGGTCTTAAATCGGTCTTTAAACCCGGGGCCTTCAGCCGCTCGGCGTAGCCGAGCTTAGAGATTTTCTGAACCTGGTCCAGGTTGACCGCTAGAGCTTTCGCTAAAGAGAAGCCATACTCGGGATCGACCAAGTGGCGATGGGCCGCGGGACGTGGTTTAACGTTATCGTTAACCCCGGTTGTCGCGGGCCACGGTTAACGATGAGGAGGCTCTTTCTCTCTTTCGGGCTCAAGAGTCAGTAAAGATCGCCCAGGCGATGGTTGCGGGCGATGGTTGCGGTCGCTTTTCTGATTGTTTTTTTGGCTCATCGGCATCCCTGGCCCCTTTCAGTTCCAGGGGCGGCTCCCGGTAAGTTAAGCGCTCGGCCCATTCCCCTTAAGGAATTGGGCTGGTGGCTGGCGCTCCCGCCAAAGTCGCTGTCCACCCGCGTCTGGCCATCCCGATGGTAGCTATGGGAACCGTGACGCGGAGCTAACCCGGGATTAGGGCGTGGTTTACGTCTAAGCGGTAACCTTGGGCGTCGCCATAGGAAAGGAGCTTATCCCAGGGAAAGACCAATCCTAGGCTTGAACTTAGCGGGGTTAAAGGCGGCCTTAACCTCGGCGAAGTGGTTTTTCCACCCTTGGGTTACGGTTCAGTATCCCCGACCTCGCGCTTAAAGGAATTCCTTAGAGCCCCCAATCTTACTTAGGTCAAAGGGGTTTTCATCGGGGCGGCCCTTAGGGTTCATGACCGGGATGGCTAAGGCCCACCGGGGATAGTTTCCATTCGGGCGATGGCCTTAAAATGATCCCGCTAATGGCTTCCCCGGTCCTTAGCCACCCTGGCCGCGGCTTTTTGGCCTTGGGTTAAGTTTTTAATCCCCTATTGGGTGGTTAAGAAACTTGACCGTAAGTTTCTTTCGTTAGCCCGCGTTGATTAAACTAAAGGCCTGGCCGCCAAAGCTAGGCCTTTAACCAATAGGTGGCCAATGGCCCCGATCGCTGAGGGCGATGGGCGCCTATTGGAAAGGTCGGGTGGCGGGGACCAAAAGCCGAGATGCGTTCTTAGTTGAGCGGAGGTTGTTAGGGCTATGGGGGGTTCTTATCGCCAATTTAAAATTCCCGCCATTCGTAAAAATATCTTGACTCTTAGAGTGTTTCCAGCTAAAAATATTAGGTTAAGGTGAATTTTGGTGGATTCCCCTCGGGCCGCCAAATCGGCTCCAGAAATCCCCGTGAACGGATACAAATTAACTATTTATCCTGATCGCCTAGTTTTATCCTGATCGCCGGTCTAAGGCCCTACGGTAAATGGCCCTGATCGCCAAAAGTGGAAGGCATGCTCACTGATAGGGAAGTAATCGCGACCTTGGAGATGCTCAAAAACGAGCATCTAGACGTTCGGGCCATCACGTTAGGCCTTTCTCTTTTGGACTGCGTCTCGGACGATCTTGGGCGGCTAACGGCCAAGATTCTGGCCAAGATTAGCCGTCACGCCGAAAACCTGGTGAAGGTCTGTGACCAGGTGGCCGAAAAATATGGCATCCCCATTGTCAATAAACGGTTAGCCGTGTCCCCCATCAGCGCTTTAGCCGGGCCCTTTGGCCCCGAGGAGCTGGTTAAAGTGGCCCGGGCCTTGGATAAGGCTGGCGAGGAAGTGGGGGTCGACTTTGTGGGCGGTTTTGGGGCTTTGGTGGAAAAAGGCATGGCTAAAGGCGACATCTCTTTAATCGCGGCCATTCCCCAAGCCTTAGCCGAGACCAGCCGGGTCTGCTCCTCAGTCAACGTGGCCTCCAGCCGGGATGGCGTCAACATGGACGCGGTGGCTTTAATGGGCCGGGTCATCCGACAAACCGCCACTTTATCGGCGGCCATGGATGGTTTAGCTTGCGCCAAGTTGGTGGTCTTCGCCAACATTCCCCCGGACATGCCCTTTATGGCTGGGGCTTATTTAGGCCTAGGCGAGCCGGACGCGGTCATTAACGTTGGGGTCAGTGGGCCGGGGGTGGTTAAAAAAGCCATTGACCGAGCCATGAGCCAAGAAGCTAAACCCAGTTTAGGGACCTTAAGCGAGGTCATTAAGCGGACGGCTTACAAAGTCACCCGGGTGGGCGAGTTTTTAGGCCGGGAAGTGGCTGACAGCTTGGGTCTGCCCTTTGGGGTGGTGGATCTGTCTTTAGCCCCGGCCCCCCAGGTGGGCGACTCGGTGGGTGAGATCTTCCAGTCCATGGGCTTAAAAGGCATTGGGGCTCCGGGGTCCACGGTGGTTTTGGCCCTCTTAAACGACGCGGTCAAAAAGGGCGGGGCCTTCGCCTCCAGCCACGTGGGCGGATTATCCGGGGCCTTTATCCCGGTCTCCGAGGATTTAGGCATTGGCGAAGCCGTGGAAAACGGTTTATTAAGCTTAGAGAAGCTTGAGGCCTTAACCGCGGTCTGCTCGGTGGGCTTGGACATGATTTCCTTGCCCGGGGACACCTCAGCCGGGACCTTAGCCGCTTTAATCGCCGATGAGATGGCCATTGGGGTCATTAACCACAAAACCACCGCCGCTCGCTTAATCCCAGTGCCCGGGAAAAAAGCCGGGGATCGGGTCCATTACGGGGGCCTTCTTGGTTGGGCCACCATCATGGAAGTTAAGGATTACCCGGAGGCGGAAAAATTTATGGCTTTGGGCGGGCGGGTGCCGGCCCCTATCCATAGCTTACGTAATTAATCAATCCTAAAAATAAGTTTTGGGGTTATTAGTATTATATAACGCCTAAAAATAGCCATTAAAGACTTTAGCTAACTAAATATGAGGATTTTAGATGACCTTTGTTAGACCCAACGACGAACCGCGAGTGAGCGGCGAGATTGAGTCCTACTGCGGCAAATGCCACGATATGACCACGCACCGGGTGGTGGCTTTTGAGGGGGCGAAGATAAAAAAAGTCCTCTGCCTAACTTGCGAGGCCCAGCACGCCTATCGCGCGGCCCCGCCCAAATCCCCAGCCCTTAAAGACCCCTCGGCTAAAGGCGAAGGCGCGGCCACCCCGGCCAAATCGACTAAACCTAAAACCTCCCGGGAGCCCAAAGGCCAGGCCAAACCGGCCCAGGAAATTGAGGAGAGCAATCGCCAGTGGCAGGCTTTCAAAGAGTCTTTAGGCGAGGGGGCCACCACGCCTTACTCCATCCACGGGCTCTTTGAGACGGGTCAAGCCATTAAGCACGCCAACTTTGGCTTGGGTCTGGTGACCCGAGTCATCTATCCGAATAAAATTGAGGTTCTTTTTGAAAAAGAATCCAAAATTTTGATAACGCAGGTAAAATAGCCCTTTTAAATTAAAGGGCCAAGGTTTGGGGGCCAATTACGGGCCTTTTGAGCTGATTGGAGACCATTTAGGGATTATGAGCGACAATATTGAGATTAGGCCGGTCCTGGACTTACACACCCACACCTTGTTGTCCGATGGGGAGTTGGGGCCAGCGGAATTAGGCCGTCGGGCCTTTGTCAATGGCTACACGGTCATTGGTTTCGCGGATCACGTGGATCAAGCCACCTTGGAGCATAACTTAACCCGGACTTTAATCGCGGTCCGGGCTTTGCCCACCCACTTAGGGCTAAACATTTTAGCCGGGGTCGAATTGACCCATGTGCCCCCTTACCAGATCGAGGACTTGGTGGTCTGGTCCAAGGAGATGGGGGCCCAGTTCGTGGTGGTCCACGGGGAGAGCCCGGTGGAGCCGGTGGCCCCGGGGACTAACCAAGCGGCCATTGAGGCTGGGGCCGACATTTTGGCCCATCCGGGCTTTATCACCCGGGAGCTGGTGGCCTTGGCCAAAAAACGCGGGGTCTTTTTGGAGCTCTCGGCTCGACCGGGCCACTCCTTAGCCAATGGCTACGTGGCCAAACTGGCTTTGGAGGAGGGGGCCAACCTCATGGTCAACTCCGACGCCCACGACATTGGCGACATCTTAACCCCGGCCACCCAGCGGATGGTGGCTTTAGGGGCCGGGCTTTCCCAAGAGCAATACCTGACCATGATGGACCGGGTCCAGGGTTGGACGGGTTACAAACTGAAAGACGGTCTTGAGGAATAACCTTTTGGAATAAGCCAGATCCTCCGCCTTTCCCGTTGGCCGGAATACTTATGTCTGGCCAACGGTCGCCTGGCCCCGCCTTAAGCGTCGCCCCTTTCCCCCTATCGGAGGCCTCATAATGAAAAAGCGGGTTATCAAACTGGCCATCTTGGCCCTCGGTTTAGGCGTTTTAATCTGGTGGGGCTGGTCCGGGAACTTTTCTTTTAAAAGCGGCTCGTTTTTTCCCTTTGAGCCCCGCGAGGACTATTACGCCCTTATGGCCGGGACCAAAACTTTAGGTTACGCCCAAAGGGCCGTTACTTTAGAGGAAAAGACCGGTAATTTAACCTTAAACGAAATTACTGTCATTAATTTAAGTGTTATTGTGGCGGATGGCGAAGTGAGATGCTTTTCCCAAGCCACCTTCGATAAAAACGGCTCCATCTTGTCCGCCTCTTTAACCATTGGTTTAGATCCCTCTTCTTCCCCCATCGCCCAGGTGACCGGGGAAGTGGCCAAAGGGGAATTGACCTACCGGATTATCGCTGGCGGCTCGGTCCGGGAGGTTAAGCGGCCCATACCGGAGTCCGGGCCCATCTTAATTTCCGGCCTCGTTCCCTGGTTAGCCCACCAACAGGATCTGCCTTTGGGCCGGCCCATTTTCTTCAATATCTTTGACCCCTCAAGACTAGAGTTTCGGCCCGCTAGCTTAACCATCATCGACGTCACCCCCCAAGCCGTGGAAACCAAGGTCTATAAGCTGGCCCTTTTAATTGACCCCAGCTTAACCGAGATCTGGGTCGAGGCCACGGGGCAAGTCCAGAGCCAAAAAGCCGAGGGCGTGGACTTTGGCTTAGAGGTTCTAAAGAACCCGGAGATGATTAAAGAAGCCACGGCCGTGGTGAAAGCCCCAGCCAAACCGGGGTTCTTGGGTTTAATCCCCAAGGCCTTTTTGGACATGGTCATTAAGCAAGGCGTGGGGGCCATCTGGCCCGAAGAGACTGGGAAATAGCCCCATGGCCAGCGACGCTAAAGACGTTAAAGACTTAGATTTGGGCTCCGAGCCGGCCATTCGCTTGGCGGGGGTCTCCAAGAACTATCGGCGCCACCAGGCGGTCATTGACCTATCCTTAACCGTGCCCCCGGGGGAGATCTACGGCTTTTTAGGGCCCAATGGGGCCGGGAAAACCACGACCATCCGCATGCTGGCCGGGGCCTTGGCCCCTACGGCGGGGCGGATCGTCTTAGCCGGTCAGGATCTGGCGAAAAACCCCAAAGAAGCCAAAAGCGTTTTAGGGTATATCCCGGATCGGCCCTTCCTTTACGAAAAGCTTTCGGGCTGGGAGTTTTTAATCTTTACGGCGGGCCTTTACCGAACCCCGAAAAAAATGGCCGAGGCCCGGGCTGAGGAGCTTTTAACCGTTTTTGAGCTCTGGGATTGGCGCGATGAGCTCATTGAGAACTATTCCCACGGCATGAAGCAACGGCTTATCATGAGTGGGGCGTTATTGCCTAAACCTAGGATCTTAGTGGTGGATGAGCCCATGGTTGGTTTGGACCCCAAAGGGGCCCGCTTGGTCATGGACATCTTTTTAAAACTGGCCCGGGAAGAGGGGGTGGCCATGTTTGTCTCCACCCACACCATGAGTTTAGCCTCCAGATTGTGCGACCGCATTGGCATTATTTTTAAGGGCCGCTTAGTGGCTGAGGGCACGGAAAAAGAGTTAAAAGAAAAGGTCGGGAAAACCGGGGACTTAGAGGACCTCTTTTTGGAGATCACCGAGTCGACCGAGGGCGAAAACTAAGATGCGGGAGTTTATCCTTCTTTTGAAGCCGACCTTCTGGGGCCTTAAGAACTACTTAAAGGACCCAGGGCCCGGGGGCCGGGTTAAGCTCATCTCCTTAGGTTTGTTCACCTTAGTTTTGTGGGCCGCTCTTTTTCTTTTGTCGGTCAAGATGATCCGCTCCTTTTACTCGGTGGAGGGGTTCGGCGATATTTTAGCCTATAAGACCTTTAACATCCTCTGGCTAACGGGGGCGGCTTTTTTGCTTTTCTCGGCGGTTATCACCGCCTTATCCAGTTTCTACTTGGCCAAAGATTTGGGGTTATTAATGGCCGCCCCGGTCAGCCGGGAGAGCGTCTTTTGGGCTCGGTCCTTACAAAGTTTTTTGGCCAGCGCCTGGATGCCCGGGGCCTTTGTTTTGCCGGTCTTTGTGGCTTATGGTTACCACTTTAAGGCTGGGGCCTTGTATTACTTTTTGTGCCCGATAACGGCTTTAACCGTGGCTTTAACCGCCTCCTTCGTCAGCCAAGCCGCGGTTATTTTATTGGTTAACATCCTCCCGGCCCGGCGGACCAAAGACATTATGAGCCTCATTGGCTTATTGTCCTTTGTGGCCTTGTACCTAGCCTTTCGGTTGTTAAGGCCCGAGCAGTTGGTTAACCCTAGTAACCTCCAATCGGTGGCTAGTTACCTCGCGGCCCTCCAGACCCCGTCCTCGCCCATGTTGCCCACCGCTTGGGCCACCGATCTCTTGTGGCCCTTACTTGGCGGGAAAGCGGTGGACTTTCGTTGGATCTACTTATTTTTACTGGCCTTAGGGGCGGTGGTCTTAGGGGTCTTCACTTCCTTAGGCGCCGACCTTTTGTACTGGGTGGGCTACAACAAAAGTCAAGAAGGGGCCGGTCGCCAACGGACGGGCGGTCTTTTGAACACCTTAGCCTCTTTTTTTAGCCTGGTCCGCTCGCCCGAGGCCCGGGCCATCATGGTTAAAGATTTTAAGATTTTTTTCCGCGATCACACCCAATGGTCCCAGCTCTTTTTGCTCGGGGCTTTAATGATCATCTACCTGTACAATTTCTCGGTTTTAAACTTAAAGCGTTACCCCTTGGAAGCCTTCTTCCTGGAGAACACCATCGCCTTTTTAAACGTGGGCTTAGTGGGCCTGGTCTCGGCCACCTTGGCTTTACGGTTCGCTTTTCCCTCCATCTCGGCCGAAGGGTTCTCTTACTGGATTATCCGAGCCGCCCCTTTGGCCACCGGCGATTTTATGCGCTGCAAGCTGAAGTTTTGGTTAGCCCCCATCCTCGTTATCGCTTTAAGCTTAACTTACTTAACCAACCGTTTTTTAAACGCGGTCCCGGTTATGTCGGTGACCGCCTTTACCCTGACCTTGCTTTTAACCCCGGGCCTGTGCGCTTTAGCCGTGGGTTTAGGGGCTCGCTTTCCCCGGTTTGAGACCGAGAATTTAGCCCAAGTGCCCACGGGTTATGGCGGGCTCATCTTTATGGTCTCCGCCAGCGTCTCGTTGCTCCTCATCATTGGCCTATCCATTTGGCCGGTGGTCTCCTACTTACGGATTAGGCGGCGGGCTTTGGCCTGGGGGTTAAAGGAAGAGATCTTGATCCCCATCATGGCCATCTTAGTCCTCATCTTGGCCTGGCAACTGTGGCGGCGGCCTTTCCGCTTGGGCCGCGAGGCTTTGGAGGTCTACGATGAGGAGATCAAAGCCGCCGAGACCCCGGCGGCCTTGAAAGCTCGGCCCGGGGAAGAGGCCATATGAGCCGTCAAGATTTTGGCCCGGCGGGGTTTACGGGGCCCGCTCCAGAACTGGGGATAACCAATCCGACCGCGGTTAGCGCTGGTCCAGAGACCGCCGCTAGGTTGGCCGCTAACTTGGCTTCGAGCCTGAACCCCGAGCCCGCCTCTAGCCCGACCCTCGACCCCGCTCTAGACCCAGCTCCAGCTCCAGCCCCGGCCGCGGGGCTGGAACCTAATGACGCCCAAAACGCCCCCAATTTAGGCCCCCCGGGCCTTAACGCCCCTAACCCCAATATAATCCCAGACGATGACCCTAGCCGCCGTTTTTGCCTCCGTTGGCCCCGGTTACTCGCGCGGTTCGTTTCTCTTTACTCCAAGCTGTATCGGTTTAAGGTTTTGGGTTACCCCGAGGATCTGGCTGGGCCAGCCATTTTTATTTGCTGGCACAGTGAGGAAACGACGCTTCTGCCTAA
Source organism: Deltaproteobacteria bacterium (assembly GCA_031273455.1). Lineage (GTDB taxonomy): Bacteria > Desulfobacterota > Desulfarculia > Adiutricales > Adiutricaceae > JAIROO01. The sequence continues at coordinate 11,714 of JAISRZ010000020.1, read as the reverse complement.
CTGCGGCTTTACCCGGGGCCATATCATGATTAGCCGCTCCCGCGACGGGGATATCCTAGCTAGCGTGGTTAAAAAGTGGGGGTATCTAGTCAGTCGGGGCTCTTCCAGCAAAGGGGCGGTGGCCGCTTTAAGGTCCATGCGGAAAGCCATTGACCAGGGCGATAACCTCATCTTAGCCGTGGATGGGCCAAGGGGCCCCCGGCGGGTGGCTAAACCCGGGGCCTTTTATTTAGCCGCCAAAACCGGTCGGCCCATTTACCCGGTGGGGGCGGCGGTCTCCTTCGCTCATGTGTTTAAAAAGAGCTGGTCCCATTCGCGCTTGCCTTGGCCCGGGGCCAAAGTGGCCGCCGTCTTTGGGGAGCCCATTCGCCCGACCTTAGAGGATTTAGCTAAACCTGTGGCTGAATGGGTTAAAGCTTTAACTGACGGGTTGACCTTAGCCACTAACCAAGCGGAAGATTATCTAAAAAATTGGCCTTAGTCTTGCTAGATAGGAGTTTATCGCGGTCAGCCCATTTTCGCTGGTTAAAGGAAAAGGGGCGATATTAAGGCCGCTAGAAGGCTCCCATGTCCCCCTTATCCCCCATTCGCCTAATCTTAACCGCCGCCTTAGCTTCCTTAATCCTCTTAGTCGCCTTTTCGCCCGTGGCCGCCGAGGTGATGGATCTGGCCAAATGGGAAAAAGCCGGTTTACCGGACTCGGTTCGGGAAAGGATGGTTATCCAGTCCTTAAGCCAGAGGGCTAGACCGCCATTATCCGGGGACTTTCTTTTAGCCATGACCCGTTACGGCGGCGAGAGCTTAGCTTTAAAATACATGAGTTTAGACTCGGCCACGGCGTTGCGGCAAAGCTCGCCCTTAAGCCCGGAGGTGGTTAATCGCTTAATGAAATCTGGGGTTCCCCGGGCGGACCTTGAGGCCATCATCGACTCCGCGGCTAACTCAGCCCCTAGCGAGACCCAACCAGTGGCCCCGCCCGTGGCCTTGCGGCCGGTCAGCGAAGTCACGGTCCATGATATTAACCAGAACATTAACGATAACGACCAAAATACGGCCCCTCTGGTGGCCCCCACGGCCCCCAGAGCCCCTAGGGCCAATTCCGCCCCGGTTAACCCCACGGCCCCGACTAAGGCCGAGTTAAGAAAAATCCCCCAAACCCTTTACCCCGGTCAACCGGCGGATCCGGCTCGGCCTTTACCGGCCCAGCCAGGGCCTTACCCCATTAGAAAACCCCAAGGAACTAACGGCGTCTTTATGGGCGTGGAGGAAGTGGTTAAACCCGATGGCCACGTTTACGAGGTCAACTCCAATGGCCGGAAAGATCGGGCCGGTTTTGAGGTCTTATCCAGGCCGAGCGGCCACAAGGTTTATCGTTACTTTAGCGGTCGGACCGATAAGACCCGGCCCGCGCCCGCCCCAGAGCGGAATTATGATAACGACGATTACGCGGACGAGGAATATTGAGCTGTCAAATAAAGTCTCCTTTTGAGCCTCAGCGGGTAAGCCCCAACTGATAAGCCCCAACTGATAAGCCATAGTCAGATCCTTTGACTGTGGCTTATCCGCGTTTAATTAGAAGGGCGCGCTAAAATAATACTCTGGAGCCTACCCCGAACCAGGACCCCTTGGGAGCTCACATCCAGGTGGACGAGGGGGCTCCGGTGACCGCGCGCTGGTTAACCTTAAGCTTAAAATCAAAAGCTTGATAGTCACGATACCGCCAGACCCTTGCCCCGTGAATGGATACCCATCTTAAGTCTGAGACGTATTCTTCGCGGTTCCAGTCTCCACAAGAGATGAAGTCATAGTCCTTATCGGTCTAGGAGTTAGGGTTGGCTAGCCTATGGTGACGGTTAACGAGGTCTTTAGCCATTAGAAAATGGTTTTTATTTTGACTATTAAAAATAAATACTATATATTAGATTAATAAGGGGAGGCTTGGTATGGTAGAGAAGTTAAAAGGCCTAGCCTCAGGCGTTCAGACGTTTGAGCAAATAATTAAAAAAGGGTCGGTTTATGTGGACAAGACCGCCTTCATTGATAAGATGCTCTCAAACGATAATAAAGTCTGGTTTCTTTCCCGCCCGAGGCGGTTCGGCAAATCCCTGACCGTGACCACCTTTGACGCCTTATTTTCGGGGAAGAAGGCGCTTTTTAAGGGGCTTTATATCGCCAGTCAACTGAAGAAGGCCAGGTTCGCCCCCCGCCCGGTCATTCGTCTCGACATGACCCTCCCAACCTTGAGCGAAGGCGTGAAAGTGTTTAAGAAGTCATTGGGGCTTGAAACAATTATCCTCGCCAAAAAACTAGGCGTTAAGGTGGACCCAACCCTCCAACCTGGGGAGATGTTAAGAATTCTCATCATGGAAGCGGCCGAGAAAGCCAATCGTCCTTGCGCCATCCTTATAGACGAGTACGACGCCCCTTTTGTCGCCTTTATGGAGCGTCCCTCCAAGGAAAGGAAACAATTACGCGCGGCAATGCGCGATTATTACTCTAAATTAAAAGCGTTAGATGAGTATATATCATTTGTTTTTGTTACTGGTATCACCAAATCCGCTCATTTAGGTCTTCTTTCCATCTTTAACTCTTATAATGACATATCAATAAATCCTGAGTACGGGGCCATATGTGGTTTTACCCAGGAGGAACTTCAGAACTATTTCGCGCCTCATATTAAGCGGACCGCTGAGCGTCTTAAAATGACCGAGACGGAACTATTGGAAAAAACGCGAGACTATTACAATGGTTTCTCATTTGACGGGGTCACCCGGGTTTATAACCCTTTTTCCACTTTACTGTTCTTCCAAAACCAAGAGTTTCAACAATTTTGGTTTGAGACGGGCACCTCAACTCTACTGGCCAATTTCATGAAAAACAACCGGCTAACGGTGGAGGAGTTTAGCGGAATGATGGTTCCCAAGAAATTCGCAAAAGATCCAGGCGCGTTTAAGGAATCGAATCCCGTAAGTTTTCTCTACCAGACCGGCTACCTAAGCCTTCGACCTGGATCTACGGAGGATAATTTCACCTTGGATTACCCCAACCTTGAGGTCCGGGAATCCATGGATAATCTTTTGGTTATCAATTTTTTAGGCCTTGACAAGGCGACCAAGGCCTATAACAAATTACAAAACGCCTTGGTTAGTAGGGATGCGCCCGAGGTCATTAAGTTATTCAACAAAGTCTTGGCCAAAATCCCTTACGCTGATTATACCGCCGCTAGAGTTAAGACCGACAGTAAGTCAAATGTGGAGGAGGTTGATTATGGGGAATTTCTCTACAGGGCGTCTCTATTATCCTTTATCCATGGCGCGGGGGCGCGGGTTTTCCCCGAAACTCAAGGAAATCTGGGGCGGACTGACCTAGTGGTGGACTACAAAAATTGTACCTGGGTCTTGGAAATAAAAGTCTGTCAAAGCGTTGATAAAGAGAAGGAGACCCTGGAGAACGCCCGCGCCCAAATGATCGCCCAAGGTTATTCCGAGCCCTACGATCATCCCATTTGCCTTGGGATAGTCATTAATGACCAATTGAGAAAGATCACCCTTTGGGAGGACTTTGGAAATTTGGAGGCGAAGACCAAGGCCAGACAAAATAACCCCCCAACTGAAAAGCCCTAAGGCGAGAGCTTCTAAGGCTTAGGGCTTTATTATTGATTATAGCCGTTAACGCCAACCTCCCCAAAAGATAAACGCTTTCATTCGCCAATTATTGGCGGCTAATGTCATCGTTAAGTCCAGTTAACCCGACTTTACAAGTTATTTTAGTTTACACCGGTAACTATCTGAAATCACTTGTTTTTTTAAAAGAAGTCTGTAGTTAAACAGCGCCTATGTCAGTAAAGTTTTTGTCCTCCATACCGCTCGCTGATAAGTCATTAAAGAAATATTTTTTTTAAATATCAAAAAAACATTTTATCAATTTAAATTTATTAAAACGCGATTTTACGATTTAAAGTCGCTTAATATATATTGTGTTTTAAGTTTAAGCTTAAACTAAGTTATAGATTATTGTTTTAAATGTTAATTTAAAACTATACCGACCTTTTTATTGTTTTTCTGTGTTTTTTTTATTGTTTAGTCCAGGTTGTCCGCTCCGCGCGGATCAATTGTGTATTCCAGAAGGTAGTTTTAACGATAAACTCGCGGCCCCCAAGATAAGCGCCCAAGATAAGCGGTCAGTGGCGAGACGCCCAAGGAACCATTTATGGCCGTATCCATTTAAAAGCGGCCAACCGTTAAATTTCCGGTCGCGGCTTTAATTTCCGTTGGTCCGCGCGCCAGTTGGCCATTTACCGCTAAGCGCCCCTTTAACCAGGGCCTATACCTTTCGGGGCCATGGCCCGATCGCCATTTTTGCGCTTAAGCTTGGCCTCACGGCGGTTAATCCTGTGCTATAATGGCCCCGCTAAAAACCGTTAGGGGCTTTCAACTAAGCTTATATCTTGACGCTTATCTAACCATTACAGTCGCGTTGGGGCCTTAAACCCAAAAGACGCGCTAATTTTGGGTCCGGGCGGCGCCAGATGGCTCTGGTCGCGGCTAGCTAGCCCCACCAGGCGCCAAAGATATCGCGGCTAATATTGACCATAATCCCGGAGTGGACATGCTAATTAACACCAAGGGCGGGCCTAAAGCCATCAACGTTTCCGACCTCTTTCGCGAGGTCATGATCGCTAGAACCCGGGTTTATCGAACCTTACCGCCCACCCCCTTAGAAACTCACCCTATGCCGGGGGATTGGCGGCTCTTATTAAAACGGGAGGATCTGTCCGAGATCCATTCTTTTAAATGGCGGGGGGCCTCAAACTTTATTAGCGCCCGAGCCGAGGAGGCCCGGGGGTGCGGTTTAGTGGCCGCCTCCGCCGGGAACCACGCCCAGGGAGTGGCTCGCTCAGCGGCGAGCTTAAAGATTCCGGCTCATCTTTTTATGCCCATGTCGGCCCAGCGCTTAAAGGTGGATAGCGTCAAATCCTTAGGCGGGGATATGGTGGAAATCCATCAGGTGGGCGATGGGTATGACGAGGCGGCCAAGGCCGCTTGGGAGTTCGCGGCCGCGAAAAACATGCTGAAGGTCCCGCCCTATGACGACGTTCTGGTCATGGCGGGGCAAGGGTCTTTAGCCGATGAGATGATGACCTCGCCAGAGCGACCGGACGTGGTTTTTGTCCAGATCGGCGGTGGCGGTTTAGCCGCTGGGGTGGCTGCGGTCATTAAGTCCTATGACAGTCGGGTTAAAGTCATTGGCGTGGAGGCCGAGGGACAGGCTTCCATGGCCGCGGCTTTTCAGGCGGGGCATCCGGTCACCCTGGAGAACGTGGATATCTTCTGCGATGGCACGGCGGTTAAAACCGCTGGGTACTTAACTTACCCCATCTTAAGCGCCTTACTGGACGATTTAATCACCGTCTCCACCACCGAAGTCTCGGCGGCTATTGAGGAACTGTGGCGGGTGGCTCGGGTGTTGCCGGAGCCGAGCGGGGCTTTGGGTTTAGCTGGGGCTCTAAAGATGAGCGGCGATTTAGCTGGCTTAAACGTGGGGGTTATTTTAAGCGGGGCTAACTTAGATTTTAGACGGTTAAGCCACATCTCTCGGACCATTGGCGATCCCGCGGCCCATCAAGCTTACTACCAAGTGACCCTCCCGGAGCGGAAAGGGACCATGCTGGGCTATTTACGGGCCATTAAAGCCATTGGCCTCAACATTAGCCATCTAATGGTCGGCCAGTTTGACCTGGATTTAGCCTATCCCATCATTGGCTTTGAAGGGGAAAAAGGGCGGTTTTTGGCCTTAGAGGAGACCATGCGGCGTAAAGGTTACGAGTTTGTGGACGTGACCGCCAGGCCGGATCTGCCCTTTCGGGTGGCCCCGTTCCAACCACGTCTCTTTAGCTTACCCTACGCGGCCATCTTAAACTTTCCCGAGCGGCCCGGGGCTTTAACCGAGTTTTTAGAGCGCATCGCCCACTTGTCCAATATCTCCTACTTTAACTACGTCCACTCGGGCGAAGAGGTGGGCCGGGCTTTGGCGGTCTTTTCCTTTGAGAGCCAAGGGAGTCGGGATAGGTTCTTAGAGGACTTAAAGGTCAATGGCCCGGATTTTGTGGACTTGGCCCGGGACACCATTGAGGCTTTAGGTTTAGAGCGCCCCGAGCTGGAAGAGGCTAGTTAAGGGCCGTTAAGGCTGGGTAAGGCTAGTTAAGGGCTAACTACCGCCTTAACTAGCCACCCCACTAGTCGCTTAAGCTAGCCGCTTAAGATAGTCGCTTAAGTTAACCGCCAGAATGGGCTTATCTTAGGATTAGATCGCCATCTATGATCTGGTAAGGGCTCTGGCAATACTCATTATCAAAAACCCCGTGGCAGGGGTCAGGATCGCCCTGGCCTAAATCCAAGGTGGGGTATCTAGACCAGACCACCTCGCCATCCAGGTAAATCCCGAAGACATTGTCTGGAGGATCGCAATTGGCCCCATAGTCGCCAAAACAAGGATCTAGATCGCCTTCGTCCAGGTTGACCCAGTTTTGGCTAATGATATCCGCCCCCAAAAGGGTCTTAAAGTAACGGATCCTATAATGGTAGCCCACGGTCACGAGAAAGTGGATGTAGGCGGGCTGAAAATTATAATCCCTCGGGTAGAGTCCCCGAAATTCTTTCCCCACCCTTTGCAAATACCGCACAAAGTTCCTCTGTTCTTTTAAGAACGCGTCTTTATCGGGCCTGGTTTCTCGGGCGGTGAAGTACAATTCCGCCATTTCCCGATCCAAATCCGCCAGATAGCTATCCGAGCAGACGGTTATTTCCAGATCGTTAGTGGCTTTGGCGCAGTCAAAGGAAGGGTTGGGGATAGAGTCGATTCTATTCTCCAAGGCCAGGGAAGGCCCCGCGACCAGGCCGCTGGCCAGGAGGAGTAAAGTTACGCCATAAATGATTTTCATGGTTATCGCCTATTAATAAGCCTGGTCCATAAGCCCATAAGGCCCTAGGCTTAGCCTCAAGCCCCAAAAGAAGCCTTATCGCTAAATTATAATCATTTTAATGTAATAATCGCTGTTTTACAATAATAATTGTATATATTTTTACAGTTATTGTTTTTTATTTTAATATGCGTCTTTTATTTATTTAAGTTGATCTATGAAATAGTTTATGGCGGAAAAGCCCTTGACCCAAAATTTATCATTTAAGGGACCGAGGCCAGCTTTTCGCAGGATGTTTTCTGGGGAATCGCTGTCTCCCAGAGAAATAATCCTCAAAAACTTGTCAGCGAACTGGGGGCCTTCTTCTTTATAGATTTGAAAGAGGCAAAAACCCAGAAGCCCGCCGAAGATATAACTATAATTTATAAGCGGGGCTTCAAACATTTCTCGCGTACCAATCCATTTAACAGCGTGATTAGGCTCCAGCTCGACGTTATCGCCCCAAAGTTCAGCTAAGTTTTTTTGGTATATTTTTGTTATATTATCACTATTAACCATATATTTAGGTAGTTGGGCAACTTCAGCTTGAAATAAATGAAAAAAAGCGTCTTCAACTAATTTTTTATACGATTGGTTCAAAATAAAAATTAAAAGTTTATTATTAAAAAATGTATTGGTAGAAATATTTATAAAGTTATCTATTATTAATAATTCACCAAAATAAGCGATTCCTTCGGTTAAAGGGGTGACTGGTTTCCATTGAAACGCGCTTTGATTTTTAGAGAAAAAAAAGTGGATGGCGTGCATTAATTCATGAGCTAGCGCAAATAAATTATGCCATTTATTGTCAAAATTTAAACTAATAATCGTTGGTATTTCACGATTGCATATAAAACAATATTGATTATTGCTAAAATTATTAATTTTAATCCTTTTTTGTCCTATTATTTCTATAATAGGTTCTATTAAAACAGGCAAAAAGTTATGATAAACTTTTTTTATAGTGTTTAAAGAATACTGTAAACTAATGTCGTCTAAAAAATATATATATTTTGTGTTTGATAAATATTTATAGATTAATGTTGAGTCTTTAAAACCTAAAGCCAGCTTTTTAACGTATTTGTTGAATATTAATATAGTTTTATCTTGAATAATGTTAAACATACTGTCAACTGAGTCTTGAGAAAGTCCATATATAACATCTAATTTTTCTCGAAATGAATTGTATTTGCGGAAAACAATAAATTCATTATGCCAGTTTTTTAACAAAGATTTATAAATAGGTCCAAAAGAAGTTATTATTTTTTGTAAAATTGCATTTTTTAATTCATCATTTAATGTTGATTTAGAAATATATTTATACATATCAAATAAATTATTAGCAATATCATCTAAATTTACTGAATTGCTTGATTTTACTGAAAATACATCTTCTATGTCTTCTGAAAGTTCATATGACATTATTTTACGTAGTTTAATTAAATAATAATTATTTTCAGGCGCAACGTTGATGTAAAGTAATATTTGTTTATCAGAAAGATTTTTCCACCAATAATTGAATAATTTAATTGAGTTATTGAGTTCGTTATGATACTTTAGTAGATTGTTATTTTCAGAGAATTTTATACAAGATAATTCAGCTAAAAAATTAATTTTAGATAATAATTCATCTATAATAATTCTTTCTTGAAATAACAATTTAAAATCATCTTGAGAAATATCTTTTTGGGATAATTTAGAATTGAATTGATTAATAAATTTTGAAATAGCAGCGTAAGAAATAAACTGACTATCAAAAATATTGAATTTTTTTGAATCCCAGTTAAACTGAGTAGCCATTTCATTGCGTTTGTTCATATAATAGTATAATCCATCTTGTGTCGGGAAAAGCCTTCCGTCTCTTCTTTTTCGTCTTTTCTTCTCCGCTCTGGGGAGGCTATGGTCGTAGGCCCTTGTCGTAAACCATTGCTGTAAACCATTATCGTATTCCATAGTTTAACCCATTTAGACTGTAAAAGCAAGGTAACCATTAAGTTCAGCTATTTTATTTTTAGTTTCATTGTGTAAATAATGATGTGAATATTTATTAATTGTATAAATAGTCATTTAATTACTATAATTATTATTATACCATAATTAGTTAAATATATAAAAACAATACCGGCCTCACTGGCTCTAACGTCCGTCTAGATGGCGGGGCGCGGGTTAACCTAAACTTTAAGGGTCTTCCGCCGATGGCCCTTTTTGGTCATTAAATAACGACTTGGACGCGTCTTTCGCTAAAGCTTAGAAAATCACCCCCGGATAGGCCAAAAAGGCTAATCCGAGGGCGAAAAGGTTTAAGGGGGCCTTTTGGGGTTTAGGCCCCGAACGTTGGCGTTTTTTGTTAAGTTACCCAAAACTTACGACACCCGCGAGCGAAAGCGCTCGTGGGGGTTTTCTAGGGACACGTGCAAAAGCTCGTGGGCTTTACTGGAGCCGGGCTCGGTCAAGTATTCCCGGTATAGGTCGATAACCTCCGGGTTCTCGTGGCTTTTCCTTAAGGCTTGGTTCCGGTCATCCAGGTATAAACCCCGCGCGCGTTTGGCCCGAAAGTCCATTTCCCGGCTAATGGGCTGACCGCCGCCAGCCACGCAGCCGCCAGGGCAAGCCATGATCTCAATGAAAGACCAGCCACTGGGGTTACCGGCTTTAATGGCTTCCAGGACTTTACGGGCGTTGCCGAGACCGTGGGCGATGGCCACTTTAATCTTGGCGGGCCCTAGATCGATTTCCGCTTCCCTAATCCCCCCGGAGCCGCGGACCTCGGCGAACTCCACTTCCCCAAGGGGTTTTTGGTTCAGGGTTTCGTAAGCGGTCCGTAAAGCCGCCTCCATGACCCCGCCGGTCAACCCGAAGACGCTAGCGGCCCCAGTGGAAGCCCCCATGATAGGATCGTAGGGCTCTTCTGTAAGGGAGTTAAGGTTAATCCCGCTGGATTTTAAAGCCAAGGCCAATTCCCGGGTGGTTAAGACGCAATCCACGTCCGGGTAACCGCTGGAGCTCATTTCCGGGCGTAGCCGCTCAAACTTCTTGGCCACGCAGGGCATGATGGCGACGGAGAAGATGTTTTTGGGGTCGAGACCAGCTTTTTCGGCGTAATAAGTCTTGACCAGCGCCCCAAAGATCTGCTGGGGGCTTTTGGCGGTGGAGTGAAGCTCTTTCATCTCCGGGTAGAACATCTCTAAAAAATTGATCCACCCTGGTGAGCAACTGGTGATCATGGGGAGTTTTTCGCCCTTTTCTAAGCGGCGGATAAACTCGGTGGCCTCCTCCATGATGGTCACATCGGCCGAGAAGTTGGTGTCCAAAACCCGGTCAAAGCCCAAGCGCCGTAAAGCGGCCACCATCTTACCGGTGACAATGGTCCCCGGCTCCATTCCAAAAGGTTCCCCTAAAGCCACCCGGGTGGCTGGGGCCGTCTGGACGATAACAGTTTTTTCGGGATCGTTAATGGCCGCCAAAACCGTGTCAGTCTCGTCTTTAACGGTGATGGCCCCCACTGGGCAGACCACCGAGCATTGACCGCATAAAACGCACTGGATTTCCCCTAAACCCTGGCCAAAGGCCGTGGAGACAATGGAGCTAAAGCCCCGGTTAGCGAAGGTGTAGACCGAGCAGGTCTGAACGTCCGAACAAAAGCGGACGCAGCGTCCGCATAAGACGCATTTATTGGGATCTCGGATAAGACTAGGGGAGGTCTCGTCTAAATCCCACTCGGGTTTAGCTTTTGCGAACCGCACTTCCCTAATCCCTAGGTCCAAAGCTAAGGCTTGAAGCTCACAGGATTGGTTCCTAGGACAGGTAAAACAGTCTTTAGGGTGGTTGGCTAACAAAAGCTCCACCACTAACCGTCTGGCTTCCCTGGCTTTAGGGGAGTTGGTCTTAATAACCAGCCCCTCGGAGACCGGGGTGGAGCAAGCGGCTAAAAGAGCTTTGGCCCCGACCGCCTCCACCAAACAGACCCGGCAGCCGCCGTAGGGTTTAACGTCAACGTGGTGGCAGAGGGTGGGGATAGTTATACCGACCATTTTGGCGGCTCCCCAAACGGTTACCCCCTCTGGCGCGGAAACGGCTAAGCCGTCTATAGTCAAAGACACATTAGAGCCCATGGGTCACCTCATTTCTTAAAAATGGCCGTGTTTTTGCGGCAAGCCCGAAGGCAAGCCCCGCACTTGACGCATTTAATAACGTCAATGGAGTGGGGTCTTTTGGGGGATCCATCAATGGCTTGGACCGGGCACTTTTTCCGGCAAGCCCCACAACCCACGCAGCGGTCCGGGTCAATCCAGTAGTAGATGAGATCCGGGCAATAATGGGCCGGGCACCTTTTTTCGTAGATGTGGGCCTTATACTCTTCCCGAAAGTGGGTTAGGGTGGACAAAACAGGGTTAGGGGCCGTCTGGCCCAGACCGCATAAGGCCGAGATCTTGATGTTACGGGCCAGTTCCTCTAATAACTCAATGTCCCCAGCTTTACCGTGACCCTTAGTGATAGCGCTTAAAATGTCCAGCATGCGGGTGGTGCCTTCCCGACAGGGGGCGCATTTGCCGCAGCTTTCGTCGCGAACAAAGGACAAAAAGAAGTGGGCCAAGGCCACCATGCAGGAATCTTCGTCCACCACCACTAAGCCCCCAGAGCCCATCATGGCCCCAGCCTCAATTAATGAGTCGTAATCCACTGGCCGATCGATCATGGACTCCGGTAAACAGCCGCCCGAGGGGCCGCCGATCTGGACGGCCTTAAACGGTTTGTC
>JAISRZ010000012.1 GCA_031273455.1 Deltaproteobacteria bacterium | reverse complement strand
TGCTTTTGGCGTTCGAACAGTTTGAAGAAAACGTAAAGAAGAAAGCTCGGGCGGAAGCTTGGGCGGAATGTCTGATGAGAATTCAGGCGGCCGAGGCGGTTGCTCAGGTGGCTCAGGCGGAAGCTTGGGCGGAATGTCTGATGAGAATTCAGGCGGCCGAGGCGGTTGCTCAGGTGGCTCAGGCGAAAGCTTGGGCGAAAGCTTGGGCGAAAGGTCTGATGAAAATTCAGGCGACCACGGCGGCTCTAACGAATATTCAGATCAAATTCGTAAGACTTTTAAAAGAGTCGGGCGTTTCCAATGAGTCAATTCTCAAAAATACGAGTTTGTCCAAAGAGGAGTTGGCGGAAATCGAAAACATAATCAATTTACAAGATAATTAACTTAAAAAAAACGTCATTATCCAGATATTATAAGATTATAAGTCTAGTTTTTTGACTTAATTTTCTTTTTCCACCTACATTAGGCTATATTAAAACTCAGCCCAAAACCTCGAAATCCTCCTTTCCCCAGGGCCAGCCTGATAAATCACTAAGCTCTGGTAGGGAATTATTTAGTCTTATCGCTTTTGCGTTGATCCATTAGCCACCCTAAGGTTCTTCTTAGCTCTTATAAGGGTAATGTTCCAAAGACGCCCTAAACCCCCCAATAACTTCTTTATTTATCCCGGTAGCTTAAACCCCAACCAGAGCCTAACTAACCGCTCCTAAGGAGACGTAACCTTAATCCCAATGGCTCATTCCCCGGCCAAAGGCAATAAATAGAAAGCGATGCGCGATTTTATTAAAACACGTCCTAAGATAAGTCGAAGGAGTTAGCCCCTTGGTTGGTCAAGGGACGGCCAAGGGGGCATGGCGGTGAAAATGGGTCTTTAGTCGGTCTTTAAACCCAGGGCCTTCAGCCGCTCGGCGTAGCCGAGCTTAGAGATTTTCTGAACCTGGTCCAGGTTGACCGCTAGAGCTTTCGCTAAAGAGAAGCCATACTCGGGATCGGCCAAGTGGCGATGAGCCGCGGGACGCGGTTTGACGTTATCGCTAACCCCGGTTGTCGCGGGCCACGGTTATCAATGAGGAGGCTCTTTCGGGCTCAGGAGTCGGTAAAGATCGCCCGGGTGATGGTTGCGGGCCACGGTTGCGGTCGTTGGTCTGATCGCTTTTCTGGCTCATCGGCGTCCCTAGCCCCTTTCAGTTCCAGGGGCGGCTCCCGGTAAGTTAAGCGCTCGGCCCATTCCTCTAAGGTATTGGGCTGGAGGCTGGCGCTCCCGCCAAGTCGCTGTCCACCCGCGTCTGGCCATCCCGATGGTAGCTATGGGAACCGTGACGCGGAGCTGACCCGGGATTAGGGCGTGGTTTACGCCTAAGCGGTAACCTTGGGCGTCGCCATAGGCAAAGAGTCGACCTTAAAGGAGCTTATCCCAGGGAAAGACCAATCCCAGGCTTGAACTTAGCGGGGTTAAAGGCGGCTTTAACCTCGGCGAAGTGGTTTTTCCCTTTGGGTTACGGTTCAGTATCCCCGACCTCGCGCTTAAAAGAATTCCTTAGGGCCCCAATCTTACTTAGGTCAAAGGGGTTTTCGTTGGGGCGGCCTTTAGGGGTCATGATCGAGATGGCTAAGGCCCACCGAGGATAGTTCCTTGGGGCGATGGCCTTAAAATGATCCCGCTAATGGCTTCCCCGGTCCTTAGCCACCCTGGCCGCGGCTTTTTGGCCTTGGGTTAAGTTCTTAATCCCCTATTGGGTGGTTAAGAAACTTGACCGTTAGACTCTTTCGTTAGCCCGCGTTGATTAAACTAAAGGCCTGGCCGCCAAAGCTAGGCCTTTAGCCGAAAGGTGGTCAAAAGCCCGATCGCTGAAGGCGATGGGGGCCTGGTGGAAAGAGTCGGGCGGCGGGGACCAAAAACCTAGATGCGTTCTTAGTTGAGCGGCGGTTGGTTTTCGGGCTGTGGTGGGATCCTTAGCGCCAATTTTTAATTCCTAAAAAACAAGCCTTGATCTTTATTTTTTATCGCATTTAGTTTAAAATAATTTAAAGCCAGAGGCGATTTCCTGGATCTTAAACCTTATTGGCCAGATCCGCGCTAAGTCTTCGCGCCTTAGGCTCGACTGGTCAGGTCAGAACTAGTTAAGTCAAACTGGTTAGGGCCAAACTGTTCTTTTAAGGGGGCCGCTCTAGTTTAGAGGCTCCTTTTTCGCTAGGCTATAAGAATGGCGCGTCCTTATGCCCTTAACTTTTGACGCGTTTATTATTTAACCTAATTTACCCCGTGACCCGCTCTATAATTTTTGGAATAAAGATTATATATTTGTTTTATATTTTTATATAAAGCGTTTAGGTTAGCTCTATTACAGGACTTTTTTAGATTTGGATTGTTTAACCCTATCTAGTTAAGATTTAACTATTTATAATTTAGTTATTTACAATCTATCTATATATAAAATTTAAATAGTTAAGATTTAGCTAAAAACGGTCCGCCTAAAAAAGGCCCCTTGGACCCTTAACCTAAACTCAGCCAAGCGCTAAGGTCAGCCCTTAAAGGGTCTAGCCCCAACCTAAGGGTTTAGCCTTTAATTAAGCTCTTTTTTAAGGGCTAAGGCGGTTTAGTCCTTTTCGCGACCTGGAGGCCCGCATGCTCTGCCCCAAGTGTGGCTATAACAGCTTTGACTACTTAACCAGTTGCCCCAAGTGCCGGAAGGACTGGAACCCGGTCCGTCGACAACTGTTTCTCACTGGCCCCCAGCCAGTGGAAGTGAACTTTTTCTCTTCTTTGGGCGGGGGTCGCCATAGCGTCGCCGACCAGGGCCAAGGCTCCTTTTTAGACTCTTTGGACGGCTCGGCCAGTGACGGGGGGGAAGGCGACTATCTAGAAGCTGAGTTAGCCAGCGCGGAGCCCGAGCCGGCTCCCCGGGCCCCCTTAGATTTTCCGCCGCCGCCGCCTTTCGCTCCCCCACCCCCGCCGCGGCCCCCGGATCCTAACCGGACGGTGGAGGCCCCGCCAGTGGCTAGACCGCCGGATCCGGTCTCCACCTTTAAAGAGCCTCTAGCTCCGCCGCCACCACCGCCCCCACCGCCGCCGCCCACCCCGGCCCCAGGCGGCTCGGTCACCCCAGTGGAAGTGGACATCTTCGCGGATGAGGGCTCTAAAGCTAGCGCCACCGAGGTCACGGACGTTTTTGTGGAGCCCTCGGTCGAGGAAGCTCCAGCGGTGTCCGTGGAGCCCGAGATCACCCCGGTGGAAGATTTTGAGCCGGTCGAGACCTTAGAGGCCGTGGAAGCCATTGAACCCATGGAGACCCTGGAGGCTGTGGAAGCCATTGAGCCCATGGAGACCGTGGAGGCCGTGGAGTCTATCGAGCCCGCGGACCTGGATTTCGCCAGTATTGAGCCCGAGCTAACCCCAGTGGTCGCCCCGGAGATTATCCCGGAGGAACCGGTTTTCGCCCCGGAGCCCGAGCTAGCGGCCATGCCGGATCTCGCCCCGGAGCCGCCGCTAGCCACCAATTTATTGTCCCCGGCTCCCCCGGCTCCGCCCGTGGCTCCCCCGCCGCCGCCCGCTCCGCCCAAAGCCCCGGCTCCGCCGCCGCCGCCACCGCGGACCGCGGCCCCCAAACGGCCAGGCTCCATCGCCGGGGCGCCATCGGCTGGCCAGCCAACTAAACCCCAGATGGTTAAGATGGAGGCCCCGGAGCCCAACCCCATTAAGCAAATCCGGGACACTTTAGTGACCACGGG
The DNA here is from genome assembly GCA_031273455.1 of Deltaproteobacteria bacterium. Classification (GTDB taxonomy): domain Bacteria; phylum Desulfobacterota; class Desulfarculia; order Adiutricales; family Adiutricaceae; genus JAIROO01. The sequence continues at coordinate 13,205 of JAISRZ010000012.1, read as the reverse complement.
CGATCTGCCGCGAACCCAAGACCCCACCGAGACCTTTATGGTGCCGCCCAGCAACCTGGAGGTTTTAACGGAGGACGATGACACCCACACCCTGGCCGCCCCGGAGCCCAGTCTAGACTCCTTGGACGATGACTTTGATCTCGCCGAGGATGGCGGAAGTTTTGACCCGGATCTGTCCGATGACATGGATTTAGACGGGTTAGACGATCTGGACGATGACGAATGAGCCCTAAATTTGCGGATCTAAGCGCGGCTTTATCAAGGATTGTTTTTCCTTTGGATGGGAATAAGGCCCAAGCTTTAGCTTGGGCCGAAGAGCTGGGCTCCTTAGTTGGCGTTTTAAAAATTGGTTTAGAGCTGTACGCCCAAGCGGGCCCTTCTATCGTGAAAGAAGTTAAAGATTTGGCCCCTAAGGCCCAGATCTTTTTAGACTTAAAACTCCATGACATTCCGGCGACCGTGGCCGGGGCGGCCGCGGTCGCCCCAACCTTAGGGGTGGATTATTTAACCGTCCACGCCCAAGCCGGAATCGCGGCTTTAAAAGCCGCGGTTAAAGCCGCCTTTCCAGTTAAAATCTTAGGGGTGACCCTTTTAACCAGTTTAGACCCCTTGGATCTGCCCGAATTGGCCCCAGCTTATCAAGAGCCGGGCCAATACGCGTTATTGTTGGCTCAAAGGGCCGGGGAAGCCGGTTGCCCTGGCTTAGTTTGCTCGCCCCAGGAAATCGCCCTTTTTCGGGGGAGTTTACCTTCTAACCCCCTTTTGTTCGTTCCCGGGATTCGGCCCTTGGAGGCCAATATCGCCTCCGCCATCCCCGATTCCGCAATCCATAATTCCGCCATCCTTAATGACGACCAGAAAAGAGTCGGGGATCCGGCTGGGGCCATTAAAGCTGGGGCGGATTATTTAGTGATCGGTCGGCCCATTCGCGGGGCCAGCGACCGAAGGTTAGCGGCCCAAAACATCGCCCGCGAAATGTTGTTAGTTTGAGCGTTTCTAAAGTTAGCGTTAACTCTATACCTAGCGTTGTCCAAGAGTTATTAAAGGTGGAGCGACCGGGCCGGTACTTGGGCTCGGAACTGGGGGCCAAGGTTGGCCAAACCCCGGATAACCACGGGTTCATCTTAAGAACGGCCTTAGCCTTTCCGGAAGTCTACGAGATCGCCCATAGCCATTTGGGCCATAAGATCCTCTATCATCTTTTTAACGAGGAGCCCGGGTTCGCCGCCGAAAGGGTTTACGCCCCTTGGCCGGATTATGAGGCTTATCTTTTAAACTCTAACCAACCCCTTAAAAGCTTAGAGACCCAAACCCCGCTTAAAGACTTTCACGTGGTCGGGTTTTCCCTCCAGTACGAGCTTTCCTATACCAATATCTTAAACATGCTGTCTTTAGGCCGGATTCACCCTTTAAAAAGCCAAAGGGACCGCTCCGCCCCCTTGGTGCTGGCGGGCGGGCCCGGGGCGGTTAACCCGGAGCCTTTAGCCGATTTTTTCGATATCTTTTTTGTCGGCGAGGCGGAGGACGCTTGGTTAGGCGATTACACTATCATTAAGGACTGGGCCCGGGAAAAAGCCCCCATAGAGGAGCTTTTTGACCGCTTAGCCGGACGACCCGGCGTCTATATTCCCAGTTTATTTCAGCCGCGTTACTCGGGGTTAACCTTTTTAGGCCTGGACCCCTTAAAAACCGGTTATACCCAAGTGGCCAAGGCCCAAGTGGCTTCCTTACAAGGGGCCCCTTTTCCGGCTTGTCAGATCGCCCCGTGGGTGAAACCGGTCCACGACCGGGTGGTGGTGGAAATCGCCCGGGGTTGCGTTCGGGGTTGCCGGTTCTGCCAAGCTGGGTACATCTATCGGCCGGTTCGGGAAAGATCGGCTTCCGAAGCCTTAGATTTGGCCGAGCGCAACCTTAAGGCCACGGGTTACGGGGAAGTGGCCTTTTTATCCTTATCCGCGGGCGATCACACCCAAATCGAGCCTTTGGTCAGGTCCTTTATGGACCGCCACGCGGCCGAGGAAGTGGCCTTATCTTTACCGTCTTTACGGGTTAAATCCTTATCCCCATCTTTAGCGAAAGAAATCGCCCGGGTGAGAAAGACCGGCTTCACCATCGCCCCGGAAGCGGCCACGGATCGTTTAAGGGCCATTATTAATAAAGATTTAAGCGAAGAGGACCTTTTTGGGGCCTGCGAGACGGCTTTTTCTTTGGGCTGGCGGACCATTAAGCTTTACTTTATGTCCGGGTTGCCGGGGGAAACGACCGCGGACCTAGAGGCCATGGTCACCTTAGCCACCCGTCTAAAAAAGTTAGGCCGGGCTAAAATTAACCTCTCCGTGGCCACCTTTATCCCTAAAGCCCATACCCCTTTCCAGTGGGCCTTAGCCTCGGATATAGCCGCCATTAACGAGCGGCATGCCCTTTTAGCCGCCTTGGCCCGAAAACCGGGTCTGGATCTTAGCCGCGGGTTACCGGCGGCATCCTTACTTGAGGCCATCTTAGCCCGGGGGGATCGCTCTTTGGGCCAGGTTTTGTATCGGGTCTGGGAAAAAGGGGCCCGCTTTGAGGCCTGGAACGAGCGGCTCCGGCCCGAGCTTTGGTTTAAGGCTTTAGACGAGTTAGGCTTTGATCTCCCCACCTTACTGGCCGCCCGGGATCTAAAGGATCCTCTTCCGTGGGATCATATAGGCCCCTTGGTCTCCCGGGAATTTCTTCTAAAGGAGCTCGATAAAGCCCACCTGGGTCTAACCACCCCGGACTGCCGGACCGCCGGGTGCCAAGGGTGCGGGGCCTGCGCGGTTAACCCCATGAGTTTAGCCGCGCCGCCTACGCCGGTGACTCCGCCTACGCCGCCTCCGGCGGCTAAGGCGGGGGAAGAAGAGTCTTTAGGGGCTAAAGCTGAGGTTTTAAGCCCTTTAACGAGCGAGGTTAGCTTAAATAGCCCGGAAAAAGGTAAAAATACCGCCCAGCGTTCGGATAAATGGTCGAAAGCCTCTAGCCAGCCGACCGCGCCGCCGGGGGTTCGAGTCTTATTGGAGTTTGAGAAGACCGGGCCTTTAGCTTTATTGGGCCACTTGGAAATGGTGGAGGTCTTTAAACGGGCCTTTCGGCGGGCTGAGATTAAGGTGGCCTTTAGCCAAGGGTTCCACCCGCAGATGAAGCTGTCCTTTTTAACCGCTCTACCCTTAGGCCAAGAGAGTTTCGGGGAAATCTTAGCCGTAACTTTAACCAAACCGCTCTTACCCGAGGAAATTATCCGCCGATTGACCCTTCCCCCGGGGCTCCGGATCACAAAAGCCCGAATCCTCGCCTTAAACGAGGCTAAACTGAAGGTGGACTCCATTTCCTATCTTATTGAGTCGGAAACGGATCTCTTTATTAAACAACCGCTTCACCCCAAGGTCTTATTAAGATATACTGATAGTAAGGGGAGGCCTAGGGAGTTTGACCTGGCTGTCTTTGTCAGCGACCTTTCGACCCCAAACCCGCGGAGCCTCCACCTCACTCTGAAACAGGGGCCAACCGGCGGCCCCCAACCCCTGGCCGCGACCCGGGCTCTTTTTGATCTGCCCGAAGACCTCGTTCTTTCGGTCAAAAAGCTGGCCACTAACCTGGCCCCTTAACGGCTAAGAAAGGCTATTCCCCGCCCATGTCCTCGGATCTCCTCATAAATTTCCGGCCCTACGAAACCCGCGTCGCCCTTCTGGAAAACGGGACTTTAGTGGAGTTTCAACTGGAAAGAGGGGCTAAAGGGTCGGGTTTGTTAGGAAATATCTACCAAGGCCGGGTTATTCGGGTTTTACCGGGCTTACAAGCGGCCTTTGTGGATCTGGGCTTAGAAAAAGCCGCCTTTTTGTACGTGGACGACATCTCCTCCGGGGAAGAGGAGTTTAGCCGCCTTTTAGGCCAAGCCGTGGGCGAGGACGATGGGTTGGATGACGATCCCGAAGGTTTGGCCCCGGATGACCTCAATCTGGATGAGCCTTTAAAGATCCCGGAAAGAGAAACCCCCAAAGTCCCCATTGAGTCCCTTTTAACTGAGGGCCAAGAGATCATGGTCCAGGTCTCTAAAGAACCCATTGGCCAAAAAGGGGCCCGGGTGACCACCCATATCTCCTTACCGGGCCGGCGGTTGGTTTTTATGTCCATGATCGGCCACTTGGGGGTCAGTCGGCGGATTGAGGATGAAAATGAAAGAAAGAGGCTTAGGGACATTTTGGACTCCATTCGCGGGGATCACGGCTTTATCGCCCGGACCGCCGCCGAGGGGGCCACGGACTTTGAGATCCAGGCTGAGGCCAGTTTTTTAATCCAACTCTGGCGGAAAATCCAGGACGAGGCCGATAAATCCAAGGCCCCGACCTTAATCCACGCCGAATTGGACGCCACTTTAAAAGCCGTCCGGGACATCTTCACCGATCAGGTGGAAAGGCTCATCTTGGATGACCCGGGCCAGTTCGCTAAGGTCAAAAAGTTTTTAGACTCCTTCGCCCCGGCCCAAGCCCCGGCTCTAACCCTCTACGAGGGTCAAGAGCCCTTGTTTAGCGCCTATGACGTGGAAGCCGATTTAGCCCGGGCTTTAAATCGCAAAGTTTGGCTCAAAAGCGGGGGGTACGTGGTCATTGACTCGACCGAGGCCTTAACGGTCATAGACGTCAACACCGGTCGGTACGTCGGTCGTTGCAACTTTGAGGAGACCACTTTAAAAACCAACTTGGAGGCGGTCCGGGAAATCGCCTACCAACTGCGCTTAAGAAACATTGGGGGTTTAATTGTCATTGATTTTATTGACATGAAAAAAACCGTCAACCGGGAGCGGGTCTTTACGGCCTTAAAAGAGTTTTTAAAGCGGGATAAGGGTAAGACCAAGGTCTTGCCCATGAGCGAATTGGGTTTGATTGAGATGACCCGCAAACGGACCCGGGAGAACATTGACCGTTTATTAAGGGAGCCCTGTTTTTACTGCCAGGGCCAAGGTTACCTTCTTTCTCGGGTCTCGGTTTTCCACCAAGCCTTCCGGGAAATGGAGATCGCCGCTTGCGACTACCCGGGCCAGCCTCTGACTTTAATGGTTCACCCCTTTATCCGGGACCTCATCCTTTACGAGGGCCGTCCAGCTTTGGAGGACTTGGAGAAAAGGCTCAGCCGACCCATCGCCATTAAGGCCGATGAGTCGCTGCACTTAGAGGCTCACGTCATCGAGCCTGGCGTTTTAGCCAAGGACGCGGGATAAAGCCCGAAAGGAGACTGGCATGGCTAGCCGAATTAACTTTGAGCTAAATAAATTAAGGCTGATTAAGAGCGTTTTCACCACTAATCCTGGTTACCATCAGCCAGCCCCGGGGGAATTGATCGCCATGGGGGTGACTTTAAGAAATGGCGGGGAGTTTTCCACGGATGGGGGCCAAGCCCACTTTGTCCAAAGCTTTAAGACCCAAGCCGCTTACGAGATGCCCTTTAGCTTGGAGGTGGAGTTTGAGGCCCTCTTCGCCTTATCCGCCCCGGTGGCCCAGCCCGATCGGGAGCCCTTTTTGCTCCAGATCTTTCCCCAGGTCATTTTTCCCTTTATGCGCGAGTACGTGGCCGAGACCACCCGTAGGGCCGGTTTTCCGCCCTTACTGATTAACCAAAGCTTTTACCCGGATCCCACCGGGGAAACCGATCTGGCCAACGAAAAAACCGTGACCTCCAAATGGGTTCACTAGGATAGGCTCTAAATTGGGTCATCTTTTAGCCACCATAGTCTACCAAGCCCTAGGCGGCTTATTGGCCGGGCCAGCTTTTTTAGTTATGGCCTTAAACGGGCGGTTTGGCTCGCGCTGGGCCGATCGCTTGGGATTTCCGGTGGCTGGGGGCCAAAAACCTCTCTGGTTCCACGCGGCTTCGGTCGGCGAGGCCCAAAGCGCCTTGACTATTATAGAGGCTATGATAGATAATGGGATCTATTCAAGGTTTGTCCTCTCGGTGGGAACGCCGGCTGGTTTGGACCGGGCCTCGGGCTTAGTGGCGTCTTGGCCCCAAATTCAGATCATGGCCCCGCCAGTGGATTTCTGGGGAGCCCCGGGACGAGCCTTGGATCGCGTAGGGCCTTTGGCCTTAGTGATTGTGGAGACCGAGCTGTGGCCGGAATTGATCCGCCAAGCTCAAAGACGGGCTATCCCTGTCCTTATGACTGCCGGTCGAATGAGTCAAAAATCCTTCGAACGTTACCGGCGCGCCCAGTCCCTATTTCAGCCTCTTCTGGCCGGCCTGGCTTTAATCGCCACCGCCGGGCGGAGCGACCAGCGAAGATTTCTGGATCTGGGGGCGGCGGAGGACCAGACCTTGGTTGTGGGCAATCCTAAGTTCGACAACCTGGTCAAGTTAGCCAAATCGCCCCTCCCTATGACCGAACGTCCGTTAGGACGAAAGGTCCTGGTGGCCGGGTCCACGGAAGGGGACGAGGACCAACTGATTGTCGCCGCTTGGAAAAACTTGGACCCGCGACCCCACCTGATTTTGGCCCCCCGCCACCTGGGGCGGCTCCCCTTAATCACCAACTTTCTAAAGGGCCAAAACCTGACCTACCGTCTCTTTTCCGAGCGAGAGGGTTTTGACTGGCCGCTGGAGCCAGAGGTCCTGGTTATTGACTCGATGGGCCAATTGGCTAAAAGCTACGCGGTGGCTGATTTAGCCATTGTGGGCGGTAGTTTTTGGGCTGGCCAGGGGCATAACCCTCTGGAGCCAGCCGCCTATGGGGTCCCGGTTATTTTTGGGCCCCATATGGACAGCTTTTCCGAGGAAAGCGCGGATCTGATAGCCGCTGGCGCGGCGAAAACCGTTCTTCCCCCGGAGCTTTCTGAGGTTTTAACCGCTTGGTTAGCCCAGAATGACCCAGTTCTCGTCGGCTCGCGCGGACGGGAGCTTTTAGCTAACCGGGAGCCTCTGGGCCCCCGGCTAGCCGCCTTGGTGGGGCGGGCGATTAAAGCCCCGAGTAACCCCCCGATGTAAATCGGTTATCTTTTTTCCACCTTTTCTCCCTCTGGGGACCATGAGAGCGTCGCTTATGAAAATAAACGGAGAGGCCTTCCAAAAAGCCAGGGAAAACCAGCTTTTGAGCACCATCGGCCTGGCCAAGATGGCCGATGTCTCCCCTAATGTCATTCGCTCCCTTGAACAGGGACACAACATACGCCCGGAGTCAATCCGGAAGATCATCGAGGCCTTAGGCCTTACTATCGAGGACGCGCAAAAGAAGGGTTTGATAAAAACCTGACTTTCGCCCCAAACCCTGAATACCGGGCCCTATAGTCCGGCCAGGAGGAAATCCGACCATGCTCCGGTTGATCACTGGCCTGGGAATCGGCTTGGCCTTCCTCTTCGGCCAGGCTTATGGGCAAATGTCCTCCGCTTTTATCGGCGGCTGGCCAGGGGTTTGCGAAAACAACGCCTGCCACGATGACGGCCAGCCGTTGTCTGACCCTCCCGCCTCCACGCGCGAGCGGGTTCTGGAGCACCAATTGGTGTCCCCGACCTGCCCGACTGACCTGATCTATCTAGTGTTTAAGCACCCGACCAACACTGGCGGACCTCCTCTGGACCAAAGGTTGGCCAAGGAGATGGCCGCCCGGTTCGCCGAAGCCCAAAAATGGGCTCAGACCCAAATCTGCGCTGATTTTTTTGGCTGCGATGGGGAGTGTCTGCCAGTGGGTTTGGAGATCAAGCATTACGCGCACCAAAGCGGACCCGGATATTTGTCAATCTTTCGAGTGGAAAGGCTGAATGGCAATAAACGCCAAGGCTATCGCTTAAAAGGCTCGACCCGGTATTCTTTCCATAATTACCGCTTAGCCGATGGCGGCGATTTAACCTTAGAGGAAATCTTTCCCGAACCGGCTAAATCTCTCCCTCTATTCTGGGCTAAAGTGGAAAAATCCCTTTTAGCCCGCCAAAAATGCCCTCTAACTAGCTATTCTATTAACGATCATCGCGTTAAAACCACTGTCTTAGCCCCCAATGACCTCATCTTAAGCCGCTTAGGGGCCACTATCGCTTTAACTGGCCGCTCGCCTTGTCAGTCCCAAGCGGTGGATATCGCCACCCCCGAGATGCTGGCCATTGGGGCTAACCCCGCCCTTTGGGGGCGCTAATGGTCCGGATCATCGCGGGAATTTACAAAGGCCGGGACTTAAAGGTCCCGCAAGGACCCACCCGGCCCATGTCAGCCATGGTCCGGGAAGCTTTAATGTCCATGATTCAGGCCAAGATCCCGGGCGCGCGGGTTTTAGACCCCATGGCCGGGTCCGGGGCTTTGGCCATTGAGACCTTAAGCCGCGGAGCGGCCTCGGCTTTATTGGCCGACGCCTCCAAAAAGGCCCAAAACGTCATCCAAGATAACATAGCCCTAGTGGGGGCCGAGGCTACGGCCACGTTTATTAGGGCAAGTCAACCGAAGGACTTTAACCTCCTTTTGCCCCATGGACCCTTTGATCTCCTGTTGTTATGCCCACCTTACGCGGAAATCACCCTGCCCAAACTTTTTTTAGTTAAAGCCGCGACCGAGGGGTTAGCCGCCCCGGCCGCTCTGGCCGTCTGGGAGCAAGACGCCCCCACTTTAGCCACCTGGGACCCCGAAGAGCTTCAACCGTGGGCCTTAGTGACCACCCGCGCCTGGGGTCGGCGGGCCGTGGCTATATTTAGTCTTGATTAATTTCTCTACAGCCAATTAATTAACCAAAGTTGTTTAATTACCTGGACAATTCAATGGTTATATTAATTAATTTGGGGAAACGGCGCTAACTAAAAAACGATGATCTAGCGCCTAAAAGCGCTAGATTTGGCCCTCCCTCACATCTGGCCGCCCGAACAATTGATCCGCGGCGGGGATATTATAATCAATGAATATTAATTAAAGGTTATGAGGTAAAATTCCTCGTCTTCCCGAAAAATCTTCGCTATTCACCGAATTACCGTTCGTTTCCCATTTTGGCCCAAATTAGGCGGGGAAAACTCCACTATTAGCCGATTGCGAACATATCAAAAGTAAAATATTTCCCGATCGTGGTCGGGGCTAATTGTCTCAGCTAAAATTACGCCGGTCGGAGGGACCCTTCCCTTTAGTTACCACTAATATTATTCAAATTCTTCTATATTTTCCTCAAGTTTAATCAAAAACCCCTCATAAAAACCAGTTAGGCCCATTTCCGCCGCCCCCAAAGCCCTAAGCTTAGGTTGGCCTTAGGGACGGAAATTTTAGCCTATTAATGGCCTTTAGGGGACTAGCGCTTTTCCCGCTAAGCCGGACCTAGGCTAAGGGGAGTTTGACCAAAATCCCTTTTTTAGTTTTTCCAGCCCCAAAGGTTATTAGGGGCCATTTTGGCTTTTTAAGAGGCGCTTTTATTTGATCCACGGAAAAATTTGACTAATAGTTACTTTTTGACTTAAAAATTCCACACCACTCATTTATAGCCAATTTTGGCCAATCAAGACGGATTATTTTTTTCCCTTTAACCTCTCAGTAAGGGCGCGGATCGTTCGTTATTTTTTTTAGGTCACTAAAGAATAATTTTTAAAACTAGGGGCTTAGAGCTCTAAGGCCGTAATTTTAAACAAGATTATCAGTTCTGGCCGCTTATCCTAAGCTAAAACCGTTAGTTAGGGTTGGGAAATCGCTTAATCACCAATTAAGATCTGTCTTAGGCTTTTTATTAACTATTTAATAGGTCTTCTAAAAAGGTTAATAGGTTATTAAATTCGGCTTTTATAAGGCCGCGGTCTTTTAAAAGCCCTTTAACGACCTTTTCGCCGGGTTCTGGGGGTGGTCATACCTGGGGCTTAATAAGGCCCCGGAGGGGTTATTTACGGCCCTTTTAGGGCTACTTTAGGGCTAGGTTGACGTTAGGCTGGCGTTAGGCTGGAGTCAGGGGCGGGAGGGTGGCGGCCGCGACTATTGTTCGAAGAAGGGACAATTTTTTTAGCCGACTAAAAATGAACCAAGTTCTTTAGTTGACTAAACATTTGGGGGGCCAGACCGGGGCGCCTGGGGGCGGTCCCGGGCCAAAGGTTAGAAAATTCGTTAGGTTTAGCGGTCGCTAAAGGGGGGCTTTTTTAGGGCTAAGGGGGTCTAAACGGTTGGTTAGGGGCCCTAAAGTATAGAAGCCCCTAACCAAAATCGATTACGGCGTCATAAACACCGAGCGGCAGGTGATGGGCATGCGCCAGCCTAAGCCAAAGGCTTGGCGGGTGATCTTTAAGACCGGGGCCGCTTGCTTCCGCTTAAACTCCGCTCGCCGGACTAAAGCCGCCACCTTATACACGGTGGCCGGATCCAGGTTGGCCGCCGCTTCCTTAGGGCTAAGCTTATCCTCTAATAAGCTAATTAAGATCTCGTCTAATAAAGCGTAGGGCGGGAGACTGTCTTGGTCCTTTTGGTCGGGCCTTAGTTCCGCGGACGGCGGTTTAGTTAAGGTGTTTTCCGGGATAACCTCGCGGTCCCGATTTAACCACCGAGCCAAGCGAAAGACCTCGGTTTTGTAAAGGTCGCCAATCACCGCCAAAGCCCCGCACATGTCCCCGTAGATGGTGCAGTACCCGACCGAGATCTCGGACTTGTTGCCGGTGGTCAATAAAAGACGGCCCATCTTATTGGAGACGGCCATTAACAAAACGCCCCTAATCCGAGCTTGGATGTTCTCCTCGGTTAGATCCGGGGCTAACCCCTGGAAGACCGGGGCTAAAACCGCCTCAAAGCCGCTCATGACCGGGGCGATGGGGATCTTAGTGGCCTCGGCCAGATTTAAGTTTTTAGCCAAAGCCAGAGCGTCCGTGACGCTATGGTCGCTGGAGTAAGGCGAGGGCATGATTAAACCATGGACTTGACTGGCCCCTAAAGCCCCCACGGCGATGGCCGCGGTTAAAGCCGAGTCCACCCCGCCGGATAAACCAATCACCACCGACTGGAAGCCATTTTTCCCGCAGTAGTCTTGAACCCCCAGTCTTAAAGCCCCCCAAGTCTCCTCCTCCGGGGAAAGGCTATCCGGCCCGATTGGGACCCCGGGGGAATCGAGGTCAATAACGACTAGATCCTCCGCAAAGGCTAAAGCCCGAGCTAAGATTTCGCCCTTAGGGCTCACCCAGACGGAGCGGCCATCAAAGATTAACTCGTCATTGGCCCCGACCTGATTGACGTATAAAGCCGAAACCTGTCTTTTTTTGGCCAGGGCCGCCAGCATGGACTCCCTTAACCTTTGTTTCCCCACGGAAAAGGGCGAGGCCGAAAGGTTGACCAAAACGTCAAAATCCGGCAGATCGTCCAGAGGATCTAGGGAGTACAAAGGCTGAGACCAAAAGGCCTCATCGTTCCAGATGTCCTCGCAGATGGTGATGGCCAGTTTTTTCCCGGCGACCTCAATGACTAAAGGCCCTTGCCCGGGCTCAAAGTAACGGGCCTCGTCAAAGACGTCGTAGGTCGGCAATAACCTTTTCGCGTAAATTTCTTTAATGGCCCCGCCCTGAATGATTAAAGCCTCATTGGCTAAAGCCCGGCCCCGCCCGCCTTGGTTCTGGCCAGCGGAGCCTAAGACCAAGGTTAGATCCAAGTTTTGAAGTTGACTCGCCATATCCAAGGCGTAACCCCGAGCCGCTTTAACCAAAGAGGGGTACAAAAGGATATCCCGGGGCGGGTAACCAATGAGAGCCATCTCCGAGGTTAAAACCACCTTAGCCCCGGCTAAATGGGCTTTTTGGGCCATACTGACGATCTTGGCCGCGTTAGCCGCTAAATCGCCGACCTTTGGGTTAAACTGGGCTAAAGCGCACTTCACCACCGGCTTTCCTCTTCTAAAATGGTTTAAATAATCCGCGTCAGGATATCTAGTAACTTCGCTCGGGCCCTTTTAGCCTTAGCCTTGAGCTAAACTTAATAGCCGGGCTATAAGATTTAAGGGCGCCCTTAATAACGAGCGGGCCTCTAGGGATCGGGCGCCCTTTTTAATCCGCCCCCAATCTAGCCGTCTAACTTTAGGTAACATACTATCACAAATAGGGCCAGAAGAGCCTTGGGGCCTTTTAAGAACCTTAAGCCGCCAATTGGTCGAGAGTCTTACCAGGACCTAGAGTTTTTGGTCGCCCCCGCTCGTTTAGAGCCTATAGCCATCCGGTCTACCTTAGCCTTTTGTAACTATTCAGGTGGGGTACCCCCCCTATAGTTTTCCGACCACAAGATTTAGCGCCTCCCAGGTCACCTACACTAACCTCTCTAACCTCATTCATAAAAATCTCTGATTATTACTCCCGATTTAGATTATTTTAGATTTTATTACTTTTTATCGGTTTATGAGTTGACAAATCTGATTCTTGTGTTATTATTAAGACAGTAAATCGTTTTTACCCTCTTACTTTCTTTAATCAATTCTCTTGTTGGGGGTCTGATGGCCTCAAGGGCTAGAAAATCATCATCCAAGGCTCAAATGGCGCCGGACCTTCGGGCTTCTGGGTCAAAAGCCGATGATTTACTCAGCCAACCACTAGAATTACCGTATCTATTCACGGATATGGCCGGGACCTTTAAAATGACGATTTTCTATCCTTTAAAAGGCTTGGTAGTCGGGCGGGTGTACCCCTTAAGTTTAAACTCCGGCCCAAAGGTCGCCTAAGGCCAACGCCTCTCGTTGTTCGCCCCTCTAGAAATTTATCTAGCTTTTGGTTAAATCTCTGATGTAAAATATACATTATTATCCAAAAAGCTTACGCGCCCGCCTTAGGCTAAAGCCTTCAACGCGTTTCACCAGATTTTTCCCCTAAGCTTAAAACGAGGCCGCCCTAATGACCATCCTAAAGCCTAAGACATTTACCATCGCCGGTCCCTGCGATCCCGCGAAGCATTACACGCTACCGGCCTTTCCTAGGCTACCGGATGTCCAAAATCTGATAAATGACGAACTCTATTTCGTCCTCCACGCCCCCCGCCAATCTGGGAAAACCACGTCCATTTTGGCCGCTGTTGTCCAGATAAACGAGGAAGGCGCGTATTACGCTCTAAATTGCTCTTTAGAAGAGCTTCGAATGTGTACCGATAAAGACGAGGCCATGAGCCTAATTGTCGATGGGCTTTATGGGGCTTTACTCGATTCTGGGGTTAAAGCTTTGGAAAAAGTCGCGGTCAGCGGTTTTTTGGATGAAGCTCGCGCCAGGGCTGATTTCAACTCCTCCCCGGTCAGAGTCTGCTT
>JAISRZ010000042.1 GCA_031273455.1 Deltaproteobacteria bacterium | reverse complement strand
AAGGCCCTCAAAGGCCCTTAGGCCAACGGAAGGCCCTCAAAGGCCCTTAGGCCAACGGAAGGCCCTCAAAGGCCCTTAGGCCAACGGAAGGCCCTCAAAGGCCCTTAGGTCCATAGGTCCATAGGATTCGGCGGAACCTTTTCGGGGGCTAATTAGTTGGTCTTAGTTTTTCTTTCGGGCCATTTTGGTTAAAGCCGTTTTATTGGAAGATGTATGTTTTTAAAGGGCCTAAAAAGGTTAGAGCGGTGATGGGGTATGCCTTCCTTTACGGAAATACGGATCGGGGACGTGGCCGAAAAAAGCTTATTAGTGTCCGAAAAGTTTGTCCAGGATTTCGCCGCTTTAACCGGCGATGACAACCCGGTCCATCTAGACGAGAAGTACGCGGCCACCTCTTTTTTTGGCCAAAGGGTGGCCCATGGGGTCATTAGCGCCTCTTTAATCTCCACGGTCTTAGGGACTCTACTCCCTGGGGAAGGGACCATTTACTTAAGCCAGACCTTGGAGTTTCGGAAACCGGTGTTTTTAAACGAGACCGTGACCGTTAAGGTGGCGGTTAAGGAAAAAAACGAGCGAACCAAAAGGGTTAAGCTCACCACCACGGCCACTAAAGGGGACGGGCAAGTCGTTTTAACCGGCGAAGCCCTAGTTCTGTGCACAAAATAGAAGTTTTTAAGTTTGTTTGTTAATAAAAGTTTATTAAACAGACAAACGGTTTTTTTTTGTCTTTTGGAGGAAATTTAGTGAACTAAAGTTTGCGCGCGTTTGGGGGAGCGGGGCCGCTTGGCCCCTTGGTTAGTTTAAGCCTTTTAGATAACGGAGTCGTAGTTAAGACCATCTTTTTTTCTCCTAATATCAACCAACTAAGGCGGGCCTAGGACCCAGCTAGTTAGAGAACGGTAACTTTTATGAAAGTTAACAGACCTTTGATTGCGGTTACAGCCACTCAGAGAGCCACAAGGGATTGGAACGGGGCGATGACTTTAATTCAAGTCCGCGTGTCCGCGCAATACGCCGAGGCGGTTTATCGGGCCGGTGGTTACCCTCTGGTTACTCCGACTTTTACTGGTTATGGGGAGGCCTACGCGGCTGGCCGAGGTTGGCCCGAGCCTAGGCCCCAAGGTTTAGAAAGCGTCGTTAAAGCCGCTGAGGCCATTATTTCCAGCGTCAATGGCTTACTCTTGACCGGGGGCGGGGACGTCCTTTTAAAAGAAGGGCCCGGCTACTCCAAAGAGTGGCCCATGGACCGGGACCGGGACTTTTGGGAAGCGGCTCTTTTTAACGCGGCGGTTAAGTATAAAAGACCCATCTTTGGGATTTGCCGGGGCGTCCAGTTGATAAATATCGCCCTGGGCGGAACCTTGTGGGACGATATCCCCTCCCAATACCCCGGGGCCATTAACCATCAACAGACCACCAGCCGGAATAACCCCTCGCATAAGGTTTTTTTCGCCCCCGGGAGCCAGATCGCCGAAATCTGCGGGCAAACGGAGCTCTTAGTCAATAGTGGGCACCATCAAGCCGTCAAAGATTTGGGGAAAGGCTTAGTGGTCACCGCTAGGGCCGAGGACGAGCTAATCGAGGCCGTGGAGCTGCCCGGGCCTTTGTGGATCATGGGCGTCCAGTGGCACCCCGAGGCTTTGGTTAACGGGGCCCCGGTTTATTTGACCCTTTTTGAGCGTTTAGTCCAAGAGGCCAAAAAGGTCCGGGTAGTGGAGAGCCCAACGAAGTTACCGCCCTTAAAGACGGGCGCCGTTGGGCCTCTGGAAAAGCCCTTAACCGAGCGGCGATAGGTTAGACTCATTGACCGAGCGTTTCGTGGGTTTCCAGCTCAAGAACTTGGGCGACGTTTTAATGACCTTGCCCGCCTTGGCCTTGTTAAAAAAACATCGGCCCAAAGCTGGGGTCACCATGGTCGTGCGGCCCCAGACCGCCCAACTTCTGGAAAACCATCCGCTCATCGATGAGGTGATCTCTCATAGTTTTCAACCCAGGAAGCTTAACACGCTGAAAACTATGAGACTGGCCAAAAAACTGAGACAATCGCGCTTTAGCGCCGCGTTCCATTTTGATGGCCAACAAAGAGGGGGGATTCTGGCCTTATTGGCCAGAATCCCCTTTCGTTCCGTAGGGGTGGGTTTATTAGGGGTTAGTGGGTTAAAAAGGCCCTTTCTGTATAACCAGAAGATCCTCTTACGGCCCGTGAGCGCCCCTTGGGAATCCTTGGCTTTAAGCCATCAGCGCTTGGTGGCCTTAAGCTTAGGGTTGGAGGTGGAGCCGGATATCCCGGTCCCCGGGTTAACCTTGCCGCCCGCGGCCTTAGAAAAAGCCCAAAGCTTAATCCAAACTTTACCCGGGAATGGGCCTTTAATCGGTTTAACCTTAAAGGGCCGCCAACGGGAAAAGAGCTGGCCTTTGGAGTATTGGGCCGAGGTGGCGACGGTTTTAAAAGAGCGGCTAAAGGCCCGATTTTACGTCACCGGCGAAGAGAGCGATAAGGTCCTAGCGGTTACTTTAGCCCAGCTAGTGGGCTTTGATATCGGTAATTTTTGCGGTTTAACCAGTTTGCGGGAATTTGTGGCCTTAGCCGGGGCCTCGGACCTTTTTTTAACCATTGACACCGGCTCCGCCCACCTCGTCTCCACCACTTCCACCCCTTTAGTCACCATCTTCACGGCCACTAACCCGGTGCAATGGGGCCCTTTAGCTAGAAAGCAAGCCCGAATCTGCTACCACTGGGCTTTGGCCCGCTTTGGTCTAGAGCGGGGCCCCTTTATTGGTTGTCCGGTGGTTAAACCACCGGACGTCATTAAGGCGGCCTTAAGCCTCCTTTAGCTTAAGCCTAAACTAGCCATAAGCTCGGCCCGGGTCTTAAAAAGACCGGCTTTTTTGAGGGTCAGGAACAGAAACCCACTGGCGTTTTTGGGGGTTCGGCCACTGGGGTCAGCCGCGCTAACCGCGCTCTGAAAATACTTAGTCAAAGCGGTGGGGCTTATCTTAAGCTTTTGGGCGATGTCCTTTTGGGACTGGCCAGTGGCTAAGGCGGCGGCTATGGTCGCCTCCTTGGGGTTCAGGTTGGGGGGTTTTTCCGGAAAGGTCGGTTCCACGCTAAACCAAAAGAAGACCAAGGACAAAAGGGTCGGCCGCTTAAACTTCCGTCTTAAGATCGTGGTTTGGAGGCTAATTCGCCTTGCGGTTTGGCCGGTTAGCTCGGCCAAGTCCCGCGTGGCGATGGTTCCGGCCTCATAGATCTTGATGATTAAGGCCTTTTGCGACCAGGTTAAAGTTTGAGCCGTGGACAAAAAGGACTGATTGTCGAGGATCTGGACCCCTTCGGGGCGTAAAACCGTGGTTATTTTCGCGGAGCCGGAGATGGGGATAACCTGGCTGATAGGCCGACCAGCCGCCAGGCGCTCCTCTAGGGCGACTTGGGCGGGCAGATCCCAGCGGTCGGTTAAGAACCGCTCCGGTTCGCTCGGGTCGTTCAGGTTTTGGACGCGAAAGGACAATTGGATGGCGGAGCTTCGATGGTCTTGGCTCAAGGCCGCCAACTCATTGGAGCGACTCTGTATAGAATTGAGCCCATCTTTATTAAACCGCCTAAAGCGCTCGGCCTCAAGCGTGGCCGCCTCAGCCGCGCGTATCGCTAAGAGGGTGGTCGAGCCTGTAGCCGCCGCGTCCGCTGGGGCTTCTTCCGCCGCCGGATCGAGCGCTTGGCCTTCTTCCGCCGCCGGATCGAGCCCTTGGCCTTCTTCCACCGCCGGATCGAGCGCTTGGCCTTCTTCCGCCGCCGGATCATTCGCTTGACCTTCTTCAGCCACCGCCGCCTCGGTCGCCCGATTCGCTAGATCGATAGCCTTGGCCGTCATTAAATTCGCTATAACCCGCCGTTTGAGCGGGTCACAGTAAGCGATCATGTCCAAAGCCTCTTGAAGGCGGTCGCTAGCCGCGTCCTTAGAAGGGTCCGCGACCAAAACCACTGGGGTCACGGGGATAACCGCGTCCTTAGAAGGGTCCGCGACCAAAACCACTGGGGTTACGCTTTTAACCGCGTCCTTAGAAGGGGTCGCGTTTTTCGGGGCTTTGGCCTTCCGGCTAACCGCTCCCTTAGAAGGGGCCTTGTCTTTAGGGGCTTTAGCCTTCCGGCTAACCGCTCTTTTGGAAGGGGTCTTGTTTTTGGAGGCTTTGGCCTTGCGGCTAACCGTTCCCTTAGAAGGGGCCTTGTCTTTAGGCGCTTTGGCTTCGCGGACAACCACTCCCTGGGTTTGGGCCTCGCTTTGAGCCAGGTCATCGACAGGGGGCGCGTCTGGCGCCACTGGGGACTCGCTTATAACCGCGTCAAGGGAAGCGTCCGCGTCCAAAGCCACTTGGGGCTCGCTGATAACCGCGTCCATAGAAGGGGACGCGTCTTTAGGAGATTGAGCCTCGCTCATAACCGCGTCCTGGGTTTGGGCCTCGCTTTGATCCACAACCTGGTAAGCGGCCTCGTCTGGCGCCACTGGGGTCTGGATAACCGCTTCAAAGTAAGCGGCCTCGTCTTGCGCCACTGGGGTCTGGATAACCGCGTCTTTAGAAGGGGACGCGTCTTTAGGAGCTTGAGCCTCGTGGATAACCGCGTCCATAGAAGCGGCCTCGTCTGGCGCCACTGGGGACTGGATAACCGTTTCAAAGGAAGCGTCCTCGTCTGGCGCCACTGGGGACTGGATAACCGTTTCAAAGGAAGCGTCCGCGTCTGGCGCCACTGGGGACTCGCTTATAACCGCGTCAAAGGAAGCGTCCGCGTCTGGCGCCACTGGGGACTCGCTGATAACCGCGTCCATAGAAGGGGACGCGTTTTTAGGAGCTTGAGCCTCGTGGATAACCACAACCTGGTAAGCGGCCTCGTCTGGCGCCACTGGGGTCTGGATAACCGCTTCAAAGGAAGCGTCCGCGTCCAAAGCCACTGGGGACTCGCTGATAACCGTGTCCATAGAAGAGCCCGTGTCTAAAGGCGTTTGAGCCTCGCGGACCACCGCTCCCTGGGTTTGGCCCTCGCTTTGAGCCAGGTCATCGCCAGGGGTCGCGTCTGGCGCCACTGGGGTCTGGCTTTGAACCACGTTCTGGTAAGCGGCCTTGTCTGGCGCCACTTGGGTTTCGCTTTGCGCCACGACCTGGTAAGCGGTCGCGTCTGGCGCCACTTGGGCCTCGCTGATAACCGCTTCATAGGAAAGGTCCGTGTCCAAAGCCACTGGGGACTCGCTGATAACCGCGTCCATAGAAGGGGTCGCGTTTTTAGGCGCTTGAGCCACGTGGATAGCCGCGTCCTTAGAAGGGGTCTCGTTTTGCGCCACTGGGACCTCGCGGACAACCGCTCCTTGGTTTTGAGCCTCGCTTTGAGCCAAGTCAGCGCCAGCGGTCGCGTTAAAGGCCCTTAGGGTCTCGCTTTGAACCACGACCTGGTAAGCGGCCTCGTCTAAAGCCACTAGGACCTCGCTGATAACCGCGTCCTGGCCTTGGGGGTCGTTTTGAACCACGACTTGGTAAGCTCCCGCGTCTTTCGCCCCTGGGGTCTCGCTTTTAACCACGACCTGGTAAGGACCCGCGTCTAAAGGCGCCTGGCTCTCGCTTATGACCGCGTCTTGGTCTGGGGCCTCGCTTTGAACCACGACCTGGTAAGAACCCGTATCTAAAGGCGCTGGAGCCTCGCCGATAACCGCTCCTGGGGTTTGGGCCTCGCTTGGCGCCAGGTCAGGGCCGTTGGTCGCCTCTAAAACCCCTGGGGCCCCAAGGATAACCGCTCCCTGGGGTTGGGTCTGGTTTTGAGCCAGGGCATCGAAAGCGACCGCGTCTAAAGGCGCTTGGCTTTCGCGGATAACCGCTCCCTTGGTTTGCGGGTTTTTGACGACCAGGCGACCGTCAAAGGTCCGCCGCTTCTTGTTTCGAGACATATGTCTCTCCTTTAATAGGCCCAAAAATAGGCCTACAATTGTCTAGAGGTTGATTAATGAGGAAGGCCCTTATTGGTTTAGCCACCAGAGCCTCAGCGTCTATATGGGCGAAATTCGTGGTTAGCTCATCGCCGGGGTAAACTTAAATCCTGGTTGACAGTCCTTAGGGGTTTAAGGTTATCGGAGGCGTAAAGCCACGAGAACATGGCCCCAAAATCCGTTTTCACCCCCAAATCTTTCCGGATTCGCCGTAAATCCTTCTGAAAGACCTTGGCCGCCTCCGCCGCGCCCACTGGGCCCGCGTACCCCGCCGCCAGTTCCCGCATCAGAGCGTTTTGGGCTTTGGAAAGGCGCGGCGAGCTTTTAGGCTTGGAGCTTTTGGCGAACAAGAGGAAGGCGGCGTGGCTTTGGGTATTGGCTCCAATGGCCCGCCGGACGGTTAAGCCCAATTTGGCGATCAAAGTCGCGGGCCAATTCAACTTTTCGGCTAAAGCGGCCCCGCTTAGATCCGGGTGGCCATAGCGGGTTAAGGCGTAAATTTTGGCCTTGTCGCCCAGCTGGCGAAACATCTGGCCCTCTTTCAGATCCTGGCCTAAAGTCGAAAGGGTGGTCCCATGGAGGTACAGGGTCACGATGGGCTCACCGAGGAAAGTCAGATCTAAGACGCGGACCTCTTCGGGCTCCGCGAGAAAGGAGTCCAGAACCTTAAGGGCGTAATGGAGGGCGAAGGTCTCCTCATGGTCATTTCTGATGAAGGCCAGGGTGATCCTTAGCTCATAAGCTAAACGGGGTTGAGCCGCCTCCGGGCCAAACATGGCAGTGGCCAAGGTTGACCTAGCCTCCGTCTCTAAGGGCTTCGACCGAGCGGAGCCCGCCCGCTTTTGGTTATAGTCAGCGGTCACCGGGTTTAAGGTGAGGACTGTGGATGGTTTTCTGGCCATGAGGCCTTTCTCCTTAGAAGGTCAATGTCGTTAGGAATGGGCTGACCTCATAGGGCCAATTAAAACCTAACGAAATCGTGGATTCAGACGAACGTTAGAGTGAAAGAAATCGCCTAACGTTCGTTGAGGTTCTGGTCGCGCGAAAAGCCTTAAAGAGCGCCAAAAGGCGGTCTTAAGGGGTTTATTCAGTTGGCTAGGGGCTAAGGGGAAAGCCTTAACTCCTAGAAAGGCCCAAATCGGGAAATTTATAGAGAGAATCTTAGGGTCGAGAGGATCAAAAGGGCATGAAAATCGACTGGCGGAAAGATACAGAGGACATATGCGGTTGATCAACTAGCTAGACCGGCGGCGATCTATATTTTTGGCTCAATTATTGGGTTTACTGGACCCTCCAACGCTTGATAGGGGGATAAAATTAAATCTCGACCCTATATCTTGGGGAATTACCACGATATTTCGGGCGTTAATCCCCTGTTTTCCAATCAATTCTGGCTTTAAGTAGTCAGCCAAAGGGTTTTTCTATCGTTTTTCGTATCATAAGGATTTAAAACAACCATGTCAAGAGAAAAAACAGGGAATCGCTAATTTTTTTTAATAAAATCGTCTTTTTTTATTATTTATAGGTAATTATGAAATAATAGTCTTTAGATTATTTGTTTACGCTGGCTATATTATTGTTAATCTTATTTTTCAATAGAAAAATTTTTAGTAATATATGTTATTATAGCTTAAGACATTACAATAATAAGATATAAAAACCTAAAGTCCTAAATTAATAATGCTTAGTCTTTTTATTGCTTTTAAAATTAGTGAGAGTAGCTAGACAAAAAAGAGGTCACAAGGTGGCCACAAGGTGGCTAAAAAGCTGACTTGCCCCGGCCAAAGAGGGTAAGGTATAGACTGATGGCGCTAGCTAATTAAAGTATTAAGAGGTTTTTTATGACGTCTAGGGGGATTAAAGGCGTCTAGAGTGGGAATTGACGTTGTCTCGGGTATTCTAAATAGCCGAAAAGCGGGATCGAGCTAGGTTTAGCCCTCTACGGACTTTCGTAGAGGGCTAAACGCGCGAAAAAAGCTTTTCCTCCCAAAAAGCGATCATCAAAACTCAATTAAGAATCGATAACTGACCGCCATTATGTGGGCGTCGGGGTTGAATAAGCTCCCGTAACGGACGATATAAGCGGCTGAAAATTTGGCCTTGTCTGGTCAACATGTCTGGTCAATAGTCCGCTAAATCGTCCGCGGAATCGTTCTAGGAAAAGCCTAGAGCTTTTAGCCCCATATTTTAGATCTATTTTAAGTTAGGTCGGCCAGATTTTCGTGGCTTAGGGCTAGGTCCGGGCCCAAGGGCGCTTAAGGGCGAGGGGGTTAGGGGGAAATAGAGACCGGTTTTGGGGTTTACGTCCTTTAATAAGCTAAATTAAGTTTAATTAACTGTAAATTTAATCATAGTTTTGGCGTTTTTTAAGTGGGTTCGCTGGACCGAAATTAGTTCGCTTAAGGCGGACTGAAGTCCGAACTGTCAGTCCGAAAAGGGCGGGCGCGGCGTTTTCGGGAGCCTCGCTTAGGGGCGCTTAGCGGGGGTTAAGTTTCACTCCTCTAGATTTTGTGTTTTTCGGGAGCGTAAAGCGCCATTAGCGCCAAAATTTTCGTCTATATTTATCCCTATCTCGTTCGGCTGACTTTAATGGCTCCCTATTCTATGGTTGACCTCGGGGGGGCTGACCTTCCATGGTTGACCTCGGAGGGGCTGACTTTCCAGGACTGACCTCGGTGGGGCTGACCTGCCAGGGCTGACCTTCCAGGACTGACCTCGGGGGGGCTTCCAGGGTTGACCATGAGGGGGGTTTTGGCCTTGGCCCTCTATTAAGAACCTAAGAGAGCGATCTTGGGCTAGGGCCATTTTAACCCTAGCCTTAACCTTAACCTTAAGCCTTGGCCTAAGCCTTAAGCTTAGCCTTAAAGAGCCCCCCTTTTAACGCTATTATGCTATAATCAGACGTTGTTATTTCTCGCGGGCTATTTTAGGCGCGACTGACTTCCTTTCAGGCGGAAAAATGAGCGAAGGGCTCCTACGCGTAGTGCTGGACATTGGGTCAACGACCTTAAAAATCGTGGTCACCGAGGAAGACGGCCAGCTTCTCCACTCTAGTTATAATCGTCACTACTCCGATATCCGGCGGACTTTGGTGAAAGCCGTTTTAGAGGCTATGGGCCAGTTTCCGGGGCGGTTGGCCACCATGGCCGTGGCTGGCTCCGGGGGCATTAAGACCGCGGAGCTTTTGGGCGTTCTGTTTGTCCAAGAGGTGGTGGCTGGAGCCGAGGCGGTTAGGCGGTATCTCCCCCGCACCAACGTGGCCATTGAGCTCGGCGGCGAGGACGCCAAGCTGACCTTCTTTGACGCCGGGATTGACCAGCGAGGGTAAGGAAAACCGTGAAAAACGCCTCAAAGAACCCTGACATCCAAGACTAATTGTTGGCTTGCCTACCCGTGCGCTCTTGACAGCGACTGAGCTGATGCTTATTCTTAATAGAAGTACCTTCGTGGTATTATGTTTTGCACTATTTTTTTTGCCGCCTCGTAAGATCAGTAAGGCCAACTAGAGTTTTCATATTCTGGTTGGCTGGTGGCAGATCTTTTATTTGCCGCTTATTTTAAAGAAAGGAGGATCCTATGATCTTTGCGATTTTGATCGTTCAGTCTAACCCGGTCGTTAAAATGATTGCTAAAGTGCTTGTAAAGACAGCTTTACTTGTTGCCTTAGTAGTTATAACGGATCGGTTAAACAAAATGGACGATTAGTTTTTTAATATAATATTTTTTAAAAATTTTTTTATTTATGGTTTTTTAAATATGGAGGATGCTTCAAGACACTCCTTAAATTCTATAAGGTAAAATGTATCAGTGCTTATGGCAATTATACTAGTTAATATGTAATTATTTATTTGATTTATTGGAATTTTTAAAATATAATAATTTGTAATTTTTAAGAAAATTTTTAAACAATATGTATTTTTATTTAATAAATTTAAGCTGTTCCCGGATAAAACCTTAGAAATGAGGCGCTGGAAAAAGCTTTAACATAATAGAAGGGGCATCATCTCGTACGTGTCCCTTCTATTTTTTTTCCCTATTTTTTTATTTTTTTTTCAGGAGGTGGATGGGAATATAAATGGTTATATAGAGCGTAATTTGGATGATTATTGGATTGATGATTGTGATGAAAGCTTAGTATTAGAATATCAAATGTCTCTATGTTTTTTATCTACTGTAGTTTGATTGCGTATTTTTCTAAATGACAATATTTTACTGGTAATTTTTATATTTATCATTTCTATATTATTTATTTACAGTAAATTTATTTATATAAAGTCTAATTGTTGTATAAATTCCAGAATCTAGTGCTAGTAGACACCAAGATGTGTCTTGACAAACAACAGTCCCTTTAATTATTTATTGATTAGAGGGGCTATTTTTATATCCAAAAAAATAAATTTTTCGATCAAATAATTTATTGAATAATTTATAAAAAAAATAATTGAAGATATATAACAATATATTGTTTGATATGTAATATATAAATATATACATTGGTCTCATCTTAATTTGATTAAACTGTGCCCCATCACGTAGTCAGGGCTAAGCCTGGCTAATAAGCTAGGGAAAATGAGGGAGGCAAAAAAATAATTATTATTCCAAATTGTATTATTTTACTATTTATAAATGATTTAGCATGTATTATATTAGTATTGTTAGATAAAGTAAAAATTATAAGGCAATAATTGTTAAATGTTAAACAGTTAATATTAATCCTGCTACACAAGCAGTTACCTTAAAATTCGGCTCAAGTTGCAAAAACCGCTAGATTAGGACCGATGTCTTGAAGTCCTGGGCGGAGCCTTTTAGGACCTTGCTTCTTCCAAGCGGGTTAAAGAGCTCTATTGCTCCGATAATGGTCGCTCTACCCATGATCTTCTGACTCTAACTGGAATGATCATCCTTCAGGAGAAATTCAACCAAACTGACCAAAGTACCATTGACAACGTCAAGTTCAATCTATAGTATCAATACACGTTGAGTATTTTATCCAACACGGATGAAGATGTTAGGATTTGCTACAGTACTTATGTCAATTTTAGGCACCGTTTAATTGATAATAATCTTATTGAGCCTTTTTTTGATTATGTTACTGGGCACCTAGCCAAGACGTTTATTGGTGGGCACCAGCAACCAGAGGTTGGACAGCGTCCACTTCAAATTCAATATGAAGAACATTGGTCGGTTGGGCCTGTTCTCTCGGACAATCAGCGGGTTCCTCAAAGACCTCAAAAAAATCACTCTGATATTTTCGCCACAAATTCCAAAAATCGGGCTCCGAGCCATCGGTCGGCCTCTGGACGGTGGTCTGAGGTCCGATCCACCCCTTTTTTTAAAAAGGGTTTTTACAGTTTAATCTTTAATAACTCCCTGGCCAGGGCTTACCTTGAGGGGGGTTTGGCCTTGGCCCTCTATTAAGAACCTAAGAGAGCGATCTTGGGCTAGGGCCATTTTAACCCTAGCCTTAACCTTAAGCCTTGGCCTAAGCCTTAAGCTTAGCCTTAAAGAGCCCCCCTTTTAACGCTATTATGCTATAATCAGACGTTGTTATTTCTCGCGGGCTATTTTAGACGCGACTGACTTCCTTTCAGGCGGAAAAATGAGCGAAGGGCTCCTACGCGTAGGGCTGGACATTGGGTCAACGACCTTAAAAATCGTGGTCACCGAGGAAGACGGCCAGCTTCGCCACTCTAGTTATAATCGTCACTACTCCGATATCCGGCGGACTTTGGTGAAAGCCGTTTTAGAGGCTATGGGCCAGTTTCCGGGGAGGCTAGCCACCATGGCCGTGGCTGGCTCCGGGGGCATTAAGACCGCGGAGCTTTTGGGCGTTCTGTTTGTCCAAGAGGTGGTGGCCGGAGCTGAGGCGGTTAGGCGGTATCTCCCCCGCACCAACGTGGCCATTGAGCTCGGCGGCGAGGACGCCAAACTGACCTTCTTTGACGCCGGGATTGACCAGCGGATGAATGAGACCTGCGCCGGGGGCACCGGGGCCTTCATTGACCAGATGGCCACCTTTTTAAGAACCGACCCCAGCGGTTTAAACGAATTGGCCGCCCGGGCCAAGGTCATCTACCCCATCGCGGCCCGTTGCGGGGTTTTCGCCAAGGTGGATATCTTACCCCTACTTAACGAGGGCGCGGCTAAAGAGGATATCGCGGCCTCCATCTTCCAGTCAGTGGTTGATCAGACCATTGGCGGTTTAGCTTGCGGTCGGCGGATCCGGGGTCAAGTGGCCTTTTTGGGTGGGCCCTTATTCTTTTTGTCCGAGTTAAGAAAAAGGTTTGTCGAGACGCTACGCTTAGGCCCCTTGGAAGCCGTTTGCCCCCAGGAGGCCCAGTTGTTTGTGGCCTTAGGGGCGGCCTTGGTCTCGGCTAAAGAGGAACCCCTTGAGACCAGCGAGTGGGGCCGGAAAGTCGAGGATTTGGCCGCCACCGCCCGAACCCCGGAGATCACCTCTTTACCGCCCTTATTCCAGAACCTGGCGGAATTAGTGGCCTTTCGGGAGCGCCACGATCAGGCGAGGCTCCCCCGGGCCGAATGGCCCTTGGCTAAGGATAAGGAGCCGGGGCGGATCTTTTTGGGTTTAGACGCCGGTTCCACGACCACTAAACTAGTGGCCTTGGATGAAAACGGGTCTTTGGTCCATTCCTACTATAACCACAATAACGGTAACCCCTTAAACTCGGCCATTTTAGCCTTAAGTGGGTTCTACCAAGCCAAACCGGCCTATTGCCAGGTGGTTCGGGCTGGGGTCACTGGTTATGGGGAAGCCTTAATCCAATCGGCTTTGGGCGTGGATTTAGGTGAGGTGGAAACCGTGGCCCACTACAAAGCCGCGGCCAGTTTCGCCCCGGACGTGAGCTTCATCGTGGACATTGGCGGGCAGGACATTAAATGCCTTTCCGTCAGAAACGGGGTCATTGAGCGGCTCATGTTAAACGAGGCTTGCTCCTCGGGCTGCGGGTCCTTTTTAGAGAACTTCGCCCAAACCTTATCCTTGGACGCTGAAGGGTTCGCTAGGGTGGCCTTACTGGCCGCGCGGCCCACGGATTTAGGGAGCCGTTGCACCGTCTTTATGAACTCCAGGGTCAAACAAGCCCAAAAAGAGGGGGCCTCGGTCGGGGAGATCTCGGCTGGGTTATCCTACTCCGTGGTCCGAAACGCCTTGTTTAAAGTTATTAGGATCAATCGGCCCGAGGAGTTGGGCGAAAAGGTGGTGGTCCAAGGGGGGGCTTTTTTTAATGACGCGGTTTTACGGTCCTTTGAGCTCTCCATTGGCCGGGAGGTGGTTCGACCGGACGTGGCTGGCCTCATGGGGGCCTTAGGGGCGGCTTTACTGGCCCGGGAGGATTTTCAGGATCGGCCCGGGGCATCGTCCATCATTGGGCCCGCGGCCTTAAAAGTTTTTACCGTGGCCTCCAGCAACCGGCGGTGCCAGAAGTGCGAGAACCGCTGTCTCCTTACCATTAGCCGTTTTTCCGATGGCCGGAGCTTTATTTCCGGGAACCGTTGCGAAAAAGGGGCCGCCGTGAAACGACCCACCGTGGACCGGATCGACGCTTTGGCCCAAAAAGCCCGTTTGGGCGAGATCTCTAGACACTTAGAAAAACTGCCGTCCTTAGGGGACTTAGGGAGTCTAAAATCGCCCTTTGAGCCGCCGCCCAACCTTTTCTCTTGGAACCTTTATCGCCTCTTTCAGGTCTATAACCCTCGATCCTTAAGCGAAAGCCGGGGCCGGGTGGGATTGCCCCGGGCTTTGGGTTTTTACGAGACTTATCCCTTTTGGTTCACCTTTTTCCATACCTTAGGCTTCCGGGTGGAACTGTCCCCACCGTCCTCCAAAGAGCTCTTTAACTCGGCTTTGGAGACCATTCCCTCCCAGACGGTCTGCTATCCCGCGAAATTGGTCCATGGCCATATCTTAGCTTTATTATCCTCTAGACCGGATTTTATCTTCTTCCCCTGCGCCCCTTTGGAGTTACCGGCCATTTACCCCACTGAGGACCGCTATAACTGCCCTTTGGTCGGCGGTTACCCGGAGTTAATCCGCTTAAACTTGGACGCCATTAAAGACTCGGGCGTAAGGTTGGTCAGCCCATTTTTGGATTTAGCGGCCTCCCTTAGCCGCTTAGTTAGCCAGTTGACTAAAGAATTGGCCTTCGCTCGCTTAGGGGCCGCGGAGACTAAAAAGGCCTTAAAAGCCGCTTACGCCGAGCAGAACCGCTTTCGGGCCGACATTCGCTCGGCCGGGGCTCGGGCTTTAACTTATTTGGCCCGAAATAAACGGAAGGCCATCATCTTAGCCGGTCATCCTTACCATATTGACCCTGAGGTCCATCACGGGATCCCCGAGCTCATCACAGCCAATGGTTTAGGCGTTTTAACGGTGGACGCCATTGACCATCTCGCCCCGGCTAAACTGGCTTTAAGGGTGCGGGACCAATGGATTCCCCATTCCCGTCTTTATCGGGCCGCCTTGGTCTGCGCGGCTAACGAGGGGCTGGAATTGGTCCAGTTAAACTCCTTTGGTTGCGGCTTGGACGCGGTGACAACCGATCAGGTCGCGGAAATCGTCCAATCCGCCGGGAAAGTCTACACCTTACTTAAAATCGATGAGGGGGCTAACTTGGGGGCCGCGAGGATTAGGGTGAGATCGTTACTTGCGGCCATTAGGGAAAGAAAACGCCGCGACACCCGAAACTCCACCCCCGTGACCTATAGTTACCAGCCAGTTCGAGCCGAAAAAGGGAAAGAAGGGGAATACACCGTCCTCTGCCCCCAGATGTCGCCCATTCACTGGAGTTTTTTAGCCGCGGCCTTTAAACCCCAAGGGTATAACCTTGAGATCATCACCTCATTTTCCCGGGAGGCCGTGGACGAGGGTTTACGGTACGTTAATAACGACGCCTGTTTTCCGGCCTTAGTGACCATTGGCCAGATTGTCCATGAGTTAAAGACCGGTAAATACGATTTAAGTCGGACGGCTATTTTAATGAGCCAGACCGGCGGCGGCTGCCGGGCCTCCAATTACGTGGCCTTTTTACGCCGGGCTTTGGAAGGGGCTGGTTTAGGGGAGACGCCAGTTTGGTCCCTAGCTTTAGCCTCCGGGGAGAAGGGTGGTTTAAAGGTTGGGTTGTCGGGTTTAAAAAGGGCCTTAATTGGCTTACTTTTAGGCGACACTCTCCAAAGGCTAGTTTTAGCCGTTAGACCCTACGAGAAGACTTCCGGGGACGCCGAAAACTTATTGGCCCTCTGGCGGGAAAGGGGCCAAGCCGCCGTCTATAATGGGGATAAAGCCCTGTACGCCAAATACATTAAAGACATCGTGGCCGATTTCGCGGCCATTCCGGTTAATGACCTAAAAATCCCCAAGGTCGGGGTGGTGGGGGAGATCCTCATTAACTTCCATCCCGAGGCCAATAACCAAGCCGTGGCCATTATTGAGCAGGAAGGCGGGCAAGCGGTTTTACCCGAGTTAACCGACTTTTTCCTCTATTGTCTGTACGATGAGGTCTTTCGGGCCGAAGTCATGGCTGGGGGCCGATTAAAGAAGTGGCGCTCATTAGGCTTAATCTGGGTGGTGGAAAAATACCGGGAGATTATCCGGGAGGCGATCGGCCCTTACCCGAGGTTTGGCCACTTAAACGCCTTTCTAGAGCTCAAAAAGGCCGGGGAAAGCTTAGTCTCTTTAGGCCTCCAGAACGGCGAAGGCTGGTTCTTGGCCGCGGACATGGCCTTAATGCTGGAAAAGGGCGTCAATAATGTCCTCTGCCTCCAGCCCTTTGGTTGCTTACCTAACCACATCACCGGCAAAGGGGTGGTTAAGGAGCTAAAACGGCGGTACCCCGGCTCGAACCTGGCGGCGGTGGACTATGACCCCGGGGCTTCGGAGGTTAATCAGATTAACCGGATTAAGCTTTTGATGTCCGTGGCCCATTCCTTAACCCCGCCCACGCCCGGCCCTATTTTGACCCCAGAAGTTTTGACCCCGGAAGCTGGGGCTTTAGGTGGAGCCGTTAGGGGTTAGGCGGCTTTTGACCCCGGAAGTTTTGACCCCAGAAGCTGGGGCTTTAGGTGGAGCCGTCAGAGGTTAGGCGGCTTTTGACCCCAGAAGTTTTGATCCCGGAAGCCTTAACCCCAGAAGCTGGGGCTTTAGGTGGAGCCGTCAGAGGTTAGGCGGCTTTTGACCCCAGAAGCCTTGATCCCGGAAGCCTTAACCCCAGAAGCTGGGGCTTTAGGTGGAGTCGAAAGGGGTTAGGCGGCTTTTGACCCCAGAAGCTTTGACCCCAGAAGCTGGGGCTTTAGGTGGAGTCGAAAGGGGTTAGGCGGCTTTTGACCCCAGAAGCCATGACCCCAGACGCTTAGCCTTAGGGTGGAGCCGTTTCCCTGAACGCGCTTTGTATTATTGCTCTAGGTTATTTAGTGGTTCTCTAGTTATTGGCCAAAACTATATTGAGCTTCCTAAAGTGGCCTTTATTGGTATCATGGATTTTAATCTTTT